>CAIJLV010000036.1 GCA_903821635.1 uncultured Verrucomicrobiota bacterium | reverse complement strand
GTGACCGCCGCAAGGCCATGCTCGAAGACATCGCCATCCTCACCGGTGGCAAGTGCATCACGGAAGACCTCGGCATCAAGCTCGAAAACCTCGACCTCGCCGACCTCGGCCGCGCCAAGAGCATCGTCGTCGAAAAGGAAAACACCACGATCGTCGAAGGCAACGGCAAGAGCTCCGAGATCCAAGGCCGGGTGAACCAAATCCGCCGCCAGATCGAAGAAACCACCAGCGATTACGACCGCGAAAAACTCCAAGAGCGCCTCGCGAAGCTCGCCGGCGGGGTCGCCGTTATCCATGTCGGTGCGGCCACCGAGACTGAGATGAAGGAAAAGAAGGCTCGCGTGGAAGACGCACTGCACGCCACCCGTGCCGCCGTGGAAGAAGGCATCGTCGCCGGCGGCGGGGTCGCCCTCCTGCGCTGCATTCCCGCCATCGACGCCCTCAAGCTCGAAAACATCGACGAGCAGACCGGTGTCAGCATCGTGAAGCGCGCTGTTGAAGCCCCGCTCCGCGAGCTCGCCCTCAATGCGGGTGTCGAAGGCAGCCTGATCGTTCAGGAAGTCAAGAAGCGCAAAGGCAACGAAGGCTACAACGTCGCCACTGGCGAATACGAAGACCTCGTGAAGGCTGGCGTCGTCGACCCGAAGAAGGTTACCCGCTCGGCTCTGCAGAATGCCGCCTCCATCGCCGGCCTCCTGCTCACCACCGAATGCCTCATCACCGAGATCCCGGAAAAGAAGGAAAAGCCGGCCGGTGACCCGCATCACGGCGGCGGCGGCATGGACTACTGAGTCCAGCCCCTCACTGAGAAATTCAAGACCCAGCAGGCGGCGCCGCACCAGCGGCGCCGCTTTTTTATTAACACCAAACCCGCTCGCACCCGTTTCGACAGTCGTCTTGACCGATTCGCAGCTCCGCTAAGAGTGCCTTGCTCGTGCAGATCCAGCAGGTGCGGCCTTGTAGCGATAAACTCAAACCTGCGTTCCCTAGCCACAAGCGGTTGGCGGGCGGGCCAAAGTTGGCGCCCGATTGTTTCATCCTCGATTTCAGCCACCCAAGGAGTCGTGGAGCTTCGTCGGCTCCAATGCCCAGCCCTGATTCGAGTTAAGCCCTAGCGCGCCGGGCCGGACGGAGGCAATTGGGGCGGTCCGACTTCCCAAGAAGCGGGCACAACCCAAACGCCCCGTGACAGTCACCCAGCCGATTGCCACGTTCGGCGCGTGATGCGCCCATCTAGCTTACTGATCGGACTCGTGGTGCCGATTGTGCTCAGCGCGGCCACCCTTCAGCTCAAGGCCCCATTCCCGGTGGCCGTCGAGCTGCCCCCGGAGACTTCCGCCAGCCGGGCTACGGCCAACGATCCCGCCGCTTGGCTCGAACTGCCGGTGGCCGGTGGCAACGAGACCTGGGAATTCAGCCGCCACCTAGCTTTGGAGCTTCAGGCGGGCGCCGACTGGAAGGCTCTGGCCGCACTCCACTCGCTCAACTGGGGGCGGCAAGTTACGCCCACCTTGGTGCTGCTCGAAGCCACCTCCCCGAGGGCTGCTCTGCTCGCCGCTGCGGCCTTGGGCCAACACCCAGAAATCCGCTCCGCCCTCCCGGTTTGCCGCCGGCCGGCGGCGCTAGGATTCGCCTTTGCGCCCGCCCCCCAAGACGATTTCTTCCCCTCCCAAGTCGCCAATATCCAAGGGCAATGGTATCTCGAAAATCGTGATCCCGACTCGGGCTCGCTCCTCGGACCGGACGTCGGTGCCCGTTCGGCATGGGCGCACACGCGCGGCGCCGGCCAAGGCGTCGCTGTCGGGGATGTGGGCATCGAAGTTTCGCACCCGGAACTCGCGGCCAACCTCCTCGGCATGCCGCACTTCAATTTCGGCACGGGCACCCCGGTGGGAACACCGGTCACCTCCGGCGGCATCGGCACCCACGGCACCTCGTGCGCCGGGCTCATCGCTGGAATGGCTAACAACACCATGGGCATGAGCGGGCTGGCCCCGGACGCCATGGTGGCCAGTTGGGTGGTGTTCCAGAGCAACGGCAAACTCGCGGCCGACGATGCCTTGGCCGCCATGTATGCCACGGCGCCCGAACTGATCGGGGTGCAGAATCACAGCTGGGGCAACGCCTCCCCACGGCAGGTTGGCCCCACGGCCTTGGAACATTCGGGCATCGTCAACGCTTGGACTGAAGGCCGCGGGGGCTTGGGCACGGTGCTGGTGCGCATTGCCGGCAACGGCCGCCAGCAGGTCCTCAATGCCAACGACGATGGCTGGGCCAATGATCCACTCGCGCTCTGCGTGGCCGCCGTCGGTCCGACCGGTCGGACGGCGAGCTACAGTTCCACCGGGGCCAATATTCTGGTGGCGGCCCCCGGCGGTGACTTCGATACCGGCGGCCTTTTCACCACCGATTTAACCGGCTTCTTCGGCGCCAACCCGATCAGTTTCTTCCCCCCCTACGAATACCTCAGCGACTTCCGCTTCAATTCGCTGGGCATGGTCGGCACCTCCGCCGCCGCCCCGCTGGTCAGCGCCACCGCCGCGCTCGTGCTGGCGGAAAATCCCCGCCTCACCGCGCGTGACGTGCAGCAGGTGCTCGCCCTTTCAGCGCGCCACTGGGACTTGGCGGACCCGACCCTCGTGACCAACGCCGCGGGCCTATTGATCAGCCACCACACCGGCTTCGGGGTCATTGATGCCGGTGAAGCGGTCCGACTTGCCCAACGGTGGGTGAACCGCCCGGCCGCGATCACCGTGCGCATCACCAACAACGTCCCCGGCGCAATCCTCGACAGCCAGTTACGCATCGAACTGGAACCGATCGATCCGGCTGGACCTCAACTTTCGTTTCCCGGACTCCCGGGAACCGGATTGCAGCCGGATCAGACTATTTCGGTTTCACGACTCGTCGAGGTCGGCCGCGCCACCTCCGTGCCCGCCGCGTTCCCCCCGCAGGCGGGCGCCCTAATTGAACGTGGCGACAACGATTTCACCGCCAAACTGGCCAATGTGGCGGCGGCTGGGGCGGCATTTGCCGTCATCTACAACTATGCGGATGGCCCGGCCGATTCCTGTCCGCCGGGCGAACAGCTATGTCCGCTCGGTGGCACCGATTTCGCCCCCATTCCCGCCATCTTTGTGCGGCGCAGCGCGGGCCTAGCTTTGCAGGCAGCGAGCACGAATCGGCTTTATGCAGCGCGCCTCATCGCGAGAAGCACGCACCGGAGTTTCACGGTCACCCAGACGCTTTCCTGTGAGCAGGTGCAAGTCCGGGTGAAGACCGATCATCCCGTGCGCGGGGACCTGCGGATCGTGCTCACCTCACCCCATTTGAAACGCAGTGTCCTGCAAACCTACGGCACCGACACCAACCCCGGCCCGGCCGACTGGGTCTATATGAGCACCCAGCATTTTTTTGAGCCCACCGCCGGCGACTGGACTCTCAGCCTCACCGACGAAGGCGAAGGCGCCGTCGGTAACCTGTTGGAAGCGGAACTCATTCTGCACGGCGTGCCCCTCGCCGACACCATCGGCCATGGACTCGACGACCGTTGGAAGCAGCAGCACTTCGGGCGCCTCCAAGTTGATCCCCGAGGCGACGAAGACGCCGACGGCTACAGCAATCTCCGCGAATTCGTCGCCGGCACAAACCCACTCCAAGCCGAACATCCGCTCACGCTAAACTTCACCCCGTGGAGTCCCACGGTGGGCCGCTTAAGCTGGCCGGGCCGGCCCGGCCGCTACCGGGTCTGGGCGGGAACAGACCCCGCCAGACTACAGGTCGCCGCCCAAGTGGACGCCACGTTTCCCGAAACCGTGTGGCTCACCCCCCTGACCGCCTCGGCGCATTTCTTCCGCCTCGAATGGCTGGAACCCACAGCCCCCTAGCTACGGCCAACCGCAAACCCATCGCTCGGACCCGGTGCGGTTTGAGCTTTGCAGTTTCCCCGCCGGCCCGTTCCCTTGCGCCCGCAAATGAAGCTGTTGGTCCTTGGTTCGGGCGGCCGTGAACACGCCCTCGTTTGGAAACTCGCACAGTCGCCCTACCTCACGCAGTTGTTCGTCGCGCCCGGCAATGCCGGCACCGCGGCTGAACGCCTCGCCGCCAATGGCGTCGCGGTCCAGAACGTCCCCCTCGCCGCGGAAGACATCCCGGCGCTCCTCTCGTGGGCACGGGAAAACCGGCCCGACTTCACCGTGGTTGGTCCCGACGGCGCACTCGGCGCGGGCGTGGTGGACGCCTTTCAAGCTGCGGGCTTCAAGATCTGGGGGCCGAACCAACGCGCCGCGCAGTTCGAGGCGTCGAAGGCTTTTTCGCAGGACTTCATGGAACGCCACGGCATTCCCACCGCGAAGTCGGGCACCTTCGCTGATCCAGCGGCGGCGAAACGCTTCTGCGCGTCGCTGGGCGGCCGCTGTGCGGTGAAGGCCGACGGACTCGCGCTCGGCAAGGGCGTGCTGCTGGCCGGCAACGTGGCCGAGGCCGAACGCGCCGTGGACGAGATCATGGTGGACAAGGCCTTCGGCAGCGCCGGCGCGCGCGTGGTCGTGCAGGAGTTCCTCGAAGGCATGGAGATTTCCCTGCACGCGCTCTGCGACGGGCGGACGGCGAAGCTGTTCCCCACGGCGCAGGACCACAAACGCGCGCTCGACGGCGACCAGGGCCTGAACACCGGCGGCATGGGCACCTATTCGCCCGCGCCCTTCCTCACCGACGCCGAACTCGCCGAAGTGGGGCGGCAGATTCTTGACCCGTGGCTCGCCGGCTGTGCGGCCGACGGCATTGATTTCCGCGGCCTGCTGTATCCGGGCGTGATGCTTACGAAGTCCGGCCCGAAGGTGATCGAGTTCAACGCGCGCTTCGGCGATCCCGAGACGCAGGTGTATCTGCCGCGGCTGGAAAACGACCTCGTCGAACTGCTGCTCGCCAGCGCGGAAGGCCGGTTGGCCGACGTGGAACTGAAGTGGTCGCCCAACGCCTGCGTGTGTGTGGTGCTCGCCAGCGGCGGTTATCCGGGCAGCTACGCCAAGGGCAAGGTCATCCACGGGCTCGAGGACGCAAACGCGCTACCCGGCGTGAAGGTGTTCCATGCCGGCACCGCAACGAAGGCCGGCGAGCTCGTCACCCACGGCGGCCGGGTGCTCGGCGTGACCGCGTGGGCACCCTCCCTCCAAGCGGCCCGCGACCAAGCTTACGCGGCGGTCAATCAACTCTGCTTCGAAGGCATGCAATTCCGCCGCGACATCGCCGCCAAAGCACTGCGTTGACTCGCACCGCCCAAGCTTCGCGTGACCGCCGTTCTGACCTAAGCTTTACCCCGTAACGTCCATGGCAACCTCCCCTGCTCGCTCCTCCAGTCTGAAAAAACTGATCCGCCCGCTCGTTCACGCACTGCACGCCTATGTGCCGGGCGAACAGCCGAAGGTGAAGGGCCTGATCAAGCTCAATACCAACGAGAATCCCTACCCGCCGTCACCCAAAGTGTTGGCCGCGACCCGCGCCGCGGTGGACGACCGGCTGCGGCTGTATCCGAACCCGACGGCGCAGGCGTTACGGGAGAAGCTGGCGGCGCTGCACGGCTGTGGCCCGGAAAACATCATCGTCGGCAACGGCTCCGACGAGTTGCTGGCGCTGGCGGTGCGGGCGTTTGTGGAACCGGCCGGTCAGTTCCGCCCGGTGAAACTGGCAACCGCCGAGGGGCAGGACCCGGCTGAACCGCAGGACAGTTACTTGGAGCCGGTCGAGGAATCCCTCAGCACGGTCCAATACTTTTCACCCAGCTATTCGCTCTATCCCGTGCTGGCCGAAACACACGGCGCCGCCACCAACGCCGTGCCGCTAAAGGCCGACTTCAGCCTGCCTTCGGTCGCGGAACTGAAGCGCGGGGGCCAATGGGACTTCCGCGCGGCGCTGACGTTTGTCACCACGCCCAACGCCCCGAGCGGGCGCGGCTTTAGCACGACCGAACTCGACACGCTCTGCGCTGCGATGAAGGGCGTGACGGTGCTCGACGAGGCTTACGTGGATTTCGCCGCCGAAAACGCGCTCGCGCTCGCGCTGAAGCACCCACACGTCCTGATCTCGCGGACCTTTTCCAAGGCTTACTCGCTGTGCTTCCAGCGCGTGGGTTACTTCGTCGGACATCCCGAGCTCATCGCGGCCCTCGACAAGGTGCGCGACAGCTACAACGTCAACGGCCTCGGCCAAGTGGCGGCGCTCGCGACCTTGGGCGACCTCGGCTACTACCGACGAAATTTCAAACGCATCATTGCCTCACGGGAACGACTCCGGCGCGAACTCACCGGACTCGGCTTCGAAGTTCTGCCTTCGCAGACCAACTTCCTCCTGTGCCGGCCGCCGGGGGCCCCAGCGAAGCAGTGGCTGGAAGCGTTGCGCACCCGAAAAATCATTGTGCGCTGGTTCAGTGCGCCAGCAATCAACGCGTATCTGCGCATTACGATCGGCAGCGACGCTGAGGTAGACGCCCTGTTGCAGGCCGTGCAGTCGATCTTGCGCCGGGTGGGTTAACGCCTCCCGTCAGGCCGGCGGGGCGGTGGCGACTGCGGAAGTCAGCCAATTGAGATATTTGGGGCTGCCCCCTTGGATGGGCAGCACGACGAATTCAGCCGTATCGTAGGGGTGGTTCGCCAGGATGAGACGTTCGAGCGCCGGCAGGTGGGGCCGCGTGGTCTTTAGCACCAGCAAGACTTCGGCGCTTTGCTCCAATTTCCCCTCCCACCAGTAATGGGATTCGAGCTGAGGCACGAGGTTGGCACAGGCGATGAGTCGGGCAGTGAGGGCGAGTCGAGCCAACCCTCGGGCAACCTCCAGATCGGGCGCCGTGACTAACACCACGACGGGGCGGACGGTGGGTTTCATGGCGCCAAGGAAACCAGTTTGTCCCGCGCCCCGCAAACCTCCGGGTTGCCCCCCGGGCTGGCGCGTGCCTTACTCCACCGCATGTTCGAAATCGCCAATTACGTCCTCCAAGGAGCCGGCCAAGTCACCCCCGCCATGGTGGACAAGGTTTTGCGCAGTCTCCCGTTGTGGAAGGTGGAGTTTGCCCAGATCAACGCCCCGCAATTCCCCCACTTGGTGGACCAGCTCGAATTCCTCGCCGACGCCGTCGAGGACGTGGCCGAGGGCGCCTACAAAGAGATGCCGTATCACGCGATGTCCGCCGCCGTCTTTGCGCTGACCTACGCCCACCGGAAGACCGATATCATCCCCGACTTCATCAGCGGCGGCATGGGCCGGGCCGATGATTCGAGCATCGTCCGGGCCGTGCTGATCCTGCACGAAAAGCCCTTCGCCAAATACGCCGAGGCCCAAGGATTTGACTGGGAAAAGATCACCGATAAGCCCTGAACGCACCGCCGGCGGAACCTTCAGGCGACTTCAAGGGATGGATTTCAAGTCCATCCCTTTTTCATTTCTGGGCCGGCCGCGCCCGAGGTTCGCCTTCAAACGTCGGCGAGTTTTCCGCACCCTGCGGCTGGAGATGAAACTGAAACACTGGCGCTTTGACCTCGCCCTGAAACATTCGTGGGCGATCGCCACCGACGTGCAGCATGGCGCCCTCGCCGGCAAAACGGTGTATCCGGTGGTCTTCGTGGAATTGACCGACAGCCACGGCCGCTCCGGCCTCGGTGAAGGCTCACCCTCCAGCCAATATCACGAATCCCACGCCACCGTAGCCGCTTTCCTTGCCCGAGTGGAGCCGGCGCGCCTGTCGTTCGATGACCTCGCCGGCAGCCTCGCGTATCTCGACACGTTGGCCGCCGGCAGTTTTCCCGCGAAGTGCGCCCTGAACCTCGCCCTGCTGGACGGCGCCGCCAAGGCCGCCGGCCAAGCGGTCTATGATTTCCTTGGCCTCGGATTTTCGCCTCGGCGGCACGTCACTTCGTTCACCATCGGCCTCGATACACCCGCCCGGATGGCGGCCAAAACTGCCGAAGCGGTCGCCGCGGGCCTACCAGTGCTCAAACTTAAACTCGGTGGCCCGCAAGATCGGGAGACTTTCGCCGCCGTGCGAGGAGCCGCCCCCCAAGCCCCGATCCGGGTGGATGCCAACGCGGCGTGGACCACACCCGCGGAAGCCTTGCGCCACATCGAATGGGTCGCCGCGGACGGGAATGTGCAGTTCGTCGAGCAACCCATGCCCCCTTCGCTCCCGGATGCCGACTGGGCTTGGCTCAAGGCTCGTTCGCCCCTGCCGTTGATGGGCGATGAATCCTATCAGTCGGCCGCCGACGCCGAACGCTGCGCGCACTGTTTTCACGGAGTGAACGTGAAGCTGGTGAAGACCGGCGGCCTCACCGCCGGCAAGGCCGCACTGGAAGCCGCCCGCGCCCGCGGCCTGAAGACGATGCTCGGCTGCATGATCGAATCGTCGGTCCTGATTAGCGCCGGCGCCCACCTGGCGGAACTCACCGATTATCTGGATCTCGACGGCAATATCCTGATCACCAACGACCCGTTTCGCGGCGTGTGCACCCAACTCGGCGTGCTAGACTTCGAGGGCGCGGCCACCCCCACTGGCCTGCGGTGTTCGACCGCGAACTGAACGCCGCGCCCAACCTCGGTTTCAACGGCCGCCGGCCTGCGTCGTGAGCACCACGGCACCGAGGATCAGGCTGGCCCCCGCGACCCGCAGGCCCATCTTGCGGGGCCCGACAGAGTGGCGTTCGTCATTCTTCAGCCAGTGCCCCACCGTCCAGACGAGAGCGATGCTCCACAACCCGCGGGTGGCGTAGACGACGTTCACCCCCGGGGCGTCCTGCCACAGGGCGATGGTGCTGGTGATGATGATTGCCTGCACCGCGGAGAGCAGCGCCCCGGCGATGATCCAAGGCCACGCCCGGGCCGGCGCCCGCAACGAAGCCAGACCAAAAAACGGCAACAGCCCCGCCGACAACCCGGCGAGGGCGGCAAACTGCAAAGCGAGAAAGCTCCAGACGCCGAAGCCGCCGCCCCACACTTGGATCAGGGTATCGGTCAGGGAAAATGCCGCCGCGCAACCCAGCGCCGTCAGAGTGGTCAACCCCGTGCGCCCGCCGCGGCGAAAATCAGTCAGGCCCATGATCACCACGCCAGCGGTGGCGCAGGCCGCGGCGAGCCATTGCGAAGCACTGAGCCGGGTGCCAAACCCGAGCCAAGCGATCAGCGCGACAAAAATGACCTTCGAGCCCAGCAGCGGGGTGGCGACCGAGACGTCACCCACCCGCAGCGAAACCACATTGAGCAGATGGCCCAACAGGAAGGCCAAGGCAGTCAGCACCGGCCGCGACCAGTCGGACCACGGAATCGGCCGCCCTTCCAGAGCGACGAGCGGCAAGAACAAGACGCCCAGAATCACGTTGTTCACCACCACCCCGTGAACGACGCCGGCGCCCTCTTGGAAGGCGCGCTTGTAAACCAACGACCCCAAGGCAAACGCGAAGGCGGCCAGCAGGGGTAATAACAGATACGCGTTCAAAAAAATGACGTCGTCACGCTACCGGCAGGGCTCGCCCGACCGCAACGACCGCCTGCGCCGTCCCTTACTCAGGCAGCGCAAACGCCACGTAAGCATCACCGCTGGGCGTGCCAATCTTGCCGCCGCCGCAGGCGATGACGACGTATTGCCGGCCGTTTACAGAATAGGTCGCCGGGGTCGCATACCCGGCGGCGGGCAGTTTCGCTTTCCACAATTCCCGGCCGGTTTTCCGGTCAAAGGCACGCAGGTGCGCGTCCCGACTCGCGGCGATGAAGATCAAGCCCCCGGCGGTCACAACCGGGCCGCCGTAGTTTTCCGTGCCCGTTGGCGGCACCCCTTGCGCGGTCAATTCGGGCCACTCACCCAGCGTCACCCGCCAGCGGTAGTCGCCGGTGTTGAGGTCGATGGCGTTGAGCGTGCCCCAAGGGGGCTTGATGGCGGGATAACCGTTCGTGTCGAGCCAGCGATGGTAGCCGGTCATCGTGTAGGGAATCGTGCCCAACACGTCGGCGCCACCGGGTTGCCCTAGGCGGTTCGCTGCGGGGGCCGGGGCTCCGGAGGTCGGCGGGCCCAGCAGATGCCCGACGACGAGTTGGCGTTGCTTCTCGGTCAGAAAATCGAAGGCTGGCATCACTCCCTTGCCGGTCTTAAGCAACGCCAGCACGTCGGCCGACTGGAGCCGCTGCTCGACGCCGACCAGCGACGGGACGTTCTGGGCTTGGTTGCCCTTTCGATCCAAGCCGTGGCACGCCGCGCAGATCTGGTTGAAGATGGCTTCGCCCGTGGCGAGCGGTTCAGCGCCCTGACGCTGGGTTTCCACCATGTTCAAGACCCACGCCATTTCGTTGCTGTTCACATACAGCACTCCCTCGGGATCCGTCGCGGCGCCCCCCCACTCCGCGCCGCCGTCGAACCCCGGAAAAATGATCGTGCCCTCGCGACTGGGCGGTAGGAACGGCGTGTGCGGGCGCAGTTTCGCGAAGCGTTCCAGCACCTGCCGATGGGCCTCGGGCGTGCGGTCCGTGAGTTCGTCGTAGGTGAGCAGTTGGCGGGCAAACGGGGCGGGCTTGAGCGGCAGTGGTTGGGTCGGCCAAGCGGATTCGCCCTGCAAATCCGACGCCGGCACCGGCACTTCGCGCAGGGGGAAAATCGGTTCGCCCGTCTCGCGATGGAAGACGAACACATGGCCCGACTTCGTGACCTGCGCGACCGCGTCCACCCGCTTCCCACCGTGCTTGACGGTGACCAGATTGGGCGGCGCTGGCAGATCGCGATCCCACAAATCGTGATGCACGAACTGGAAATGCCAGTGCCGTTGGCCCGTGCGGGCGTCGAGCGCGATTAGGCAATTGGCGAACACGTTTTGGCCGATCCGATTGCCCCCCCAGAAGTCGAACGCCGCCGCCCCGGTCGGGCAAAAGACGAGGCCGCGCGCTTCGTCGAGCGCGAAACCGGTCCAGACGTTGGCGCCCCCGATGTATTGATACGCGTTCGGCGGCCACGTTTCGTAGCCGAACTCGCCAGGCTGCGGAATGGTGTTGAACCGCCACACCAAACGGCCGGTGCGCACACTGTAGGCGCGGATGTGTCCGGGTGCCGCCGGGGCGGGACCTTCACCGAGTCGCATGCCCATGATGAGCAAGTCACCGAAGACGACCCCCGGCGTCGTGGATTGCAGCGCGAGGCCGCCCACGTCGCGGCCCAAGTCGCGCTTGAGATCCACGGAGCCCGCTTCGCCAAATGAGGCAATCCGCTGCCCGGTGACGGCGTCAAGCGCGTGCAAAAAATGGTCGTTGGCATAGAGCACGCGCCGGTCCGCGCCGTCCGCCCAAAAGACGAGGCCGCGGTTCACGCCGGCCTTGGTGACGCCCGGCACCGAGGCCGGGTCGAAGCGCCACAATTCCCGCCCAGTGGCCGCGTTGAGTGCGAAGAGTTGCAGGTCCGGCGTGGTGCCATAGAGCACGCCGTCCACGACGAGCGGATTGCATTGGATCTGGGAGCGGTTGTTTTTATCCGCCCCGCCGGCGCGATACGTCCAAGCGACTTCGAGCTTCGCGACGTTGCGCGGCGTGAGTTGCTTCAACCGCGAATAGTGACTGCTCGCCTGGTCGCCGAGGTAAGTGCCCCAGTTCGCATCGGCCCCGAGGACGAGCAGCGGCAGGAATAGCAGGGCAGGAAGAATCCGTTTCATGGCATCAGTGGAGAGTAGTCAGGCGCGGGTCACGCCACCAAGCGGCGCTCTGGTCAAGCAGCAGGCGGTTACGTCCCCGCGGATGGGCGGCGCGCCCGGCGAGTTCCGGTGCGACCGTGGGAATGGTGATGGGAAAATAGGGATCCACCATCACCTCCACCTCGGATGGGCCGGCGGGCTGGCCCACGGTCGGGTTGTTAGCCTCGCGGAGATCGTTCAAGGCCGCGGTCGCCGTCTTGTTCCAAAAATTGTCGAGCGGCACGGGGGCGGTCGCGCGATCGAAGCGCCAGAGCCAGTAGCCGGTCAGGGCGGCGGTCGCGTGGACGCCGGCGCGCTGCCCAACCTGGGGCACAGCCCGCAGTTGGGAAGCCGCCACCGCGGGGCAAAGCCAAACCCCCACGGAGCCGACGTAATTGCTCAACGCCAGCGCGGCCCAACCGGCGCGCGGATCCGACGGCGGCCAAGTGGTCCAAGGCCGATAACCGAGCGCCGATTTGAGTTCACGGTGGTCGGGAAAGCGGTCGGCGAAATCACCCTGATACGCCGCCAAGGCGAGGCCAGCTTGGCGCAGATTGGAAAGGCACGCGGCCTGCCGGGCCTTTTGCTGGGCCCGACCAAGAGCCGGCAAAAGCAGGGCGGCCAAGACCGCGATGAGGCTGACGACGACCAGCAACTCTAGCAGCGTAAACCCGTTGGGGCCCCGCCCACGGATGAGCCCGGCCGCACACCGTTCGTCTGGGGGCACGCGCTGCATTTCGCGCACTCAGTAACCACCCACTCCGATGGCCGCGGATTTCGCCACGCCGTTTTGACCGGCCTGTTCGGCCGCTTCGCGCCGGCGATATTCGTCCAGCATCGCTGCGGTGGCAGTGGCGCCGCAGCGAGAGCCGCCGAGGTCGCGCACCTTGATCAAGCCGTCGAGGTCGCGCACGCCGCCCGCCGCCTTGACCTGCACTCGGTCTGACACATTGGCCCGCATGAGCTTCAGGTCAGACTCCGTGGCGCCGCGATAATTGTAGCTGCCGTCGGGCTGCTTCACGAAACCGTAGCCGGAAGACGTCTTCACCCAAGCGGCCCCGGCGCGTTCGCAGAGTTGGCAGAGCTGACGTTTGAAATCATCGCTGCTCAGGCCAGCGCCGCCCTGGATCAGGTAGTCGTTTTCAAAGATGACCTTCACCCGGGCGCCCTGCCGGGCGGCCTCGTCGCAGACCGCCTGCACGTCGCGCTCGACGTAGTCCCACTCACCACTCAAGGCCTTGCCCACGTTGATGACCATATCGATCTCAGTCGCGCCATCCCGGCAGGCCAACTCGGTTTCGTAGCGCTTCGATTCGGTGGTGCTGTGGCCGTGCGGGAACCCGATGACCGCGCCCACGTGGACGCCCGTGCCGTGGAGCAGTTCGGCCGCGCGTTTTACGGCGTAGGGTTTGATGCAGACCGACGCGACGCCGTATTTCGCGGCGAGCCGACAGCCATCTTCGAGCTCCCGATCCGTCATCGTGGGATGCAAGAGCGAGTGGTCGATCATTTTGGCGAGCTCGGCGTAGGAGTATTTCATGGGCAGGCGGGGGTTGCGAATTGGACGATTCACCCAAAGAACGGTCGCAGCACTTGGCCGGCGACCTTGAGCGCCCGTTGGCGGTCCTCAAGGCTTTTGCCAAAGGTCGAGGCTTCCACCTCGATGCCGACGGGACCGCACTAGGTCGGCTGCTTCAGCGCACCCATGAATTTGCCCCAGTCCTGTTCGCCGGCGCCGGGAATGCGCAGGGGGGCCCTTCGTTGCGGCGAGCGCGGCGGATCGGCACGTCTTTGGCGTGGAGGTGGAACCACTTGTCTTGGAACTCCCGGAGCGGGCTGACGGGTTCATGTGCGGGAGGATGCAGTGCGACGGATCGGATTTCAGACCGAAGTTCCGGGACGGAGCATTACCACAGGTTCAACTGCCCCGGCTCGACGCGCCGAAACGCCTCCGTGCTGAGTTGGGGCCAGTTACCCGCGATGCCCGCCCGGCGGCAGGCGACGTCCAGCAACTGCGCCAGACGGGCGGCGGCCGGCCCAGTGCCGGTCATCCGGGCGCCGAAATTGGGATCGTTCAGCCGGCCTTCGCGAAGGTCACGGATCTGGTTCAAGACCTTCTCCTTTCGATCGGGGAAATGGCGGGTAAGCCAGTCCTCAAACAGGGGCGCGACCGCAAAGGGCAAGCGCAGCACCACGCGGCCGGCAAACTGCGCCCCCGCCTCGACCGCGGCGGCAATGAGTCGGGGAATTTCGTGATCATTCAACGCCGGAATAATTGGCGCGAGCATGACCCCGACAGGGATGCCGGCGGCGCGCAATTTCCGGATGGCGGCCAAGCGGGCGGCCGGCGGTGAGGTCCGCGGTTCGAGAATGGCGCGGAGATCAGGATCTAGGGTCGTCAGCGAAATGAAGACGGCGACGCAGTTGTGCCGGGCCAATTCGCCGAGCACATCAAGGTCCCGAGTGACCAAGGCGTTCTTGGTCACAATGCCAACGGGGTTGCGGAATTCGGCAAGCACTTCGAGGCAGCGACGGGTGATCTGGAGGCGGCGTTCCACCGGTTGGTAGCAATCCGTCACGCCGCTGAGCGCGATGCCGTCGGGCTGCCAGCGGGGGGCGGCGAGTTCGCGGCGCAGCAATTCAGGCAGGGTCGGTTTGACGATGATTTTGGTTTCGAAATCCAAGCCCGCGCTCCAGCCAAGGTATTCGTGATACGGCCGGGCGTAACAGTAGATGCACCCGTGTTCACAGCCTCGATAGGGATTCAGCGACCAAGTGAAACCAATGTCCGGGCTGTCATTTTTGGTGAGCGCCGTCTGGGTCTGATCCTCCAGAAATTGCGTGCGCGGCGACGGTTCTTCTGCGGGATCCAAGTCGGCCAAGTCGGGATCGCTCGTGCGGTGCGTGGACGCAAACCGATTGGCCGGGTTGAAAGCAGCGCCGCGAGGCGGATTGGGAGGGGAGCCAGCATTCATGGGGCGAGCCTGGCAGGAGGGGTCGGTCAACCGCCGATACAGCTCATCGTCCGGGCAGGCTGCACAAAGTCCGGCTGACCGATTCGGTGACCGGCTTCCTTGTGCGTGACGAGTTCGATCAACCGGGCTGCAAGGTCGTCGTCACTCGCGCCCCCGCGGAGGAGCGGCCTGAAGTCGTGCTCCGCCAAACTGAAGAGGCAGGTGCGCAGCTTGCCGTCGGCGGTCAGGCGCAGCCGGTTGCAGTGGCCGCAAAAGGGTTCACTCACCGGCGCGATGATCCCAATCTCGCCGCGACCATCGGGAAACGCCCAGCGGCGGGCAGTTTCAGCGGGATTGCCGGCCTGATCGACGGGCACCAAGCCGAACCGGGCCCGCAGGCGGGCGAGAATCTCCCGACCGGGCACCACCAGTTCCTTTTGCCACGCCCGGCTGGAATCAAGCGGCATGAACTCGATGAAACGGAAGCTCAGGTCACGCTCATGGGCAAATTCCGCGAGGGCTTCCAATTCGTGATCGTTGAGGTCGCGAATGACCACGGCGTTGACCTTGACCGGTCCGAAGCCGAGCTGGCGAGCGGTGTCGAGGCCGGCCAACACCTCGGCCAAACCGTCGCGCCCGGTGAGTTTTTGAAAGTTGGCCCGGTCCAGCGAATCCATGCTGAAGCTCACCCGCTTCAAGCCCGCCGCCCGCAGCACGGCGGCCTTGGCGGCGAACAACTGGCCGTTGGTCGTCATGGCGAGATCCTGCACGCCAGGAATCGCCGCCAATTTGCCGACCAGCGTTTCGACCCCCTTCCGAAGCATGGGCTCGCCGCCGGTGACGCGGACTTTTTCAATGCCGAGGCTCACTGAAATTCGGACAAAGCGTTCAATCTCCTCAAACGTCAGTAAATCGGCGCGGGGCTTCCACTCGTAGCGGATGGGCGTCAGGGCGAAGGGCTTGGGGTTGCGCACCGCATCGAACTTGGTGCGGTAGAAATTTGCGGCCTGCTCGGTCTCTGGGAGGCAGTAGAGGCAGCGAAAATTGCAGCGGTCCGTGATGCTGACTCGAAGGTCCCGCATCACGCGTCCGTGAGAATCTCGAAGTTCGCTGCGCACGACGGCACGACCTTAGTCGAAGCCGTGGGCAAAGCCAGTGGAGCCCGCCAACTCAGGCCGCGGCGGCTGGAGCCGGCAGCCGGTGTCGGCCGCACGCGCCCCGCCCGGCGCAATCCCCACAGGCGCATCCCCGGCCGGTCGGGCCATGGTCGGGCTCGTGGTCATGGTCATGGTCATGGTCATGGTCGTGGCCCGGCTGGACCTCGGACGGCGGCCGTTCCGCTACGGTCTGAACCTGGGCGGGCGCATGCGGAATTGGCTTCATGCCGCTGAGGAAAACCGGGAAGCCAACGCGGGTGCCAAACGAACCTTGCTCGGATTGGACCACAGATTGCCCCCCGCGCCGCCTGCCATCACCCGGCTTGCGGCCAAGCCCCAGAACTGGCGACGCTTTCGCTCCGTCCGATGAAAGCTGTCATACTCGCCGCCGGCAAAGGCACCCGCATGAAGGATCTGACCCAAGAGCTGCCCAAACCGATGCTCCGGGTCCACGGCCGCCCCATTCTCGAACACATTCTCGAAGGATTGCTGGCGGCCGGCATCCGGGAAGTCTGCCTTATCACCGGCTGGCGGGCCGAGGTGATCGAAGCCCACTTCGGGGACGGTTCCCGCTTCGGCGCGCAGCTCTGCTATGCGCGGCAGACCGTGCAAGATGGCACCGGCAAGGCCCCGGAATACGCCCGGGAGTTTGTGGGGGACTCCGATTTCCTGCTGACTTACGGCGACATATTGGTGAAGCCCGAAACTTACCAGCGGATGCTAGCCCGGTGGCAGGAGGGGGAATTTGGCGCCTTGCTGACCGTGACCGAAGGCCAAGACGTGACCCAAGGCGGGCTTAATTTCTTTGACGACCAGTTCTGCCTGACCCGCTTGGTGGAGAAGCCAAGCCCCGCCCAACTGGAGGAATTACGCGCCACGGGTTGGCTCCCCGCGGGCCAACCCAGCTGGTATAACGCCGGGATTTACCTTTTCCGGACCAGTCTGTTCGAGTTTACAGCCCGGCTTCAAAAATCGCCGCGCGGCGAATATGAGCTAACGGACGCCCTCAGCGCCTTGGTCGCCGCCAAGCAGCGGGTGGCGGGATTGAAAATCGAAGGCCGCTGGGTGGACGTGCGCGACCCCGAGGTGTTGGCGACCTTGCAGGCGTAACCGGATGGAAACGGGGAGCAGCGGGGCTCAGTCTTCGCCAAACTTGGCATTCACGAGGGCGGACAACTCGGCAACCGCCTCCTCCGCCCGGTCGCCAGCGCAGACAATGGTCAGCCGGCTGCCGGGTCCGGCCGCTAGCATCAACAAACCCATGATGCTCTTGCCGTTGATGGTTTCGCCGTCCTTTTCCAAGAACACATCGCAGGTAAACTTGCTGGCCAGCTTCACAAACTGGGAAGAAGGCCGGGCGTGGATTCCCTGCTTGTTGGTAATGGTCACTTCTTGCCGGTGGACCGGAGACTTGGTGGGCGCGCCTGAACTCACTGCTCCGAGATCCTGCCCGAAAACGGTGACGTTTGCCAATCGCGAACCTGCGGGAAGTCGGTCCCGGCGCGGAAGCAACCTAGCCCCCGGGCGCAGCGGCACCGGGAAAAGCCTTGGAAACCAGCCTTTCAGCCCTACGTTCGCCGTCACGGCATGAAACACGATTCCAACCTGCGACTGCTGGCGAGCCTGCAGCTGACGCTGGCACTGTTGTCGGCTGGGCTGTGTGCCTGGCATGTCCACGCGACCCGGGTGCTCAATCGCCAAGCCTTCGCCCTCGCCCAATCCGCCCACAATCGGCGGGCCTACGAGTTGCTGCTGGGCGCGAGCATCGAATACGCGGGCAAGAACCCGGCGATTCAACCCGCCCTCCGGGCCGTGGGCGTCACAATCACCACCAATCCCGCCGCCCACTCGCCCAAGCGCTGAACCATGGACGATCCCAGCCTGCATCACCCGCCGGAGCCCGCCTTGGAGGACTTAAAGGAACAGGTTCGCAGCCTGCGCCATGTGCTCAACTTAGTGCTGATCGCCGCGTTGATCACCACGGCCGGAGTGAGCCTCTTTTTCTACCGGCAAACGAGCCTGATGAAGCGACAAATCGACGCCCGCCAAGCCGCCCTGATCGAGTCGCAAACCAAGGAACGCGACGTCGTGCTTAAGGGCATTGAGGTCTTCCGCCAATACGGCGCGCGCGATCCCGTTTACGCTTCCAACATCCTCGCCCGGTTCGGGTTGACGCCGGCGCCCCCGACCAACGCCCCGGTCGCCCCGGCTCCCGCCAAGCGCTGAACTTCGCGGGCGGCCCGTTCAGGCAGCCAAACTCGCCGTTTCACCCTCCCGCTCCAGCGGGAGCAGCGTGCCGCAATGCATACAGTAACGGGCCGCGGGCGGGTTCACGTGCTGGCAGGTCGCACACGTCATGTGCGCCTTCAGGTGCCGCCGATGGATCACCAAATTCCGCAGGTAGGGAATCCAGTTGAAGGCATTTGCAAAAATGAAGACCGAGTCCTTTTGATAAAACAGGGCGTAGGACAACAGCAGCCACGAGCCCACCAGACTCAGCCACCAAAAGACCGGCGGCACGACCACTTCTTTCCGTTTCTCCGTCGCATACCATTGGACTAGGAAACGTGAGAAAAACGCCACGTTGCCGCCCCAACCGAGCACTTTCCACACGTGCCACTCGATGCCGAGAAACTGACCGTCGGGCCAAAGAAACTGTTGCAGCGAATCCATGTGTAAGGTCCGCAGCGTCGGCGAGACCTTGCGACCACGGCAAGGCTGGAAGCGCCGGCCAGCAGGTAGGTGAAATCAGCCCCTAGGGCTTACACCGAAGCGGTGCGGATCGCCTCCAACTCCTCCCAGCGGGCGAAATTGCGGGTGACAGTGGCCCGGGCAGCCTCCAACTCGGCCAGTCGCTCCTGGGTGCGCGCTCCGTGCGTGCGGGCAAAGTCAGGTGAAACCAGCAGCGCTTCCAAGCGCACCACGTCCGCTTCCGCCGCGTGAATCAGCGCCTCCATGCCCTCCAGTTCACGCAGTTCCTTAAAGCTGAGTTTGCGCGGCTTCACCGCCGGCGGCGTGGGGGTGGACGGCACCCACTTGGCATTTTGCCCGCCTTTTGATTTGGCCGCTTTCTCCAGCCCGGCCGCGCGCTGTTTCTTCTCCAAGTAGTAGTCGAAGCTGCCCTCGCTGAACGCGAGGCGGCCTTCGCCTTCAAACGCCAGGATCCCGGTGCAGACGCGGTTCAGGAAATAACGATCATGGCTGACCACGAGCACGCAGCCGGAAAACTCGACCAAGGCTTCTTCCAGCACCCGCATGGTTTGGAGGTCCAAGTCGTTGGTCGGTTCGTCGAGAATTAGGAAATTCCCGCCGCGCTTGAGCACCTTGGCCAACAGCAGTCGGCTGCGTTCGCCGCCGCTGAGATGCCGGACTTGGGTGACAATCCGGTCGTCGGTGAAGAGGAAACGCTTCAAGTAGGCCCGCACGGACAGGCGGGATTCACCCCAGGCCACCCATTCGGAGCCGTCGCTAATTTCGTCGATCACGGTGCGCTCCTCGGCCAAGCGCAGGCGACCTTGGTCCACGTAGTTGAATTTCGTGAGTTGCCCGGTGCGGACTTCGCCTTCCGTCGGTGGGAGCAGCCCTAGGATCAGCTTCAACAAGGTCGTTTTGCCGAGCCCATTGCGGCCGGTAATCCCGATGCGCGTGCCGCCGGCGAAGGACAGGTTCAGGCCTGAAAACAGCCGTTTTCCACCAATCGTGATGCCCACTTCACTGAGATCAACGACGCGATTGCCGAGCTGCGGGGGCGGCGGCACGACCAGTTCCATGTCGGATTCCGTCGCGGGCGTCGCTTCGTCATCCACGGCGAAAAACTGATCCAGCCGCGCCTTGGACTTACCGGTCTGCGCCTTCGGCCGGCGGCGGACCCACTCCAACTCCTTCCGCAGGAACATCTGGCGCTTGTGTTCGACGAGCTCTTCGGTGGCGAGCTTCTCCGCCCGCGCGGCGAGGTAATCCGTGTAGTTGCCTTCGTAACGCTCAAAGGCGCCGTTGCGCAACTCGACGATGCCCGTCGCCACTTCATCGAGGAAATGGCGGTCGTGCGTGACGACCAACAGGGCGCCGGGATAGCTGCGGAGAAATTCCGTGATCCAACCGACCGACTCGATGTCCAAGTGGTTGGTCGGCTCGTCGAGCATCAGGACATCTGGCTGGCTCACCAACGCCCGGGCGAGCGCCACGCGACGGTGTTCACCGCCGGAAAGCCCCTCAATCAGCCGTTCATCCGGCGGGCAACCCAGCTGGTTCAAGGCGCTGCGAATGCGGGAATCCAACGTCCAACCGCCGAGCCGCTCGATGTGGGATTCCAACTCTTCATGCCGCTTGGTGTGCCCGGGCAGCGTCTCGTATTCGTGGATGAAATCGAGCACCTGCCGGGCGCCGTCGCGGACGCTTTCGTAAACCGTCTTGGTCGGGTCGAGCTCGAAGGTCTGCGGCAAATAGCCGACCACGACTTCGCGGCGGCGGATGACTTCGCCTGAGTCGGGTTGGAGGTCCCCGGCGAGGATGCGGAGCAGGGTGGATTTTCCCGCGCCATTGCGGCCGACCAAGCCCACCCGGTCCCCAGCGGCCAAGCCCATGGACGCGCCCCCCAGCAACACCCGGTCGTTATGGCGCAATTGCAGATCGCGGGCAGCTAACAGCATTTCGAAACTCACAAGACCGACACCCTAGCCGAAAACGGGCCGCCGGGTCGAGCGGGCGAATGCTCCTAGGAGAACTAAATGCAGTTCCCACCACTGAATCCGCGGGCGGCACCCGCGCTTCGTGGCCCACCCCGCCGAAACCCCAGCGGACGACTACCGCAATCCCTCTGGGTTGAGATGCGTCAGGGTCATGCCGTAGGCGAGGGCCGCAATCAGGCCGAAATAGGCCAGTGACATGCCCAACCGCTGCCGTAACGGGACAGTGAAGTAGCGGCGTTCCTCAGCCGACTGGGCACGAAACAAGGTCAGCAACCGCGGGAAGCCGAGGACCAGGATCATGCCCATCAAAAATACGCCCGTGCTGAGGGAATCGGTCCCCGTCGCCGCCCGGTAGAGCCGCAGTCCCAGCCACCCGCCCAGCAGCGCATAACCGACGATCCAGAGCCACGGCGAGATCGCCGCCGTGATGCGACCACCGTCGAGCGGGCTGATCGGGGCGAGGTTGAAGAGGTTTAGGAAGTAGCCCGTGTAGGCGAGGGCGGCCCAAATTGGATTGCCGGTTTCCAGCCAAACCCAATGACACAAGGCGGAGGCCCACGCGCCGGCCAGCGGGCCACCGTAGCCGATCTTGGCTTCCACCCAAGCGCCGGGCATCGCTTGTTTAAGCAGGATGTGCGCGCCGATGAACGGGATGAACGTGGGAGCGGAAACTGCGATGCCCGCTTGTCGGGCCGCAAAGACGTGGCCCATCTCATGCACGAAGATCAGCAGCACAAATCCGACCGCAAACCGCCAGCCGAACACGAGCGTGTAAACCCCGATGGAGAACAACATCGTGCCGCCCGTTTTGAGTGCCGGGCCGATGAATTTCAGGAGCGGCAGCAGGAACTTGAGTTTGCCCCCGAGCGTCAGCACCAGCGTGCCGACCACGCCTAGGCTACCCAGCCAGCGGGCCAACCGCGATTTTCCCCGGGGCGGCGGCAAGGGCGGTGGGACCACCGGGGGGAGAGCCCACACCGGGGGCGCATTGACCACCGGCGGCACCCGCGCGGGCCGCGGTGATTGGGTAAGATCCTCCATCCGAAAGCGTGACGATACTTAAGCCCGGTGGCCGCCGGTTTTGGCTTGCTCGATGAGTTCCCAAAACTTCGGATTGTCTTGGAGCCGCTCATCTTCATCGGCATCAAGGTTCGAGCGGAACATGAAGTCCTTGAGCGAGTGTTTGTTCAGGATGCGATGAACGACGACGCCCAGCGGGTGGCGTTCGAAATAGACGCGGTAATCGCCCAACCGGTAGCGGGTGAGCGAACGGCCCTGGCGGGTCAGGTGACCGAAGTGGGCCTCATTCCGCTGGAGTTCCCGCGGCAACCCGCGGAACTGGCCGAGGATCTGGAGCTGAAGATCCCTCGGCATCTTGGCCAGCTCGGCGGCACTGGTCGGATTGAAGATGATCTGAAACGGCGACACGCCGCGAAGTTGGCGGAAGCCACGGAGACGGGCAAGCGGGGTTGCGCCCAGACTGCCGGCCCTCCCCCTGCACTCCCAGCGCCGGCACCACGCCTGGCCCGCACGCAAACCAAGCCGCCCCGCAAACTGCGGAGGCGGCTTGGCGCACTGAACTGAGGGGCTCAGATCAAGGGAGCACGGTCCGGTAATACCGTTCGCTCTGGCCGGCGATATTTTCGGTGATGAGGGCGGGCTGGCCGTTGCCCACGAGGGTCGCCAAGGGCTGCCAAGGGCCGGCAGGCGAGTCACTGAACTCCACGCGATAGCTGACGCCGCTGACCGTTTCCACGCTCAGGGTCAACCGCCCATCGGTCCGCAGCACCGCGTTCACCACCGGCGCGCCCATGTTGGAGGCGCCCGGCGTGGGCGTCGCGGTCACCTGCCGGACAAACAGTTGGCCGTCCGGCCGGGCGGCGAGGGCGTGATCGTCCGCGTAATCGGCGTAGTCGAGGTAGTCCACTACCGCCAGCGCCGCGCCCTGCGGCCGAACCAAGGCCAGCGCGCCCTGGGCGGCGACGGCGCGGAAGCCGGTGTGCCATTCCGTCGGGGTAGCCTGGCCCGGTTCACCATCGAGGAAGACCACCAGGAACTGCCCGGGAGCAATCGTCGTGTCGGCCGGAAAGATCCACCGCGCAAGGTTGGTGTAGGTATCGGTCAGGCCCCAGCCGGTGAGGTTCACGGGCACGGAACCCGAATTGACGAGTTCCACCCACGGTTCGCGCTCACCGAGGCTGTCGGCGAGGCCGGCCGTGTTGTTAGGCAGGATTTCATTCAAGTAGAGCGCTGGAAACTCGGGCAAACTGGCGCCCACATTATTGGGCGCGCCCGGGGTCTGACCCGGAATGGAGCCACCGACCAGTTCCAGTGCGGCGCCGAAGACGACGTCGGAACTGCCGGGAGAGTTTTGGTGCACTTCGACCGCGAGCACGTTTTCGCCCGCCTGCAGCAGTTCGGCCGGAAGGGTAATCGGGCCGGTGAGGGCGGCGTCGCCGATGCCCGCGGCCCCGGTCTCAGGCTGCACCACGGCGGTGGGTTCAAAGCCGAAGCGATGAAGTTCGCGGCCGTTCAGGTAGAACACGGCGCCGTCGTCGATCACATAGTTCAACCGCAGCGTCGCGCCCGCAGGCACAAACGGCAGCGTGAACCGGGCGCGGAAATAATAAGCCATCTGGCCGAGGGTCAGCGGGGTGTTCTTCGGCGCCGGCAGATCGGCCGTTTCGACGTAAAGCAGACCGTTGCCCTGACTCCAACTGGCGTCGTCAAAGGCGTTGTTCCGCCACAACGGATCCGGTGCGCCCGCTTGGAAATACCGCCACGCGCCGGTCATTTCTGTGAGTTGCCGCGGCCCGTTGTAGGCCGCCGCCGCGGCCCAATTGCCCACGCGGGAATTGTCCCGCCTCGGGTCAATGACTTGGAGCGCCGCCCCGGTCGCCGCCTCAGGGGGCCACGGCAGGGTCGCACGGTATTGCACTTGGTCCACGGTGGTTTCCGGGGAACCGGGGCGGACCAACCGGAGGGTGTCGCCGGCGGCCCCGAGCAGGCCCGTCCAAACACCCGCCACCCGCGGCTCGTTGCCGTAGGCGGTCCGGAAGACGGCGAGGTTGCGCACCACGCAGAGGGTTTCGCCCGGGGCGAGGAGGGTATTGGCGGGAAAGGTGAAGGTCAGTTCATCCCCCACGAGTTGATAACCGGAAAGGTCCCACGGCGTGAAACCCGACGCGTTGGCCAACTCAAGGTATTCGGCACTCTGAACGGTGGGGCGATACATGATTTCGTTGAACCCCACCTTGAAGCGCGACTGGGTCACGACGGCGAAGCTCTGCGTATCCGTCAGGTTACCCGGCCCATTGTCAGTCACTCGCACGCTGACGAGTTGGGTGCCCGCGCGGGAGTCTTCGTCGATGGTCCAGGAGAAGGCTCCGGTTTGCGGATCCAGCACGGCCCCGGCGGGAACATTGCCGACCAGCGAATACGTCAGGATCTGATCGGGCCGATCGGGATCCGTGGCGGTCGCGGTAAAGGCCACGGTCGAACCCTCCACCACCGTGAAATTGGCGAGCGGCGCGAGCGTAGGCGGCTGGTTCACCTCGCGCACCACGATGGAGAATGTCCGCTGGGTGGCGAGTTGCTCCGGTGATTGCTCGGTTACCTTCACGACGAGCGGATAGGAAGCCGGCCCCTGCAATTCGGTCGGCGTCCAGGTCAGCACCCCGGTGGTTTCATCCAAGTGGAGGCCAGCCGGACCATTGCCCACGAGCTGGAAGCGCACGGGCGCCCCCTCCGGATCGGCTCCGACCAACGTCAGGGTGAGCGGGGAACCTTCGTCCACTGCTTGCGGCGAGGGTGGTTCCAAATCGGGCGGGTGGTTCACCTCCTTGACCGTGAGGCTCACCGTTGTGGTCGCGCTCAACGAGGGCGACCCGCGGTCAAAGACGCGGAAGGTCACCGCGAAGGTTTGGCCGCCCTGCGCCTCGCCCGGTTGGAACACAAACTCGCCGGTATCGGGATCGAGCGTGGCGCCGTCGGGGAACCCGGGGTCTAGGGTGTAAAGCAGGGCGTTGCCCGGCAGGTCGGGGTCCGAGGCCGGCACCGTGAACGCGAACCGGCCACCCTCAGCGACCGACCCGTCCGGGATCGGGCTGAGCAAAGGCGGCAAGTTCACTTCGGTCACCGCGACCTTGATGGGCGTCACGCCGGTTCGGGGCGGGGTCCCATTGTCGGTCGCCCGCACGGTGAACGCATAGCTGCCGGGGCCTTGGGCTTCGGTGGGGGTCCACGTAAACTCGCCGGAGGTTTCGTCGATCAGCGCGCCGGGCGGGGCGTCGGCTCCAAGGCTGAACTTGAGCGTCTGGCCCGCATCCAAATCGGTGGCCTGAACCACGAAGCGGAGCAACCCGCCTTCGGGTATACTTTGGTCAGCCACCGGAGTGACCTGCGGGGGCAGGTTTCCCCCAGGGAGGAAGTTGGCCGCCGCGGGGCTGGGTTCTTCGAAGAAGACCAGTGGGTTGTCGGCTGCATCGGGATACCGCCCGAGCGACACATTGTTCGTTTGGGGACCAAAACTAAAGCCATCCACCCACTCGCCGGTCGGGGAATACAGACCGATTTGTTCGCCCCCGCGCGCCAGGGAAAAGCTGGCGTGCAGGCCGGAGTTGGTCGGCTGGTTCTGGTTGGGTTCGCCGTCGGCCCAGACCAACAGGAAGCCGTTGGCCGGAATCACGTAGCCGGGCGGAACGGAAAACAGGGTCTTGTTCGTCAGGTTGTCCGTGAGGAAATACCCGGTGAGATCCACCGCGCTGGCCCCGGCGTTATGGAGTTCGATCCAGTCATCAAAGTCGCCGTCGGCCGGATCGGCGAGGGTGGCAGTATTCTGCGCCATGATTTCGTTGAGCACGACGTTGACCGCGGGCACAGCGGGGTTGTTGGAAGCGCCGGCGGTCGGGAAATAGAGCAGCCGCCGACGGCGAACGTCGCCGTCCGGCACCAGCCCAACACTGCGGTCTGGGAAGAGGTTGGCGTAGTCCGCAAAATCCATCACCGCGGGCGCATTCCCAGTGCCCTGCAACCGCACCAAGGCGACGAAGCCCTGGGTGGAATCCAGGCGGAAGCTGGTGTGCAACGCCGTGGCGGTCGTCTCGCCCACTTCGCCATCGGCCCACACGGTCAGGAATTGGCTCGGGGCAATCGTCGTGCCCGCCGGGAACTGCCACTTCGCCAAGTTGGTGGTGCTGTCCGTGAGGTAGTAAGCCGACAACTCCACGGGCGTGGAGCCGCTGTTGTAGAGCTCAAGGTAGGGCTCGCGGTCGCCGGCATTGTCGAGGCCGCCGGTCACGTTCTGGGGCAGCACTTCGTTGAGCCACACGAGGGGAAACGGTTCCAGCACGTCCCGGTTGGCGTTGACCGCGCCGGGGGTCACCCGATTGCTGGCCTCGACGGGCGGGGCACCCCAGTTGCCCACCCGCCAACTGTCCTGCGCCGGATCGATGAGCTGAAGGGAGGAACCACCGCCATCAGCCAGGGCGGGCCACGGTCGGCGGTCGAGGTAACGCAGGTCACTGATCCGCAGCTCGGCCGCGGGCGGCACGCCCGGTTTTACGAGGCGCAGGGTTTCGCCGTCGTTGTCGAGGCGGCCGGTGAACTGATCGAAGACAACCACCCCCGCCCCGAACGCCGCGGCAAACGCGGCCCGGTCGCCAACGAGCACGAGGTAACTGTTGGGCCGGAGGATGGTGCCGGCCGGGAAGGTGTAGCCGACGCCCTCCAACACGCAGCCCGAAAGGTCAAACGGCGTGTTGGGGTGTCGGTTGTAGAGTTCGATGAACGCGGTCTGGGGCACCGCCGGATTGTAGTGCACCTCGTTGAGCACCACGAAGTCCTGCACCTGTGGCACCGCGCCGTTGTAGGTGACGGTGACCGAGTCGGTGCCGCCCGGCAGCGGGTTTCCGTTCCGATCCAAGCCGACCAGCGTGAGCGGATTCGTCCGCTGCGTGAGCGGCACCGTGACACTGAAGGTCGTGAAGTCGGTCCAAGTGACCGGATAACTCACGCCGTTGACCGCCAGACTGGCGACGGCAAACGGCGCGCTGCCGGTGAGCGTCGTGCTGGCCGTGGTCGCGGTGAAGTTGTTGCCGCCGTTCGACGTGATGCGGAAGGCCGGCGCGTCTGCCCCGGTGATTTGAGACTGGATGTAGGCCCGCCGGGCGTTGAGGTAGGTGGTGATGCCCTCCGGGGACTTCAAGTCCGGGATCGCATTGGCCACCAACGCGGCGCGCTGGGCGTCGATCACCGGTTGGAACCGTTCCGGCCGCATCGGCCCGTTCACGGCGTGCTGATACGCGCGCCAGAGCAGGCGCCGGAAAGTCGGGTTGCCGTAGAGTTTCTCGTTGGCGACCGGGTCTTGACCGTCCCACAGGCCGCCGTTCGCCCCCTCGCCCAAACCAAAGATGAAGTCAAGATCCCACGGCATGAGCACCGCCGGCCGACCGGGTTGCCGGTAGAGATACATGTTTTGCCCGACCCCCAAGGTCCATGCATCCCAGTTGCCCATGATCCGGTTGTAGGCGAAGACCCGCATCCAATTGTCCAGATCGGCGTGCGTCTGCATCCGCGGCACGAAGTTGACTCCGGTGCTGTTGGCGGCGTTCACCAAGTCAAAGATCGTGGTGTAGTCGCTTTCAGGAACCTGCCGGGCGCGGCGCTCCCAATTCCAGCGGTAACGGGCGAGCTTCAGTTGGCCGCCGGTGGTGGGGAATCGCTGGAGCGTAGCTTGGGTGGCACTGAAGTTACGATTGTCATCATCAAACTCAAACCAGATGGAAATCTTGTAGAGATCGCCTTCGCCCCCGTCGGGGTAGTGCTGCTCGGCGTAACGATGATCGGGCTCCTCCAAGTCCTCGACGATATTGGCATAGCGGGCACCGTTGAAAAAGAAGTGGAGCGGATTCCCGTTCAGCGAGGGCAAGCCAAGCTCTTGGCCCAGCCAGTAGGCCAACCGGCCCCGCAGGCCCGTTTCTTCGCTGCCGCCGTTACCCGTTTGGGCGAACAACCGCTCGCGGACGCCATGCAACAAATCGTCTTCCGGCACGATGGCCGTGAGGTCCCCGCCGCCGCCGTGGAAGGGACTGCCCTTGTCGCGGTAGCTCGCATTGTAAATCACGCGGCGCTGGCCATAGACGAGGGTGCAGTTGCGGTAGCGGTTATTCAGCGCGTTGCCGTCGGCCGCGGCTTGATTGGCTTGGGTGGCCCATAGGTGCGCGTGGGGAAAGCTGCCCAAGGGGACCTCGTCGCCCCAGCGGATGAGCGCCTCTTCAGTCGGCACATTCTGGGGAAATCGGGAACTGCCCCCAGCACCGTCGGTGGCTTCAAGGCGGAAGGCGGCCACGGTGCCGGCGGAACGGCCGGTGATCCGGGCCGTGTAAATCCCATCGCCCGCCAGCGCATCTCCCTGGGTGCCATCGTCCCGCATTGCGGCCGCGGAAAACGTGGTCGCGGGATCAAGGCGGAAGCGCAGATTCAGCGTGGCCAGCAGGTCGGGATCGGAGACGCGCGCGGTCACCAGCACCGGTTCGTTGGCCTGGGGCACCGCGGGTGAATGGGTCACCGCGTAGATCGCCGGACCGGCGTTGGCGACGGCGCGACTATTGGGCTGGCCGGGCGTGCCGAGTTGGGTAGGGACCGGCAGGGCGGCGGCGAAATCCGCGTAGTTGCCCCGCAAGCGGAACAGCAGTTCCGGCCACCCTCGCAACCACCGCACCTGCGCCCGGATCGTGACCGTGTCGTTGCTCACCAACCCGGCGGCCAACCCGGTGCGAATCGAATTGGGACCGGTGTCCACGCCCCCGCCGGCGCGCACGTGCAGGCAGCGGGAACCAGCCTGAGCCCCAGTGCTGTCGATCCCGGACGGCGCGTGGTTGCCGAAGAATTCCCAGCCGGTGGGGCCGTTTTCAAAACCGGAGTTGGAAACCAGATTAGCCCCGGCACCTTCCACCACTTCAACTTGGTCCACGAGGCATTCGCCATCGTTGAGCAGGCCCAGAAACAGGCGATTGGCCGGAAAGCGCTGAGTCTCCGAGTTCCCGTTGTCCAATCGGCCGGTGAAGGTAACCAAACTCCACGGGGCCTTTTGAGTTTCATCGGAATCCGCCCAATTGGCGCCTCGAAGGGGGTCCGCATGGGCATCGGTCAGCTCCAAGCTGGAGCCCCCGCCGTCGGCCCAACGCCCCCACGCGCCGCCCGCGGCATAGGGCACATCCGCGACCACGATCTGGATCGTGTTGGTGATCCGATTCCCGAATTCGTTGGTCGCGACTAGGTCGTCGGGTTTGGACAGGACGACCCGGTCGCCGCTGTTGCGGAGGCTGCCCCCAAAATTGCCCACCGTATTGCCGGGGTGGAGATGCGGATAATTGGTGAGCAACCGGTTGAGGTTCTTCGCCACCACCAGAAATCCGCCCGGCGCCAGCCGGGTGCCCCCGGGGAACTGGAAGTCCACGCCTGATTCCAACCGCCAGCCGCCCAAGTCAACGACCGCGCCGCCCCGGTTGTGCAGCTCGACGTATTCGTCGTCGTCGAGGCCCGAGAGCGGGTTATACATGAGCTCGTTGATGACGATGGCTTCGTTCGCCCACTCCGTGTTGGCGGCTCCGGGCGTCGGCGTCGCCAACCGCCGGAGCGTGTCCGAGCCGTTGGGCAACCGGCCAGTGGCGACCCCGTTTTCTTGGCCGCCGAACCGGAGGGCGTCGAGCACGCGCACCCCGTTGGAACTGAGGAGGTAAATCGTCTCGCCCAGAGCGCTGAGCCGGAAGCCGAGTTCTGCCTCGGTGAAGGCCCGAAAGCCGCGCGCGGGCAACGTGGTGCCTGCGGGCAGGCGAAAGCGATTCGTCGCCGGATCGTCGGTGAGAATGCAGCCGGCGAGATCGGCCTCCGTATTGGACCGGTTATACAGCTCGATGAAGTCGAGTTGCGGGGCGTCGGTGTGGGCGAGGAACTCATTGAGGACCACCGTGTCGCCCGGAGTCCGAACCACGGGATCGGGACCGCCCGGCGACCCACCCACCCGGCTGCTCGCTGACCAAGCGCGGGGACTGCCTTCCCCGTAGCTGGGCGCCGTGAGCACAAGCGAAGGCCCCGCCCCATCCGCGGCCACGGGCCACGGCGACGACGACGAATACTCCACGTCCAGTTTCACCGCCCCGAGGGCATCCCGGAGCTGCACCGTGTCCCCGCCGTTGTTGAGCGAACCGGTGAACGGTCCGAGCACGCCACTGAGACCGTAAGCGCGTTGCACCGCCGCCGGATCCGCGGCGACCACGACGAATTGGCCCGCCTCCAGCTTGAAGCCCACCGGGAAGTTGAATTCGATGCCGCCGGCGAGTTTCCAGCCGGTCAGTTCCTGGAAAATGGCGCCGGCGTTGAACAGTTCGACGAACTCCAAAGTGTTCGTGTCTCCGACGAGGCGTTTCGGCCGATACATGATTTCCGAAAGGATCAGCCCCGTGCGCCGCGAGGACGGCGTGAGCGTTTCCCGGTCGTTGACGAAGGTGCCCTCCACGGGGCTGACCGCCGGGCCGTAGTCGCGAAACTTCACGGTGCTGGCGGCTTCCGCATTCTGGCTGGCCACGGCAAAGCCGACATATACTTCGGTGCCCAGAGCCTGGTTGGCCGAACCCAGCCGAACCCACGTCTGCCCGTCATGGCTGCCAAAACCGGTGAACGTATTACCCACCCGCCGCAACCGCAGCCACTGATGCGGATAATTGACCGGATAACCGCCGGTCAACGTCTGCCGAACTGAGGCCAAACCCGCCGATAAGCGCCCCTCAAAGAAGCAACCCACCTGCGCGGACGAGCTGAAAACGCCCTGAAACGGGCTGTTAGTGCCCAAATCGAGCCGAGCCATGAGGCCCGCACGGACGAAGGCACTGGAGATCCCGACGTCCGCGACCCGCACCTGCCGGTCGAAATCGCCGCTGACTTGTTGCCAGGCGAATTGAAAATGATCGGTGACGGGCTGATTCGCCTCCTTGGTGCTGCCAAGCCCCTGACCCTGACCGGTCACGTCAAAGGCGTCCGACCCAAGGCGTTGAATGCGCCCGTTCGCACTGCCGATTTCCTGGGCCACCAGTTCCAAAGCCAGGAACGAAACGGTGCTCCCGGGCGCCACGACGTTGGGCGTCGCCGCTTGGTCCAGCAGCGCCTTGACCGTGACGGTGTAGGTTTCGGCGTAGTTCAAGCCGGTCACAGTCAACAAGACCGACTGCGGATCGGCTTCCAGCGCCGCGCCCGTCACGGTGACGCCGCCCGTCACCGTGAAATTGCCGGCCACGCTCGCGGTGGCGGCGGCCATGGGCTCGCTAAACCGCAGGCGAATTCGGTTGGGGCTGGGGGTAATAGCCCACAACACAGTCGGGGCGGTTGTATCCGGCAACACGGTCAGGGTGCCGACCGTCGAATTGGTCAACCCAATCCGGTTGGTCAGCAGGGCGCCAAATCGGGCGTTTTGATCCGCCAACCGGACCGGACCGTAAGTCAGGATGCCGGCGTTGGAGTTCGGCAGGTCCACGCCGTTGCGCTGCCACTTGAAGGCGACCGGGTCGACGTTGGTCACTTTGACTACAAAGGTCGCCAACTGCCCTTCGATCACCGTGGTGTTGGTGGGCTGTTGCGAAATCTGCGGGGGAGTAAAAGCCGTGCCCCACGGCAGCAGGTAAGTCGCTGGAATCGGGGCCTGATCTACCCCGTCCGGACGCAACCACCGCACCGCCAGATTGTCGCCGCCGCCGCCTTCCTTCATCAGCGCCTCAATGTAATAGGCCTTGTTGGCCTGCAACGGAATGGCCACCGAGCGCTGTTCGGCATACCAACCCCACTCGCGAGACGGGGTCCACCCCGGCACGCCGGCGATCGGGCGTTTATTGGCGGGAAACTCGTTGGTGCTCAGGAACAGTCCCCCTTGGTCATCCGAAGCGATCCAAAACGTGTAATTCCCCGTCAGCGGCGGCACCAAGTAGCCGTGGACCCGCTGACCGTAGTTTTCCTCCACGTCGGTCGGGGCTTCAAAGAACTCGGTAAGAAACTCGGTGCGGGTGGGGAAATTCGGAAACGCCGGGGCGTTGGTCAGATCGCTCAGCGAACTGCCGCCCAAGCCCGAAAACACCTCCTGAAGGATTGAACCACCGCGCACCGGGACGGCCCACAGCAGAAGCGTCAGCAGCCCCACCGTAAAGGGCCGAACCACGGCGGAGCGCGTCGGCGAGGTCACGGGGGACGGATTCCGTAATGGAGGGAGAAGATTCATGCTTAACTGCGGCAAAATGAGCAAATCACGGACCGTTCGCTAACCAAATTCCGCCACCGAACCACTTCCCGGCCCTACCTCCGACCGCGTTCGCCGCTGGCCTACCGGCGCGCAGCCCTTTATACCGAGGCCATGCTCCGCTGTTTTGCCGTCGTGCTGGCGTTGGTCTGGACGGTCCGGGTTTGCGCCGCGCCGGATGACGATTTCATCACGATTTACAACCTGATCCAGGTCACGGATTCGCAGAACACTGCCGGCCGGTCGAGCGCGGCCCGCGAAGGTTATCTGCGGGCTCAGCAGCTCCTCCGGCAATTGCAGAAAGTTTACCCGACGTGGAACGAGCGCGTCATCGCCTACCGCCTCCGTTACGTCGCGGACAAACTCGCCGCCCTACCGGCGACCCCGACCGGAACGGCCACCGCCACTGCCGAGCTGGCCGAGCGCACGGCCCAAACCGAGGCCCTCGCCCCCGCCGGAGAAGTGATTGAGCAGTTCAACACGATGAACGCCCAAATCGCCAAACTCGGCGCCGAAAAACAGGTGCTTGAAGCCAAGTTGCGCGAAGCCCTGACCGCCCAACCCGCCCCCGTGGATCCCCGGGAATTTCAGTCCGCCGTGGAGAAGATTTCGCAGCTCCAATCCACCAACAAAGTGTTGCTCGCCCACCTCGCCCGCCAGGAGGCCGAACGTCGCAATCTCGTGGACAAGGTCGTCGCCGAGGAAGCCCAGCAGGCGCTCAACGAAGCCAACCGCGAACTGCTCGCCCAGCGCACCCGCGCCGCGGAATTGGAGCAGCAACGCCTGACCGTTGAGCGCCAGCTCCAGCAACTCGCCGGCGAGAATACGACCCTGAAATCGCAGGTCACCGAATTGAAATCCGACAGCGACCGCGGCAACCAAGTGGCCGAACTTTCCGCCAAACTCTCCGGTTTGCAGGCCGACCTTACGCAGCTTCGGCAGCAAAACGAGGGGCTCAGCGGGGACAGGGCCAAGCTCGAAAAGCAGTTGGAGGATCTCCGCGACCGCCAATCCGAGGGGGGCATTCTCCGGTTGAAACAATTGGAAACCGACCTCGCGCTGGCCAAGGCCGAGGCGGGCCGAAATTCCCTCGTCGCTGATGAACTGGCCGCCCAGCTCGCCAAGGAAAAGGGCGTGCGCACTCAAGTGGAGACCACCAACCAACAACTCACCCGCCGGGTGCAGGCGCTGACGGAACAAAACACCGCGCTTCAAAGCCTCGAAACCCAGCTCTCCGCCGAACGCAGCGAACGCGAAGAAGTCACCGCCCAGCTCCAAGCCGCCGAACAACAGCTCGCGGCCTTGAAGCAATCCGCTACGGCCGCAGCCACCGCCACGCCCAACACCCCCACCGATCCAGCCGTGACCCGGCAGCTCACGCTGCTCGAAACCGAAGCCGGCCGCCTGCGGGAAGCGCTGAAGGATGGCCGGGCCCGCGAGACGGAGCTCGCCACGCTGCTCGGTGAAGCCAACGCCGCCCGGGACCGCTTGGAGCGCGAAAAGGGGCACCTGCTGGCCCGGTTGTCGGACGTGGAACGCGGGCCTAGCGCCGGAGTGCTGTCCCGGGCCAACCAGACCATCGCCACCCTAGAAACCCAATTGAAGCAACTCGAACGGGAGCGCGATGAACTCGGCACCAAACTGGCGCAGGCGGCCACCCGTTCGGTGACAGAAGTAGGCCGGCTCCGGCGCACGCGCCTCGGCAATCCGCGGGATGACGCCGCCGATTTTCGCCGCCGGCGCTGAGCCGCGCGGCACTCCGCGGGAGCCCCGTTACAAGGCCCGCTCCAAGATGTGGCGGAGATCTTTGGGGGACAATTCGAGCGGATTCCCCCTCAGACTGCTGGACTGCAAGGCCCGGGCAATCAGGCCATCGAAGTCATCCGCGCCCACGCGATGGGAACCGAGGCCGGGAATCTCCAACTGCTGGGTCAAGGCTTCGAGCCAAGGCCCCAAGTCGTTCGCCGAGGCGGCGGGGTTGCCGGTGACGAGGCGGGCGACTTCGCGATAACGATTCAGCGCTTCGGCGTGCGGGGCGCGTTCCGCCAGCGCGGCCACGTTTAGCGCGGTGGCGGGCGCAAGCAGCGCGGCACACAGCGCCCCGTGCGGGGCGTCAAACATCCCGCCCAGCGCCCCGGCCAGACCGTGCACGACGCCCAAACCGGCATTTGCCAAGGCCAGCCCGCCGAAGAGCGAGGCCAGCGCCATATCCGTGCGCGCCGCCAGATCCGCGCCGTCCTCAAACACGCGGGGCAAAGCCTGTGCTGCGCGCTCCAACCCGGCGCGACACAGGGCGTCGGTCAACGGGTTTGCCCGCCCGGACACAAAGGGTTCGAGCAATTGCGTAAAGGCGTCCAGCCCGGTCGCGGCGGTGAGGTCAGGCGGCAAGTCGAGCGTGAGTTCCGGGTCCACCAAGGCAATCCGGGGCAGCATCCGCGGACTGCGCAGGCTGACTTTCACGCGGTGTTCCGGGGAGCCGAGCACGGCGTTGCGGGTAACTTCCGAGCCGGTGCCGGCCGTAGTCGGAATCGCGAAGCAGGGCAGCGGGTCGGTCCGCAACGGTTGCCCCCGCCCGATCACTTCGAGGAAGTCCAGCGGGTCTCCGGGATTCGTCGCCAGCGCGGCGATGGCTTTGCCGGCATCCAGGACACTGCCCCCGCCCAAGGCGAGGACGAGGTCCACGTTTTCGCGGCGGGCAAGTTCGGCCCCGTGCTGGACGACCGCCACGGTCGGTTCCCCGGCGACGGTAAAGGGCGTGAACGTGAGCCCCGCCGCCGAGAGTAAGACTCGCAACCGGGTTGACCGGTCGGCCGTCGCGCCCGTGACGAGCAACGCCCGCCGCCCCAGCGTGGCCGCGAGGGCGCCGGCTTCAGCGAGCTGGCCGCCGCCAAAGAGGATCCGGGTGGCAGTCGCAAATTCGAAGTTCATGCTGCGTGCTGGGGGCAAGTGATTTACCGGGCTAGCCGAGGAAGCGCAGAGTCACAAAACCCTCGCCGTGTTCACCTAGAATTGAAGTTTTCGCCGAATGAAAGCCACCTACCACCCTGGGTCTGCCGGGAACAGATTGTGCCCCTTCGTGCTCGTGCGCGGCGCCGCCATCATCGGGGCAACGGTATCGCGCCACGTGGCGTAGTGGGCGGTTTCCTTGTGCTGCGCCGGCGCGGCAGGCGTGCGGTAAGCCTCCACTAACACAAAACGCGTCGGATCATCGGCCTGCTGGACGACGTCGAAGCGGGCGACTCCGGGCTCCCGCACCGAGTGGCGGGCATTTTCCAAAGTGGCCGCAATGAAGTCCGGAACGCACTCCGGCTTTACCTGCACTGAAACGTGAACCACGAGCATGCAGTCAACGGTTGGGACCGAGCCGGGCGGTGACAAGCCGAAACCCCGCCGCCGGGCCCGCGAGCGGTCCTAGAAAATCGGGCCTTACTTCAGCGTCGGATCTTTCAGGGCCTCCGCTTGGCGGTAGAGCGCCGTCGGGATCAGCGTTTCGGCGGGCACGTCGTCTCCGGCCAGATACTGCACGATGTTTTGGACGGCCGTCCGGCCGATGCGGTCGGGGAACTGGACGGGGTCGGCGTAGAGTTTGCCGGCCTTGATGGCGGCTTTGCCTTCGGGCATCCCGTCGAAACCGACGACTTTGACCCGGGCCAGTTGCTCCGCCTTTTCCAGCGCGGCGACCGCGCCCAAGGCGCTGGGATCGTTGATGGCGAAGATTCCGTTCAAGTCCGGATGCGCCTGGAGCAGGTCCTCGGTGGCTTTCATCGACCGATCTTTGGCCGCCCCGCCGGGCAGCGTGGCGACCACCGAAAGCGTCACGCCGCGTTCGCGTTTTTGGCGCGCGAGTTCGTCGTTGAAGCCTTTCGTGCGCAGGATCACCGATTCGACTTCCGGGTGGTCGAGGATCGCGACCTTACCCTTGCCACCCAGCGCCTCGATGAGGGCGATCGCCGCCAACTTGCCGCCGCCGAAGTTATCCGTCGCGACGTGGCTCACGACCTTGCCCACGCGGGCAAGGGAGGCGATGTCGGCAGTGAAGACGGGAATACCCGCACGGTTGGCCGCTTCGATGGAGGTGCCGATGGCCTTTGAATCGCACGGACACAGGATGATCGCAGCCACCCGGCGCACGATGAAGTCGGCGACCTGATTGCGCTGCCGGGCGACGTCGAATTCCCCACTCGTGACCAGCGTGGTCAGGCCGTGGGCCCGGGCTTCGGCGGTCATGGCATCGGCCATGTCCTTGAAGAATGGGTTGGTGAGCGTGAGCACCGAGATCCCAATCGTCGCCTTCGGTGGGTCGGCGGCGAAGGGAACCGCGGCGGTGAGCGCAGCCGTGGCGAGACTCAGACTGAAACGACGACGGGAAAGCGGGGACATGGGGTCACTTTGAAAAAGACCTCCGCCAAAGGCAACGCCCGAGCCGGCGCCGAAGGCAGCCACGCCGCCCCCCCGTGGGGCAAAGCGGACTAGGCGCGCAGATTCTGGGTTTCGACCCAGCGAACGGCGTGGCGAACGAGGGCGGTGGCGTCGTGCAGCGACAGCTTCTCTTTGATGTGGCAGCGGTGCGCGTCCACCGTCTTTGCACTCAGGTGCAGGTGTGCTGCGATCTCCCGCGTGCTCCGCCCCTGCCCGATCAACTGG
>CAIJLV010000035.1 GCA_903821635.1 uncultured Verrucomicrobiota bacterium | reverse complement strand
CGTTGAACCCCGCCTCAATGTTTCGCAACAGACTGATCGCGACAAAAATCAAACCCGCCATCGCCGTCGCGCCGATCGTGCCGAACCGGATGTTACCGACAAACTCAACGATCTTGTCCGCCAACTCAGCCCGCTGCTGGTCCGCCGTCAGCACGCGAACCGGCGGCTTGCTCACCGTTACCTCAGGGCCGCCAATGAGCGCTGGCTTATTCGTCAGGTCAACCACCGGGGCATTGGTGATCATTCCACCGCCATTAAAATCCGTGGTCACCCCGATCGACGGCGCAAACTTCTCCACCGCCGCGTTGATCCAGCCGACCAATTCCGCCTTCTGTTGGCCCTCGTCTCGGGGGAGGAAGAGGGCGGCCACCGAAATGGAGACAGCCAGCAACGGCACCAGCGCCAGCAGGGTTGTATACGCCAGCGAGGCCGCTCGGGCGGGTCCGCGGTTTTTGAGGAAGTTTTGTCCGACCAGAATCAAGAAATGCACGAACCGTTGCGCCCAGCCCAACCGGTGTTCCTGCTCGGCGATCGCGTCGTCATCCATCAACTGCCGCACTTGCGACTGCAATTCCCGCAGCTTAGCGGGTTTCTCTTCGGCCATATTGATCAGCCTATCGGCCGGAAACGCGCCTGCAACGTCGCTCTAGCGCGTTTCTCAGTTCAACCCGAACAGCACGTCCTCCGATTCCAGCCGGATCGCTTCCGGCATCTGCTTCGGATCCAGCCGCACGACCACCCGATGGACGCCACCGCTCAGTTCCACGGTGCTCTCGCCGCTGCCGCCCACCTTGCGGCCGTCCACCCACAGCTCGGTGCCAGGTCCGGCCACGAGCTTGAAGCGCACGGCCCCGGCCTGGGCCGCGACCACTTCAGTGGCGGCAAAGACGCCGTGACGCGACGACCAACCTTCGGCCTGAAGCACCTGGCCGATCAGGCGTTTGGAGACGCTGCCCTGCACCAGCGCGAAGGTGGTCTGCCAGCGTTGGTCGTCGTTCTTGGCGCTGACCGGCCACAACTCCTGACCGGCTTGGGCGTCGGTGTGGAAGGTCTGCGCGAACTGCCAGCGGCGGGCGACCCCACCTTGGGCGGCGTCAAAATCACCCGGCTTGCCCAGTTGGGTGAGGAAAGCAAATAGGTCCAACTGCTCCTGCGCGTTCAACGGGTCCAACAAGCCGCCGGGCATCAGCGACAGCGTGCCTTGTTCACGCTTGGCAATATCAGCCTTGGCGATGGCCTGCTCCTTGCCCGCAGCGTCGCGCAAGACCACTTCTTGGCCCGTTTCACGGGCGAGCGTGCCGGTGTATTCGGTGTCGTCCTTGGTGGTGACGATGAGCGAATGGTAGCCTTCCTTGATCTTCACGTTCGGCAGCAAGACGGCCTCGACGAGGTAATCGACCGGCGCACTGGCGCCGATGCTGGTCAGGTCCGGCCCCACTTTGCTGCCCGCGCCCCCGATGGCGTGGCAACCGACGCAGGCCAGATCTGGCCGCCGGTAAAGCCACTCGCCGCGGTAGGGATCTCCCTTCGCCGTGACTTGGGCGGCAATTTCCCGGATGAGTTCCGCACTCGCCGCCGCGGTATCCGCAGCGAGCCCGGCGCCCTTGGCTAGGGCGACCACAAGGTCGAGTTCATTGCGGCCGCCTTCGCGGGCGACGCGCATGCCAGCCTTGGCCACCGCGGGGGGAATCCCGGTTTCAGGCAAGGCTTCCGCGATCTGTTTACCCGCCCCTTTGGCCGTCAGCACGGAACGCCAGAATTCGACCGCTTGATTCTCGTCGGTCGTGGCCTTGGCCTGCTCCACGATGGCCGGCAAGGCCTTGCCCAAATCCAGCGCCGCCAAAATGCCCACGGCCGGGCGACGAACGACGGCGTCGCGGTCCGCCGCTGACAGCTTCAACAGGGTGTCCACAGCGCCGGCGCCACCGATTTGGCGCAGCGCGGCAAAGGCAGCCTCGCGCACGGCCGGAGCTGAATTCGCCGCTCCGGCCAGTTCACCCAATTTACCGAACGCGGCCCCAAGATCCTTCCACACCGCGGCGAGCTTCAGGGCTTCGACCTGCACGGCAGGTGACTTGGAATCAAACAACCGCCCCACGGAGGTCAGGTCGCCTTCCGGCTTCACTTTCCGCAAGCGCGTGGCGTCGGCCAGCGAACGAATCGCCCGCACCGCAGCCGCCTCGTTGAAACCGCCATTGAGCGCTTGGTCGAAGAGTTGCCGGAGCTGGGGGGGCGAACCCGCGGCGCCAATCAGCTCGATCCACGGGCCGGCACCGTCCTGAGTCAGCGGACGACTGCTGAGCACTTGACCCAACACGCGGCTGGACTGTTCCGACCGCAGCGCCTTGAGCGCGAATTCGAGCTGTTTTTCGCGACCTTCAGGTTTCCACGCGCCGCTTTGGAGCGCGGCGATCCAAGGCTCTGCGAGATCGTTGATCGTCAGCCAGAGCGCGTAGTCGAGGTTGGGGTCCATCGGCTTCTCCAACGCGCTGAGGGCAAGGGCGGCGGATTCCGCGGTGGGAATTTTTGCCAGCGCCCGGAGCGCCTCGACCCGAACCTTGGGGGACTCGTCTTGAACGAGTTTACCCAGCGGCCCGAGGCGGGGGTTGGCTTGAGCCAGTAATTGAACGGAAGCCGCCAGCGCGGTGACCACGGCGAGACGAAACGTCGGCTTGTGCATGAACCAGAGGGGGAGAAATGAGCAATTCGGGGTGGATTAGCGCGCGAGTTGTCGGGCCGCCGCCAAGCGGAGGCGTGCATCCTTCGCCACGATGAGTTCATCGACCACATCGTCGGTCGGCTTTTCGAAGGCTTCATGCAACCACATGGCTTCGAGTTTCGCCCGTGGATCGGTCTGCTGGGCGAGCCACGGCTTCACGGCCGGCAAGACCTTGTCGGCGCCACGTTGGCGGAGCACGACGCGGGACTGTTCTTGTTCCCAGCCGGACTTCGACAGCGTGCGGTCGAGCAGCGCGACCGTGTCCAACTTGGCGAGGTCCTGCTTCTGGCCGAGCGCGCCGCCCTTCGCGGTCACGCGCCAGATGCGGCCGTGTTCCTTGTCGCGGCGCGGGTCGCGGAAATCCACCTCACCGTGCTGAATGATCGGGTTGCTCCAGTCGGCGATATAGAGCGCGCCGTCGGGGCCGAAGCGCAGGTCAATCGGGCGAAAGGTCACGTTGGTCGTGCGCAGCAGGTCGGGCATTTCCTTGGTCTGAAAGGTCGAGCCGTGGTCGCTCAGGCCGAACCGCACGACGCGGTGGGCGCGGAAGTCGCAGGTGATCACGCTGCCCTGCCAGTCGGCGGGGAAGTTCGGGCTGTGGACCACCTCGACGCTGCAAAATTTTGGATAGCTGCCCGGGCTGATGCTGTCGGCCTCGCGGCGCATGTCGGCGTAGGTGAAGTAGGTGGCGCCTTCCATCGCGTGGTAGATGCCCTTGCCGCCGGCGCCGTCGGTGAAGAACGAATTGCCGTATTGATCCCAGTGGTGGCCCCACGGGTTGCAACCGCCCTTGGTGAGGACGTCGAGCCGCCAGGTGTCGGGATTGAACCGCCAGATGCCGGCGCTGTTCAGCCGGCGCACGCCCCACGGCGTCTCGATGTGCGTGTGGGTGTAGATGGACTGGTTCATGTAGAGGTGCCCGTCGTAACCCCAGCGCAGCGTGTGCAGGTTGTGATGGGTGTCCTCGGTGCCGAAGCTGGTGAGCACAATCGTCTTTTTATCCCCGACGCCGTCGCCGTTCGTGTCGGCGAAGTGGAGCAACTGGCTGCTGGCCGCCACATAGACGCCGCCCTTGTTGTCGGGCAGCACGCCGGTGGGAATCAGCAGGCCGTCGGCAAAGGCGGTCGAAGTCTCCGCCACGCCGTCGCCGTTCGTGTCTTCGAGCACCACCACGGAATCGGTCGCAGGCTGGCCCGGCTGGATCTGCGGATAGACCTCGGACGAAGCGACCCAGAGGCGGCCTTGCGCGTCCCAGTTCATCTGGATGGGTTTGTGGAGCTTCGGATTCTCGGCCCACAGATTGACCTCGAAACCGTCGGCCACGGTGAAGGTCGGGACCGGTTGGGGTTTCTGGGTCTTGGGCACGGCCTTGTGCGCGAGTTCCTCGGCGGCGAGCAGGTCCTGGACTTCCTTCACCATCGCGGGGTCCTGCTGTTTCAGGTCACGCAGCTTGGCGATGCGGGCGTCCCACTGGGCGATGAGCGGATCAAACCGGGGAATCTCGACGCCGTTCTGGCCCTGCTCGCCTTTGCGGAAGCCGAAGAGGTAGGTCCAGTTCTCCGGGCGCCAGCGGTGGAAGAAGAGCTCGTTCTTTTTGCGGATGGCGGAGTTGAGGGACTGATCATCTCCACCGTTCTGACCCGACTTCGCCCCCAGCGATTCCACCAAGCGATCAGCAATCATTCGGAAGCCAGCCTCATTCAACACCACCGGGCTCTCAAAAAGCACGATTCGCAGCATCGCCAGCCGTTTGCTGGCGGAGAAAATGTCACTGAAGTGGGCGGATCGGGCTTGCGCTAGGGCCTGCACCGCATTGGCCGTGGACATAAGGGCTTGGGATTGAAGCGAATCAGGCCGTTGTCCCTGCTGTTGAATCGGCGGTAGCAACACAAACCGCACCTTCTGCCCGCTGACTTCGTCGATGGCGTCCATCAGCTTGCCGAGGTCGGCCTTGAACTTCTCCAGCTGCGCCGGCTGTTCCTCGTCCTTCGTCTCCGCCAGTTCCAGCGCCGCCGTCATGCCGTAGCTCAGGAACGCCACCGTCGGCTTCACCAGCGCGACCTGCTCCTTCACGCGCTTGAGCCATTCGGTCTCCGGCTTGTTCCAATCGAAGCTCGCGCGGGCCTTGCCCATCGGGGTGTCGCCGGCCCAGGCGAGGTTGCGGAAGGTGACGTTGCGGTCGGGAAACGCCGCCGTGAGCCGCGTCTCGATGTGCCCGTAGTCGCCCTCGCGCTCGAAGAACGTGTCGCCGATGAACAGCACGCGGTCGCCGTCCTTGAGCTCGAATTTCGGCGCGTCGGCCGCCGAAGCGGAAGGTCCAACGGCCAAGGACCAATGAACCAAAGACAGCAGGGCGAACCAGCGGCAGAAATGGTGGCGCATAAACTTAACGGTGAAGACGGCGGCCAGCTTTGCGGCATTCGCCCCGACAGGCAAGTCGCCGGGAAAGGGCCGCCTTGAGCGAGGGCAGTAAACCGGCGTTTTGGCTTACGCCCGCTTCACCGCTCGGTTCGGCTGAAATCACCACCAAGCCGCCGTTGGCGGCCGATTCAACTCAGCTTCCATGGTCCGCGGTAACTGACATCGAGCCACGCCGGGTTGCCCGTGCCCCCGGTGAAACGCTCGGCTTGGGGATCCCACTTCAGCGTCTGACCGTGGTAATAGGCCAAGTTGACGAGGTGGCAGACACTCACCGTGCGGGCGCCGACCTCGACGTCGCAGATGGGTGAGTTCCGGCTGCGCATGGCGCTCAAGAAGTCACCAAGGTGGTTGGGACTCCGATACACCTGCTGCTTGCCGGCGGTCAAAAACTCGGCCTCCAAGCGGTCCAATTCGGTCTTCAGCGGGGCGTCGCCCTTGTCCCCCGCCTTGGCCTTGAGCGAGCCGTTCACTTGCACGGAAATCTTGCCCCGATTGATGTAAAGTTCGCCGTTCTGGCCAAAGAAGGTCGTGCCGTTGCCCGCTTGGTGGGTGACTTCCACTCCGTTGGCATACCGCAGTTTCACGCCGCTCTGCGCCGTCCGCCAATCGCTGGGCGGAATGATTTCCACTGGGCCGCTTGAGTCGGCGGCCAGACCCCACTGCGCGATGTCGAAGTGGTGAGCACCCCAGTCGGTGACCATGCCGCCGCCGTATTCGCGGTAATTGCGCCAGTTCGGATAGTGGTTGTTGATGCCGCGCGGACTGAGAATGGAGTTGTAGGGCCGCCAAGGCGCCGGCCCGAGCCATCGGTCCCAGTCGAGGCCGGGTTCCATCGATTCTTCCGGCAGGTCGCACGGCACGCCGGGGCCGCCAACGGCGACGTCGATCCGACGCACGGGACCAATGACACCGTTGCGAATCAGTTCGACCGCGACGCGAAATTCCCGCGCCGAACGCTGCATGGAACCGGTCTGAAACACGCGTTTGTGTTTGCGCACGGCGTTCACCATGGCGCGGGCCTCGTGAATGGATTGGCAGAGCGGTTTCTCGCAGTAGATATCTTTCTTCGCTTGGGCGGCGGCATTCGCAATCAGCGCGTGCCAATGGTCCGGCGTGGCGATGACCACGGCATCAATGTCCTTCCGGGCGAGCAGATCTTCAAAGCGCGCAAAAGCGGCACAATTCCCGCCGGTGGCGCCGGTCTTTTTGAAGTAATGGCGGTCCACCCGCCCCTTGGCGTCGTCGCGGCGCGAGGTGTCCACGTCGCACACCGCGAGCACCTGCGTGTCGTCCCGGTTGAGGAAGCCGTTCAGCAGGCCGCGATTTTGAATCCCCATGCCGATGAACCCGAGGGAAAGGCGGTCATTGGGGGCAACTGCCGCCGACCACACCGAGGACGGCAGGATAAACGGGGCGGCGACCGCAGCGCTGGCGGTGGCAAAAAAACGACGACGGGAAAGGTGGGTCTCGGGGTGCATGGAGGTTTTGTCGCCAGCGCCTCCCAGCCTGACAAGCCTCCGGTTGGCGGAGGCTGACCTTTAGTAGTCTATCCATGTCAACCAGCGGGCGTCGGCCCACCGCCGCCGCCCTCCGCCCGAACGAACGTTCAGCGCGCCGCCGGCCGTAAATGCGCATCAAACCAGTCGGCGAACTTCATGATATCGAGCGGCATCGTGAGCCAACCGTGCTGGCCGCCCGGATGCTTGACGACCTCGACCGTGCGTCCGACCGCCTGCGCGCGGACTTGAAAGCGTTCCGACTGATCGAGCGGCACCAGCGTGTCGGCGTCGCCATGATAGATCAGCGTTGGCGGCAGATTCGACGTCACATGGTAAATCGGGGACAGCTCGCGGCCGGTGGTTCGCCAGACCGGCAAATTTCGCGGTTCTTGGGCAAACGCTCGCACAAAACTCTTCGGCGGCCCGCCGTCATGCAGATTTTCGGTCGAGTTGCCGAGGTTGAGTAGGTCGGTCACCGGATAAAAGATCGCGACGGCCTGCACGGCGCTGCTGGCCCGATCCACGGCCTCCCGAGCTTCGGCGGGTCCGGGACCACCGCGCGTCGCCAGCATCAAGCTGAGATGCCCCCCTGCACTCCCACCCGTCACCCCGAGTCGGTCGGGATCAATGCCGTAATCCGCCGCGTGAGCGCGGATGAAGCGGGTCGCCCGCGAGACGTCCTCAAACGTCTCCATGACGGTCGCCCGCGGTTGGGACACATGATAAACCGGCAGCACCGTGTAACCCCGCCGCAGCAACGGCGCCACCATCCACGGCTGAAAGGAGTTGGTCCCCGATTTCCAACTGCCGCTGACCATCAGCAACACGCCCAACCCGTTGGGCGCAGCCGGTTTCAGCACGTCCAGTGTGAGCGCCTCGCTGTGGCGCTGGCCATAGACGAAGCCGCGGGTCCAAGTGGCTGAGGGATGGAAGTAGAGCCAACCCACCCCGAGCAGTAGCCCGGCGACCGCCACTAGCGCGAGCACGGCCAGGCCCAGAAATTTGAGAAAACGCAGAATCTTCACGGCACACAGGAGTCACGCCCAGCCGGGCGCAACGGAGCGACCACAACCTGACACGCGTTTTCGGCGCAGGGAAGTCCCTCCCGGTTCCGCAAAGGTAAAAAACCACACGGGCGTGAACCTGCCCGCGGGAATCCCCGGTCCAAGCCCAAGCGCCAACCGGTCATAGGCCGCACCGGCGCGGCAATCCAGTAGCTGGGCCGGAACCTTTCATGATTTTCGCCTAGCACCTCACTTCGGCCGCCCCCCGTTCTTCCGCATGGACTTACACCCACGGTTTCCCAGTCGGTCGCCCGCTTCGCGCTGCGGTCGTCGCGCGAGCCCAGCGGGGGCCACGGTGCCAGCAATTTTCTTGCACCAATCGCGCCCACCCGCAGCACACCTCACCGCGAAGGCGCTTGCCGCCTTGCCCCCCTCGGCCACACTCCGCGCAGATTTTGTCGCATGAACCGCCGCCATTTTGCCGCCCTTTTCGCCCTTGTCGCCGCCCTGCTGGCCGGTTGCGCCAAGAAAGAACCGCCCGTCATCCGGCTCGATCAGATCCAAAATCGCCGGGGCGGCGACCCGATTGTGCGCGTCGCCTGCATCGGTGATTCGATCACGTTTGGCGCGGGCGTCGAAGGCCGGGAAACCAACAGTTACCCGGCGCAGTTGCAGAAACTGCTGGGTTCGCGCTTCGACGTGCGAAACTTCGGTCGCAGCGGCGCCACGGCGAGCCGGACGGGCGACCTGCCGTATTGGACGACGGAAGAATTCACCGCGGCAACCGCGTTTGAACCCGACGTGGTGCTCATCAAGCTGGGCACCAACGACACCAAACCACAGAACTGGAAGGGCAAGGCAGCCTGCCAACGCGATGTCGCTGACTTGATCGAGCACTTCAAGGAGCTCAAGACCAAGCCCATGATTTGGGTCTGCCTCCCGGTGCCCGTGTATGGTGACCAATGGGGTATCACCGCCCAAACCCTCGACACCGTGCTGGAGGGGATCGAAGAGGCATGCGACGACAAAAAAGTGCCCGTGATCGACCTGTTCGACGCCCTGACCGGTCATCCAGAAATGTTCCCGGACAAGATCCATCCCAACGCCAAGGGCGCAACCTTGATGGCGAAGACGATTTACCAAGCCATCCGGCCGTAAACCCTTCCGCGGCGGACATGAAGCAAATCTATTTCCCATCCCGACCTACTACGCCGAAACCCGAGCGGACATGAGCAAACGCACCTTGGTTTGGCTGGCAGCCATCACCGGCGGGCTACTGGCCCACGCCGCCCCGCCGCCCCCGCTCCCCGAGGTGCTTGAACTCGTCCGCACCCACCTCAGCGGCCTCAGCACGGAACAACTCCAAGCCCCGGCGGTGGACGAATTGCTCGCCGGCCTCGGCGCCCGAGCCCGATTGCTCGAAGACTACGAGGAACCCGCCTCGCCCCAACCCGCGGTGGTCGCCACCGAACTCTACGAAGGGCGCTTTGCGTATCTGCGCTTGGGCGAAGTCGGGGCGGACGCCGCGACCGAACTGGCGCAACGACTGACCCAGTTCCAAGGCAACCCGGCCCTCGCCGGCTGCGTTTTGGACCTGCGCTTCGCCGGCGGACGCGATTTCCGGGTCGCCGCCGAGATGGCGGGTGAATTTCTGCCCCCGGGCACCCCGGTGCTGGATTGGGGCCAGGGAATGTTCCGCGGGCCGGCGACCAACCAACTGTTCAGCCACCCCGTCGCCGTGCTGGTCAACCGGCAAACGCGTGGCGCCGCCGAAGCCTTGGCTGCCACCTTACGCCAAGCGGGCGTAGCGCTGCTCATCGGCAACGCCACCGCCGGCGAGGCCAGCGTGTTTCGCGACTTCGACCTCACCACCGGTCAACGGCTGCGCCTCGCAGTCGCGCCGGTGCGCGCCGGGGACGGCGAACCGATTCCCGCCAATGGGCTGGAACCTGATCTGCGGGTCATTCTCACTCCGGAGGTGGAACGCGCCTATCTGCGGGACCCATTTACCCTCATCCGCTCCGGCACTAATTCCCTGACCGCCACCAACTCCATCACCACCTCGGTGCGCGTGCGCCGGCGCCTGACCGAAGCGGATCTGGTGCGGGAGAAAAACGCGGCCGGCGAAACCAAAGCCACGCCCTCGCTCGCCCCGGCGGAACCCGTCGATCCCAAGGTGGTCCGCGACCCGGTGCTCGCCCGCGGGATCGATTTCCTCAAGGGCCTCGCCCTCGCCCGTTCCCGATAAAGGGCCGCCGCCCGGACTTCGGAGCCCCACTTGGGCGGCGAAACCGGCAGCGGTTTCCCTTTCGCACGGTTCCCTTCAGCCGCGGAATCAAAGCGGCGACGAACCTATTCTGCCGGCTTCCAGCATTGCACCGCCCCACCCCGTGGCGGCACGTTGACGGCATGAATTCTCCGCGCGTCTCCCGGCGCACCGCCCTCAAAGGTTTGGCCGGAGCCGGTGCCGCGGCGGCCCTAGCCGGTTGCGCCACCCTGCCCGGCGGTCGCCGCGAGCAGATCGTCCGCGAAAACGCCCGGCCAGGCACCCGGGACTGGATGCTGACTCAGCCCCGCGTGGATCCCGCCACCAAGTGGCGTTGCCCGTGGATCGAAGGCTACTGCTCCCGCACCAGCGTGCGCGCCGGCGAGACGATTGAATTCTTCGTCAGCACGAGTCCGACGAGCGACTTCACCTTGGACATTTACCGGCTCGGTTACTACGGCGGCACCGGCGGTCGGCACGTGCGGTCGTATGCCGCCAGCCCGGGCAAGCCCCAGCCAGAACCAGCCGTCGGACCCAAGCGGGTGCGCCACTGCGCTTGGGAGCCGGTCCATTCCCTGACGATTCCCGACGCGTGGTTGAGCGGCGTCTATCTGGGCAAGCTGACGCAACTCCGCGAGGGGGTGCAGAGCTACGTGATTTTCATCGTGCGCGACGACCGCCCGGCCGACTTCCTATTCCAGTGCAGCGACCACACTTGGCAGGCCTACAACCGCTGGCCGACCCAATTTTCGCTCTACGACGACGGCCAAGACCAGTGGTATTGGGGCGGCGGCGTGCAGGTCGGTTTCAACCGCCCCTACGGCCGCTATTGCCAGATCTTCGACGCCCCGCTTTCCCAAGGTTCCGGGGAATTCCTGCTCTGGGAATTCCCCGTCGCTTACTGGCTGGAACAGCACGGCTACGACGTCACGTATGGCTCCAACCAAGACACCCACGCGGATCCGCGGGGATTGCTGCGGGCGAAGGGGTTTCTCTCCGTCGGGCACGACGAATACTGGACCCTGGAAATGTTCCGCAACGTGCAGGCGGCCATCGCGGCTGGGGTCAACGTCGCCTTCCTCTCGGGCAATGCCGTGTGCGGCAAAATCGCACTCACGCCGGATCGCCGCGCCTTTGAACGCATCGGCGTTTACGGGCCGCCCGGCGGGACGCGGGATTTCGTGGCCATGAAGTCCCTGCCCCACGAACGTCCCTACGCCAACGAATTGGTCGGCGCACACAGCACTGGCACAGTCACCGGAGGCGCGGATTGGACCTGTGTCGCGCCAGAGCACTGGCTTTTCGCCGGCACCGGCATGCAGCGCGGCGACGGTATACCCGGCTTGGTTGGCTGGGAGTGGCATGGTGATCCCGCGCCGATCCCCGGCTTGGAAATCGTGGCTTCCGGCCCGACCCAAGATGCGCCCGGAAAACTCAACGGCGGCCAGTTTACGGCGACGATTTATCCGGGACCGAAAAACAACTTCGTCTTCAATGCCGCCACCATCTGGTGGGGCGACGGCCTTTCAGCGCCACCGGGTTACCTGCGGCCGAGCGTTTACACCACGCCGCAGGGGCCGGACCCGCGCCTGCAACAAATCACGCGGAACCTGCTGGCACGGATGCTCGAAACCTAGCCCAAGCCACCGCCTTAACCGCTCAGGGTTGCGGGGTGGGGGCCGCCTTGAACCGTTGGCGCTCGGCCGCCTTGGCAAAGGGCCAGTAAACCCCCATCGCAATCACCAGCGACACGCCCCCCCAGACGGCGGCCTTCCAGTCACCGCCGGTGACGAGATAGTGGCCGATGATCGGCGGCGTGGTCCAGGGCACGTTGACGAAGGGTTTTTGAATGACGTGCCAATGGATGAGCAGGTAACTGCCCGCGGTGAGAATCAGCGCGTTGAGGACGAACGGCACCATCAGGATCGGGTTTAGCACGATCGGAAAACCGAACATGATCGGCTCATTGATCTGGAAGACTTGGGTGGGTAGCGAAAGGCGGGCGACCTTGCGATAACCGGGATCTTGGGAGCGCACCATGAGCAACGCGAGGGCAATGGTGGCACCGGTGCCGCCGACGTTGACGAACGAGGTGAAGAAGCCGAGCGCCGTGACATACGGCGGCGCTTGGCCCGCGGTGACGGCCTCGACGTTGGCGGCAAGGTATTGGAGGAAGATGGGGGCCACGATGGCGTCCATCGCGTTGTCCCCGTTGATGCCGACCGACCAGAGGAGCGTGACCAAAAACGCATAAACCAAGATTCCCGGCAGCGTGTTCAACGCGAAGACCAGCGGCTTGAAGGCGGTCTGGATCAGTTCATTGATGTCCACGCCCAGCACGAAACGGATCAACCAAAACGCCACCAGCAGAAACCCCATCGGAATCAGCGACAGAAACGATTCGTAAACCACCGGCGGCACGCTTTCCGGCAGCTTGATGACCAAGTTTCGATCCGTGAAAAACTTCTGCACCAGCACGCAGAGGATCGCGATGAGGATCGCGGTAAACAACCCGGCGGAACCAAGTCCGTGCATGTCGAGGACCTGTGCCGGTTCGGGCCCCTCAGTCAGCTTCAGTTGCAGCAGCAGGAAAACGAGCGTGGCGATGGACGCGCTGGTGAGCGGTTCCTGCTTCAGCCGTTGCCCGAGGTCGTAACCGATGGCGAAACAGACGAACACCGCCAGCAGGCCAAACGTCGCCGTGACCGGGAATTGCAACAGGTTCAGGTAAGGCGCGATCAGCTTATCCCAGCCCGGGACCGGCAGGTAGGAGAGCACCATGAACAAACCACCAATGATCGTCAGCGGCGACACCGCCACCATGCCAGTGCGGATGGCGGAGAGGTAGGTGTTCTCGCTCACCGCATTCAGCGGTGGCACGACGCGATGGTTCAGGAAATCGGTGAGACGGGTCATGAAACCTCAGGGGGAAAGGTCAGGCGCGACGTCGGGAAAGTCGGTTGAAAGTTGCCGCGCCATGTTCGTCGAGAGCGGCCACGCTACGGGTGCATCCGCAGCGCTGACAAGTCGGCCGACACGGTAAATGGGGGCGG
>CAIJLV010000034.1 GCA_903821635.1 uncultured Verrucomicrobiota bacterium | reverse complement strand
GCCCTCGGCGGCCGGCACCTTTAATTTCACCATGGCGGTCGCGGATTACACCGGGGTGGGTGGATCGCAGACGGCTTCTGCGTCGTGTGCCATTACCATTGCCGCCGTTTGTCCCCCGCTATCGTTGGCGTGCGTCTCCTCAGGCACGGGTTCGGTGGGAACTGTCTATGCGTCTAACCTCCACGTGTCCGGCGGAACTGCACCTTATGTTTTCTCGATCAGCGGGGGCAATCTGCCGCCCGGCTTGAGCTTAAATCAGGCAACCGGAACCATTTCTGGAACGCCGACCGCCGGCGGGACGTATAGCTTCACGGCAAAAGTCGTGGATGCCTCTGGCTCGGTCTGCGACTGCAACAAACAGGCGACGGTCACCTGTAGCATCGTTATAACGAGCAATTGCCCACCAATCATGTTGGGGTGTGTTTCGACCGGGACGGGCACCGTTGGGACTACCTATCTCGGAAGTTTTTCGGTGAACGGAGGAGTGGCGCCATTCACTTTCTCAATCGTATCCGGAGCCCTGCCGGGTGGACTCAGCCTGAACACCGCGACGGGAGTGATCAGCGGAACTCCTACGACTGCGGGCACTTACACGTTCACGGCCAAAGTGAAGGGTGCCAATAGTTTGACGTGTGGTTGTTATGGTTACGATACGGTCTGTTGTAGCATCAAAATCAGCCCGAGTATTTGTCCTCCCCCCACTTGCAGTTCGTTGGTCGCTGGCGACACGGCTACCATCGGCTACTGGAACGGACCGAATGGCCAAGCGCTGATCAATTCCCTCAACGGGGGGCCAAGCTCGACCCAGTTGGGCAGATGGCTTGCGAACGAGTTCCCGTATTTGTTCGGCGCCAACGCAGGCAGTGATAACTTGGCCGGCAAATCCAACAGCCAAGTGGCTTATAAGTTCCGAAACCTGTTCCAAATGAAGGGGCAGAAATTCATGGCGCAGACGCTCGCCTCGGCTTTGGCGGTCTATGTTACCGACTCCGACCTAGCGGGCAACATTGCGGTTGCCTCGGGTTTCAATGTCTCAACCGCGGGGACGGGCACCAAATGTTACAATGTGGGCTCAAGTGGTTCGACCGCCGGTCTGTGTAACAACAAAAATTACACGGTGATGGCTCTGTTGAAGCAGGCTAATCTCAAGAAGAAACAAGGTTGCTTCAGTGCGACCGCTTTCAATTCGATCTTTGACGGGATCAACCGCAAAGGTGATCGCCTCTGAGGACGCTTGCGGCTTGGACTCTGCCAAGACTGAGTCCAAGCCGCTTGCCCCAAGTTTGACGGGCTCGGGAATGAATTTCCGGGCCCGTTTTCCTTGGTTGCACTTGCCTAGCTCCATTCGTAAATCAATCTCCCCGCCGCATGACGCAACCCCAGGCCTTGGGCCTACGGAAATCTTTTGGATTCGGTGACCGACTCGGCCTGGCGACGCCGGGTCATCTCGCCGCCGTGCGCCGATATCCGGACTTCGCCCCAATCTTTGCCCAGCAATCGATTCGGGAAATGAGTCGCACACAGCGGACGCCGGAAGCGGTGATGCAAGCCGCCCAAGCAACCCTAACCAAGGCCGGTTTCGAGGGGGCTTGGGGCGCGGACGGCGATCATCTGAAAACTTCAGAGGACGTTCGACGCGTCGCGCAGGCGGGGTTCTGTTTTTTCACGATCGATCCGAGTGCGTTTGTTAACAACGCTGCCGATTCGATGGCAGAGCCTGATTTGCAGGCGGAAGTCGCCCGGCAAGAAGCCGACGGGCTGTTCACGGGCTTCGATTGGCGTGATTACTATTTAAACCGGGTGTTCAACGTGAGTCCACGTTTTGCCCCCTTCCGGTTCGATGAAGAATCGCTGCTTCGAGCCGCGGTCAAATATGCCCGAGCCACAGCCCACGCGGCGCTGATGGGTGAGTCGATCGCCTTGGAATCCAAGGGGCGCGCGTTCGACCTCGAAGTTTCGGTGGATGAAACCGATTCGCCCACGACGCCGTTGGAGCACTTGTTTTTTGCCTTGGAATTGCAGCGCCGGGGCGTGCCGAACCTCGTTAGTCTGGCGCCCCGTTTCATCGGCGATTTTGAAAAGGGAATTGATTACAAAGGTGATCTTATTCGCTTCGAGGAGCAGTTGAAGGTTCACGTCGCGATCTCGAAATTCGCAGGGCCCTACAAAATTAGCATCCACAGCGGCTCGGATAAATTCAGTGCCTACCCAGCGATCGGCCGGGTGTGCCGAGATTTGCTCCATGTGAAGACCGCGGGCACCAGCTACTTGGAAGCCTTACGCGTGGTCGCACGGACCAACGTGCCGCTGTTTACCGAGTTGACTGCGTTCTGTCGCGGCTGTTTCGAGGCCGACCGGGCCAGTTACCATATCTCGACCACGAATGCCGAGGTTGCCGCTTTGCCAGTGTATCGCCGCGCCGCGGACGAAGCGGTTTATCTGAATGAAGTCGCCGGCCGGCAGTTGCTGCACGTGACCTTTGGGTCGGTGCTGACCCGCGGCGTGGATTCGACGGGCCGGCCTTTCAAAGACGGTTTGTTGGAGACGCTGACTCAGCACGCCGACTTGCACGCCGACCTGCTGGAAGCCCATCTTGTAAAACACTTTTCAATGCTCAACGCCGGCTAATCTGCGATGTTTACCCTTACTGATGTTTCCAAATCTTTCGGAAACCGCACGCTGTTCGAAGACCTCAGGCTGACCATTAACCGCACGGACCGGCTCGGCCTAGTCGGGCCCAATGGCGCGGGCAAGTCCACGCTGTTCAAGCTTATCCTTGGGCAAGAGGAGGCGGACAGCGGTCTCATCACCCGGCAACGCGGCGCCACTGTTGGTTTTCTGCCTCAGGAAAGTGCCCCGGCTGGTGAAGAAACGGTCCTGGAGCTTGCGACCAGCCACCACCACGGCGACGAATGGCAGGTGGCCGACGGCACCGCAGTGGCCAAGGCCAAGCGTATTCTCAAGGGGCTCTCCTTTCGTGAGACCGACTTTGATCGGCCCGCTCGAACCCTGTCTGGTGGTTGGGTCATGCGGACTCACCTCGCCCGACTATTGGTGCAAGAGCCGGACCTGCTCATGCTTGATGAACCCACCAACCATCTCGACTTGGAGACGTTGATCTGGTTTCAGGAATACCTGCGCACCTACCCCGGTGGCATTGTGCTGATTTCCCATGACCGCGAATTTTTGAACCGCTTGGTTACGGGCATCCTTGAGTTGCGTAGTAGCCGGCTTTGGACCTATGCGGGGAACTACGACACTTTCCTAGAGCAGCGCGAAGCTCATCAGGAACAGCAGGCGGCCGCCTTCAAGAACCAACAGAAGGAAATCGGTAAGCTGATGGACTTCGTTAACCGATTCCGCGCCAAGGCTTCGACGGCAACCCGGGCCCAAGCCAAGCTCAAGCAGATTGAGCGGATGGATCGGATTGATGCCCCGGAATCGGCGGCGGCGATCGTTGATTTTGCGTTTCCGCAGCCGGTGCAGAGCGGGCATCGCGTGATCACGCTGCGCCAGATTCATTTTGCCTACGGCGAACACTCCATCTACCGCGGCATTGATTTCGAGACCACGCGGGGTGAACGCACTGTTTTCGTCGGCCCCAACGGCGCTGGTAAGTCCACCCTGCTCAAACTGCTGGCCGGCGTGCTGACACCCCAAGCGGGCGAAGTTGACCTCGGCCCGAAGGCGCAGGTTGGTTATTACTCGCAGTATCGCACCGAGATGCTTCGACCGGAACGCACGGTGATCGAGGAGGCCCTCGATACACCCGCCCGCGTCACCGAACTTTACGTCCGGTCCCTGCTGGGGTGCTTTCTTTTCCGGGATGACGACGTCTTCAAAAAGGTTAGCGTGCTGAGCGGTGGGGAAAAGAGTCGTCTCGCACTGGTGAAGATTCTCCTGAATCCGCCGAACTTGCTCCTGATGGATGAGCCAACCACGCACCTTGATATGGCCAGTATCGACGCCTTGGTGGCCGCGCTCACCGAGTTCACCGGCACGCTTTTGTTCATCAGCCACGACGTTTACTTCATTCGCGCCCTCGCGACCAAGGTGCTGCACGTTAATGCCGGCCAACTCACCCCCTACGCGGGCGACTACGACTACTACCTCGAAAAGACCAAATCCGCCTCGGCCCGAGTCGCCTTGACGGCTCAACTCACCAATGGCCGTCCTACGGAGCGAGTCATCGCCGTCGGGCGGGAAGAAGCCGGTCGCCCAAATCAAAAGGAACGCCGGCAGCAGGCGGCGGATTCGAGGAAGGTCATCGCCGACCAGAAAAAGCGGGTCGGAACGTTGGAGTCATTCATTTCGTCGTTGGAAAAACGGCAACTCGCGTTGACGGCCGAATTGGAACTCCCCGAAACCTACACCAAGGCGCGCCGGGTAAATGAGATCAACCAAGAGTTGAAGCAGGTGAGCCGCGACTTGGAAGCCAAGTCGACGGAGTGGGAGTCGGCCTCCCACAAGCTGTCGGAAATGGAAGCGGCTGTGGTCGCTTGAGTTTTCTGACCGCCCCCGGATCAAGGTGCACCGGGGGCGGTTTTTCTTTTGGGCAAAGCCGACGAGCGGCCCGGATCCGGCCGCGGCGCGTGCGAACGAACGCACATTGGGGATTTAGAATCCGGCAAAATGCCTCCCCCAGCCGCGGACGGGAGAACCTCCAGCCTCGGCCCAGTTGGGTTGCCGGAATCACCGGAGTCACTTCTTCCCGAAGCGCACGTCGGTCCACACGGCGAAGGCCAGCACCAGGCCGCGAACGATGAACTTTAGCTCGGGTGACACGGCGAGCAGGGTCATGCCGTTAAGCAGGCTCGCCATGATTAGCGCGCCGAACAGCGCACCGAGCACCGAACCGCGCCCTCCCTTCAAGCTCGTGCCGCCGATTACGCAGGCAGCGATGGCGTCGAGTTCCATCAGGTCGCCGACCGTCGTGGTCGAGTTACCGATGTAAGCTGTCTGCATGAAGCCGGTGATCGCCACAATGCCGCCGAGGATTGTGAAGGCGAGGATCACCGTTTTGCCCACGGGCACACCCGAGATGACTGCCGCCTCTTCGTTGCCGCCGATGGCGTAAAGGTGTCTACCGAACGGCGTATGCCGCGTGAGCGAGTGGACGCTTGCCGCCACCGCGCATAGGATCACAAAGCTCAGCGGCACGCCCCGGAACTGGTTGCATACGAGCACGACCAATGCGACGCCCTGCGCTGCGATGAAGGTCTTCAGATAGGCCAATTCGAAGTCCTCCACCCGTGCGCCAATGGCCCGGCGGCGGGCGCGGGCGCGGCTTTGAAGGAAGATGAGCAGCGCAACGACCGCGGCCGCCAGCAACCACCCGGCGGTAGGCGTGAGGTAATAGGTCGTGAGCAGGGAATACAGATTATCGCGGCCGTCGCGGGTGACTGGGACGGTATGGCTTTGAATCACGAGCCAGAAAACACCTTTGAACGTGAGGAGTCCGCCGAGCGTGGCGATGAAGGCTTGGATGCGATTTCGCACGATGAACCAGCCCACCCCGGCGTAGAGGGCAAGGCCGACGACGAAGCTCAGCAGGAGCGCAGCAGGGGCGGACCAGTTGTGTTGGTTCACGAGCACCGCCGCAGTTCCCCCCATCAAGCCCGCGCCTGCGCCGACGGACAGATCGGTGTGGCCCGGCAGCAACACGAGCAGCACGCCGACCGCGAGCGTCGCGGTGACCGAAAGTTCAATCATCAGCATGGACAGGTTGCGCGGGCTGAGAAACTGCGGCGACAGGACGGCAAACAGGATCCAGATCAGCGCCAGCATGGCCGGCATGATGAGTTCGCGAGTGGAAGCCACCGGCGGGCGCGGAGTGGCGATTAGGGCTGGGGCAGTCGTGGTCATGGCGGGCTTAGACGGCGGGATTTCATGGGGCGAAGGCGTTTTTGTTCCCCATCGCAGCGGCGAGGAGTGCTTCTTGGTTGAATCGTTCGTGGGTGAATTCGCCGCTGATTCGGCCTTCGTGGAGCATCACGATGCGGTCACTCAGGCCCATGAGTTCAGGGAGTTCGCTGGAGACCAGCACTACGGCTTTGCCTTGGGACGTCAGCTCATTGATGAGGTGATAGACCTCCAGCTTGGCACCGACATCAATGCCGCGCGTGGGTTCGTCGAGGAACACGACCTTGGGTTCGGTCATCAGCGCCTTGCCGAGCACAACCTTCTGCTGGTTGCCGCCGGAAAGGCCGCCGACGGTGGTTTCGAGCCCGGGCGCCTTGATGCGGAGGGCGTCGAAGAAACGCTGGTTGGCCGGCGCCTCGGCGGTTTCGTCGAGGAAGAGCCCGGGATTGAGCCGGTCGAGCGACGACAACGACAGGTTGAAGCCGATGGGTTGCTCCAAGTGCAGGCCTAGGCGCTTGCGATCCTCGGTGACGAGCACGAGTCCGCGGCGGATGGATTCGCGAGGCGTGGGCTCGGGATAATCGCCGCCGCCCAGAGTAACCTCGCCGTCTTGGCGAACGCCCCACGCGCCGAAGAGATGCTGAAGCAACTCGGAGCGGCCCGCGCCCATGAGCCCGCCGAGGCCGAGAACTTCGCCTGCGGCGACCTTGAACGAGAGATCGTGGAGACGCGGCGCGGAGTCGGCGTTGGGCGAGACGGAGAGATTTCGGACGGCTAGCAACGGATCGCTCCGACTTCCGGCTTCCGACTTCCGGCTTCCGGCGTTGCGGGGGAACAGGTCCTTGATCTCGCGACCGACCATGTGGCGGATGATGCTCGGGATGTCCGCTTCCCCGGCGGACAGGGTGGTGATGCTCGCGCCGTCGCGCAGCACGGTGATGCGGTCGGCGATGGACCTCACCTCGCCGAGCTTATGGGAAATGTAGATGCAACCGACGCCGGCGGCGCGCAGTTCGCGGAGGATGCGGAGCAATATGGCGACTTCGCTCTCGGCCAAGGCGGCGGTCGGTTCGTCGAGGATCAGTATCCGCGACTGCTTGCCGAGCGCCTTGACGATTTCGACGAGCTGCTTCTGGCCGACACCGAGTTCGCGCACCGGCGTGTCGGGATCGAGTTCGATGCGGAACTTGGCGAGCAACGTCGCGGCGTCGGCGTAGGCGCGGTCCCAGTCCACCCACGGGCCACGGCGCCGTTCGGCCCCGAGGAAGATGTTCTCGGCGACGCTCATTTCCTCGACGAGCGCGAGTTCCTGGTAGATTACGGCAATGCCGGCAGCCTCGGCGTCGCGCAAGGAGCGGAACTCGGCGCGTGTGCCGTCCACGTGGATCTCGCCCTCGTAACTGCCGAACGGATGGATGCCTGAAAGCGTCTTGATGAGCGTGGACTTGCCGGCGCCGTTCTCACCGCACAGCGCGTGAATCTCGCCCGGCCGCAGGTCGAATGACACATCGCGGAGCGCCATCACGCCAGGGAACGATTTAGTCAGGTGTCTGGCTTCGAGGAGCAGGTTCATCCGCAGATTTCGCTGATTACGCAGATTGGAAAGCAAACGCAGGAGTGGTGAACGGTTGCGGCCCATGAAAAAAGTGTCCTTTGAATCTGCGCAATCTGCGGATCACCTCAAATCCTCCGCCTTGTGGAAGCCGTCCTTCACCACGGTGGCCTGAATGTTCGCCTTATCCACGGAGACGACGTCTTCCAAGATGCTGGGGACTTTCTTGAAGCCGTTTTCCACGACACCATTCGCGATGAGCACCTGGCGTTTGCCGAGGGCGACGGCGGCTTCGGCGGCGCGGTCGGCGAGCTTTGAGAGCGGCTTGTAGATGGTCATGGTCTGCGTGCCGCGCAGGATGCGCTGGCAGGCGGCGAGCTCGGCGTCCTGACCGGTCACGAGCACCTTGCCGGCGAGACCTTCCTCAGTGAGCGCCTGGATCGCGCCGCCGGCGGTGCCGTCGTTGGAGGCGAGCACGCCGTCGAGTTCACGGCCCTTGGCGGTGATGGCGGCGTTCATGATCTTCTTGGCGTTCTCGGGCTTCCAATCCACGCACCAATCCTCGAACAGCACCTCAATCTGCCCGCTGGCGATGAGGGGATTGAGGACGTTGTCCTGGCCGAGCTTGAAGAGCGCCGCGTTGTTGTCGGTCTTGGAACCGTAGATGCGGACGATCTTGGCCTTCTTGCCGCGGAGCTGGTTCACGAGGTAACGGGCCTGCTCCTCACCGACCCGCACGTTGTCGAAGCTCAGGTAGAGGTCCACGTCGGAATCGCGGATCAGCCGGTCGTAGCTGATCACGGGCACGCCGGCCTGCTTGGCAGCGGCGACGGCCTTGGCCATGGCCTTGCCGTTGTGAGGAACGATGACCAACACGTCGATGCCGCGGGTGAGCAGCGCCTCGCAGTCTTGCATTTGGCGGGCGTCGTCGGAGTTGGCGGAAGAGGCGAAGACCTCCGCGCCAAGTTCGGTGGCTTTGGCGGTGAAACGGTCGCGGTCGCGTTGCCAGCGTTCCTCCTTGAGCGTGTCCAACGAGAGGCCGATGCGGATCTTGCCGCCGGGTTTAGCGGGGCCGGCGGTGTCGGAGGAGGTGGCGCCGCGGCGGGAGACCACGACTCCGAGCAGGACGCTGAGGATAAGGGAACCGGTAACGAGCAGGAGGCGCGGATTCATGTCGCGAGAGAGATCGGGAACACCCTGAGAAAACCGCGAGCGGCGCCCGTGGGCAAAGCGAAAAGCGGGCTGGGTCCATGAAGTTTGCGGGCGCAGCATTCCGGGGCTTTCCCCCGGCGGGTGGTTTCTGCCAAGTTTGTGCCCAGCAATGCCCGACCTGTCTCCACCTACGCCAGCGAGTGCCCCGGCGCTGAGCAAGAGCCAAATCTTTGTCCGCCGCCTAGCGAGCACGATCTTTCTGTGGAGCGTCGTGCTCACGGCCATGTTCTCCACGAATGTGGTGGTGGCCAACTGGGTGTTCCTCTTCCTCATGACCCTGCTCGCGGCGACGGGCTTGTTGGAGTTTTACGGCCTAGTCGAGAAGCGGGGCTTGGTTAGCTTCAAGTGGTTCGGACTCATCACGGGCGTCCTGCTGATGGTTTCGACCCACTATTACGTGACGCACGCTAGCGGACACCAATTGCGGGCCGGGAAGCCCAATGACTTCGAGACGGGCGTGCTCGCATTATTCGTGCTAGGGCTGTGTGTCCGGCAGTTTGTGGCGAAGACGAATCCCAATGGTTTGGCGGCCATTGCCACCACCTTGCTCGGTCTCATGTATGTGCCTTGGCTGCTGAACTTCATCCAGAAGATCAACTACCTGCCGGAGATCGAAGGCCGTTACTACGTCCTCTATTTCATTGTCGTGACCAAATTCAGCGACTTGGGGGCCTACTGCACCGGTTCCCTGATCGGTCGCCACAAGATGATTCCACGAATCAGTCCGGGAAAAACCTGGGAAGGCTTCGTCGGAGCGATCGTGATTTCGACTGGGATCAGCGTTTGTTTTGTGCAGTTGGCGGGCCCGCACATGAAGGAGATGAACCTCGTTCACGCGGTCGTGCTGGGCATCATCCTGAGTGTGGCCGCCGTGATCGGCGACTTGATCGAATCCCTGTTCAAGCGCGAGGCCGGGGTCAAAGATTCCGGTAAATTCTTTCCGGGCATCGGCGGAATTCTCGACCTGCTCGACAGCCTGCTGTTCAACGCGCCACTGATGTATCTTTATCTGCGGCATGTGCTGAAGGTTTGACCCTGGTTGACGGAAAATCTCATCGTGCCACTGCCGTGCGCATCCTGCTGCTTAACGAATCCGCCCGCCGCCACAACGGTGGCATGAACCGGGTGGTCGTGGAGACCTGCGACTGGCTGGCGCGGAGCGGTCACACGGTGCAACTGGGCTATTCCGACGGCGGCTCCGCCGAGGTGGGCTGCCCGACGACGACCATTTTGGCGGCTGATCCGGTGGGCTCGACACTGCGGGTCGCCGAGGCGTTTGCCCCGGACGTCATCCAGTTGCATCACGCGCTGGAGCCTGAGGTTTTTGCGGCGCTCTCCGCCCGCTGGCCGCTCACGATTTTTCAGCACGATCAGACGTGGTTTTGCGCGGGCGGGGATCGGGCGGATAGCGCCTTTGAAAGCTGTCACCGGCCGCATGGGCTGGCCTGCCTCTTTTGGAACTACGCGCAGGGCTGCGGCGGTCGCCATCCGGTGGGAAACTGGCGTCGCTGGCAGCGGACCCAAGGCTTGCTGCGCCTGAAAACGCTTGCTCGGGCGCGAATCCAAGTCGCGTCCCGATTCATGCAACGCGGTTTGGAAGAGAACGGATTTGACCTGAACCGCGTCGATGTTTTGCCCCTCTTTGCCGAGCCGCCACCGGCCGAAGGGGCAGTAGAACGGGGCTTGATCCTGCTGCCTTCGCGGTTGGTCCGGCCCAAAGGCGTGGGGGTGGCTTTGGAAGCGATGGCGCAGCTTCAATCCCACGCTTGGCGACTGGTGGTCGCCGGGGATGGGTTGCAGCGGGAGGAGTTTCGCTCCCAAGCCGTTCGGTTGGGGATTGGTGCGCGGGTCGAATTTTTAGGGGAACTCAGTCCCGGGGCCCTCAGTGCGTGGTATGCCCGCGCTCAATTGGTGTTGTTTCCGGTGCTCCGGCGCGAACCGTTTGGTCTGATCGGGGTCGAGTCCCTTGCTTACGGCAAGCCGATCGTGGCGTTTGCGGGTGGGGCAGTAGAGGAATGGCTTTGGCCGGGCGAAACCGGACTTCGCGTGGAGGATCGAACCCCCGAGGCGTTTGCTGCCGCTGTGCGCCAACTGTTGATCGCGCCTATCCGGTGCGAAGAAATGGGGCGGGCTGCGCGCCAGCGTTACGCCTTCTTCCATCCCTCCGCCTACCTTGAGCGACTGGTCGCGGCTTTTGAGCGCACAATCCGGTGGCACCGGGAAACCGTGGGCTGAGGGAGTGGCTCAGAGCGGCGTCGCCATCTTGCGGCTGAGGCGGATACTGAATTCTTGCGCGGCATTGTAGCCGGACAACCGCAGTTTTGTCTGGAAGGCGGCCACTTCGACAAGATTGCCCAAGTCACGGCCTGGCCGAACCGGGATTTCCATGTGTGGCACGTCGATGCCGAGTAGCGGCACGTGGCGTTGTTCAAGGCCGAGTCGGTCCACCTCCTCCACGTCTTCCCACCGTTTGAGGGTCACGACGAGGTCCACCCGTTTGTCGCGCCGGATGGCCGCGACGCCATACATGGCCGCGACATCAATCAGGCCGATGCCGCGGACTTCCATCAAGTTTTGGCCGAGTTCCTTGGAATTGCCGAACAGTTCGTTGCCTTCCTCCACCCGCAACTGCACGACGTCATCCGCGACGAGACTATGGCCACGCTCCAAGAGGCCGAGCACGGCTTCGCTCTTACCGATGCCGCTTTCGCCTTGGATGATAACGCCGATGCCCTGCACATCGACCATGCAGCCATGCACTTGGCCACTGGGCGCAAACAGGTTTTCCAACGCGATGGTGGCTCGGCTAATGAACTTCATCGTAATCAGCGACGTGAGAAATAGCGGCACGTCGTTGGTCTCGGCGGATTGGACAAACAGCTTGTCCGGCTTGAGGTCGCGGCAAAGTGCGAGGCAGGGGATGCGGTGGCGGAACAGATCCTTGACTCGCTGCTCCCGCACGGGCGCCGCCAGCGAACGCAGGTAAGCCGTCTCCACGTTTCCGATGACTTGGACGCGTTTGGGGGCGAAGTAGCGTTTGAAGCCGGCGAGGGCAAGGCCGGGCCGGTTCACGGTCGGTTCACGGATGATGCGGCTCAAGCCAGAGGCACCCGCGATCAGTTTGAGGCCCAGATCGCTCGCGTGTTGGTCGTAGAATTGTTCGACGGTGATCTGGATTTCGCGCATGGCGTCAGAGGTTAAAGTCTGGACCGAGATAAATCTGCCGCGCCTTCGGGTCGTCCACCATCCGGCCTGCGTCGCCTTCGTAAACGACCTCGCCCTTGTGGATGAGATAAGCGCGGTCCACCAACTTGAGCGTTTCCCGGACGTTGTGATCGGTGATCAGCACGCCCAAACCGCGATCGCGCAACCGCCGGATGATCTTCTGCACTTCGTATACGGCAATGGGATCAATGCCGGCAAACGGTTCATCCAGCAGCAGTAGTTTGGGGCTCGTCACGAGCGCCCGGGTGATTTCCAGCCGCCGTTTTTCGCCGCCGCTGAGTTGGTAGGCGTAACTTTTCGCCAACGAGGTCAGGTCGAGCTCTTCGAGTAGGCCCTGAAGCCGCTTAGGGCGTGCCTGCCGATCAGGTTCGCAAACCTCCAAGATCGCGAGGATGTTTTGCTCGACCGTGAGTTTACGAAAGACGCTGGGTTCCTGAGTCAGGTAGGCGATCCCTTCGCGCGCCCGCTGGTGCATGGGCAACCGGGTGATGTCCTTGTCGCCGAAGCTGACGGTGCCGGCGTCGGGGCGCACTTGGCCGACCACCATGCTGAAGGTCGTGGTTTTGCCCGCGCCGTTGGGGCCGAGCAGGCCGACGATCTCGCCGGCATCGACGTGGATGGAGACGCCGTTCACCACGCGCCGACCCGAGTAGGCCTTGGCGATCTGGGCGACGGTCAGCAGGCGTTTAGGTCGGGCGAGCTCGGCAGACACAGGGAGAAATGGGGCGCTAGCGGGTGACGGGAACCGCGTTGGTCTTCGGGGAGAAAAAGCCGCCTTGGGAAAGTTTGCCCGGCTTGAATCGGGTGCGGTGGTGCCCCTTCAGTTCGAAACGGTCGCGAGTGCGGTCGTAAATGATCACGTCCGCCTCGGCGACCAGCTCGGGGCCTTCGAAGCGAGGCTGCCCGCCCGTCGGTGACTGGGCCAAGGTGACGAGGTTGCGGACGCCGTCGAAAATCGCTTGGTGGGCATATGCCACATTGGTCGTGGCTGGCTTACCGCCCGTCCCAGGCTGCACCAAGAGCAGGACGACATTGGTGCTCGCCACAATTTGGTCGAGTTTGCCACCACCAGCGCCCAGTTGGATGCGGAAGTCATCACACCGGAGATCGAGGGTGCCTGGGGAACTGAGATGCACCTTGCCCCAGTAATGCAGCGTGTTGGCCTTCTGATCGTAAATGGAAGCGTCGGAGGTGATCTCGGAAGTGACCAAATCATCCGTCGCGCCCTGTCCAAGGGCGGCCACAGCCAGCAGGGAACACGTCAGTAAAACCGAAATTCGTTTCATGGAAAGGGCGTGGAAAAGTCAGTTTTTCGGCGAACCAAAGGGATTGATCCGCAGGGTGGAATGAACGCGGTTAGAGAGCACCAAGCGGCCGGCTTCGTGATCCCAGGAAAACCCTTCGCCCGCGTGCGTGAAGCGCCCACCGGCTTGGGAAATTCGGATCGTCCCAGCCGACGACGCATTCTTGGAGGTCAGGTTCAACCAACATTCCGGAGCCTCACCGACCAAGGCTGGCGTCTCGTCGTCATTGTAGGTTTCAACCCGGAAATCCCGGATCCGGAGCACAGTGGTCGAAATCGCCTCGGTGCCGGACCCCTTGAACCAGAGATAGGTTTTGCCGTTCTTCTTGAACGGCATACTGAAGGCACCCGTCGAGTTGGCGCTTGCCGGGCCTTGGCCGTGGAGGGGACCCAGCGAGATTCCCGCCGCCAAGGCGGCGGCCAGCAGGCCCAATTGTCGCAGCGGTCTCACGGTGGCGGGAGTGTGGTTGGCGGTTGGGGCCGTTAGGAAGCGAATTTCGTCAACAAGCCGGGCCACCGACCCTGCGCTTGAAGGATGAGTTCGGCGATTTCCCGCACGGCCCCGTGGCCGCCGCGGGCGGTGGCGATATATTGGGCCAAATTGCGGGCAGATTCGTGGGCATCGGCCGGGACCGCCGCCACGCCCGCCCGTTTGAGCACGCCGAGATCGAGCACATCGTCGCCCATGTAGGCGAGTTCTTCCCATTTAAACCCTGCTTGGTTGAGCAGCTCGTCGACGGCCTGAACCTTCGGGGCGGAAGACTGGTGCAGAAAATCGATCCCGAGATCTTCCGCCCGCGCCAAGGTGGCCGCCGAGGGGCGGGCGGAGACAAACCCCACCTTAATGCCCTCTTGCTGGAGTAGTTTGAGGCCGAAGCCGTCGCGAATGTCGAAACGCTTGAACTCCACTCCCCCCGTGCCCATGAAAACTCCGGCGTCAGTTAACACGCCGTCCACATCGGTGAGGAGCACTCGAATGCGGCGGAGCCGGGGGCGTAAGTCAGCCAAAAATGCCATGGACCAAGAGCAAAGCAGGAATCGAGCGTGACGTCATCGCCCAGCACATTTTCCGCCCCGCGAGCCGAGGCTCAGCGCCCCGGGGACTGGGTGTCGTCGCCTTCACCGCGGCGTTCCGTGGCGGCCGTAAACAGCCGAGCGAAGTCAGCTTCGCTCAGGCGTCGGGGATTGAAATTGGCGGTCCACTGCCGGTCGGCTTCGGCGGCGAGCAGGGGAATTTGGGCCGGATCAACGCCCGCTTCGGCGAGGGAACGGGGAATTCCCGCCCGATTGAGCAAGGCTTCGAGCCGGGCGATGAGCGCAGCCACGGCGTCGTCGAGGCTGGCACTCAGGCAGATCAATTCCGCCCCGCGGGCAAGTTCAGCGTAGGCGCGCCGGGTTGCTTCGTCGCCGCTGGCGTTGTAGCGGATGACGTGGGGCAGCATGAGCCCGACGGCGGCACCGTGCACTAAGTTGAAGTGGGCGGTCAGCGGATTGGCGCAGGAGTGGGCGGCGCCGAGCATGGAATTCTCGATGGCGGTGCCGGCAAAAGCCGCCCCTAGCAGCATCTGGCCGCGGGCTTCGAGATCACCGGGGGCAGCCAAGACTCGGGGCAGGGCCGGCACCAACCGCTTGAAGGCTTCCTGCGAATACATCAGGGACACGGCGGTGCGCTTGGTGGTGACTGCGGTTTCCACTGCATGGACGAGGGCGTCAATGCCGGTCACGGCGGTCACACGCGCCGGCAGGGAGAGTGTTAGTTCGGGGTCTAGCAGGGCGATCTTTGCGGCGGCTTTGGGATCGAGGCACGCCATTTTTTGGTGCGTGATTTCGTCGGCGATGAGCGCGGCGCTCTGGCATTCGCTGCCGGTGCCAGCCGTGGTCGGCACGGCGATCAGCGGCAGCATGGGTTTCGTCGCCCGGCCGACGCCCCAGTAGTCCTTCATTTCGCCGCCGTTGGTCAGGAGGAAATTGGTGCCCTTGGCGGTGTCCATTGAGCTGCCCCCGCCAAAGCCGATCAAGAGATCGATTTGGGCGGCGCGGGCGACTTTCACGCAGTGGGCGACGTCGATCGTGGTCGGGTTTTCCCGCACGCCGTCATAGCGGGTGATGGCTTCCACATGGCCGCGCAAGGCGGCTTCGGCTCGGGCAGCGTGCCCGGCGGCTACGAGGCCTTGGTCGGTTACGAGCAGGACTCGGCGGCCCCCCAGTTCGCGGGCGCATTCGCCGAGGCGCGCCAAGGCACCGGGGCCGAAGATGAGCCGGGTTCTGGGGTTGAGGTCAAATGGCGCAGTCGTCATGCGGGGCGAACAGACTTGAGGTGCGGGAGAGTTGTTCAACCGGGGATCGCCGGCAACCGGGGAGGCCGGAAAAATTTGTCCCACTTTCTGCGCCAGCTCGGGCTTTAACCGGCGGGCGGACTCGGCCGTGCGTAGGGGTTTGGCCGGGTGATTTCCAGATGTCGGTCCGGGTGGGCGGGTGACTGGAAACCGAACGGCCGGTAGAGCGGATGCCGATCACGGGTTACGAGTTGAAGGCGGCGCAAGCCCTGCAAATCTGGATGCGCTAGGACGGTCTCAACGAGCCAGCGCCCCACGCCTTGCCCACGGTGGGTTTCGTCCACGAGGACATCGCAGAGATAAGCGTAAGTCGCGCGGTCAGTGACCGCCCGTGCGAGGCCGATCTGCTGGGGGCCAGCGAACACGCCGAAGCTCAGGGAGTGAGTCAGGGAACGGGCCACGACGTCTTGAGGAATACCGGTTGCCCAGTAGGTCGCCGCGAGCAATTGCTGAATCCGCGGCAGGTCGAAACGGGTGAGGTCGGTGGAAATCTCAAAGGCTCCGCGGCGGCGTTCAAAGGGCAGCTCCAACTCCATAGCCAAGTCGCAGCGGTCGATGTGGGGGGCAATGGGCGAATGCCGAAACCCCCGACGCTCATATAGAGCGACGGCTTTTCGGAGAACCTTGGCCGTTTCCAGCGTCACTCGGATCGCGCCGCGGTGGCGGGCTTCAGCGAGGGCCAAATCCAACAGCGCCCGCCCGAGGCCTTGGCCTCGGTGTGCGATCTTGAGATACATCGTGCGCAGCTCAAATACGCCCGGACGCACCCGAGCCAATCCCACTGAACCCACAAGTTCGTCGGCCCCATGGCACAGCACTTCAAACCAGCCGTTGGCCCGCGCGTAGTGGCTTTCGACATCTGCGAGCGCCGCGTCGGTGCCCGTGGGATCAGGTTCGAGTCCGTGTTCCCGTAGGATGCCAAAGACTAAACCGCTCAGGGCTGGGCCATCGGTAATGCGGCCGGGGCGAAAATAATAGCCGGGCGGGAGTTTCATCGTGGGCCGTCGGAATGCGGATCAAAATGGTTGGTCGACGCAGGGTCCAAATAGGAACGTTTGAGCCTTCAGTCTTTCGGTCGGCGGCGGGGTGTCGGTGCCCCACTGGCCGGTGGGTTATGGGCGGAAGGATTTTACAGTCCCAAGGAGGGCCGTGATGTCCTCCTTGGAGAGTTTCTGGGCAAAGGCTGGCATCAGAACTTTGCCTTTGTCATCGAGTTTGCCTTCCCGGATCTGGCGCTCGATTTCCGCGTCGGCAGTTTTGCTGACGGTCAGATCTTTCACCCCCAGCTTTTTTGCGATCGGGGTGTTCGCCTTGCCATCCTTGCCGTGGCAAAGCGCACAGTGCTGCTTGAACAGTGTGGCCCCCTCGGCGGCGCTCAGGTCACTGGTGGCAACCACTGTGGACACGATCAACAGGACGAGAGGAATTCGCAGGGCGGACATGTTCGTGGGCGGCACAGTAGGGTTCCGACGGCTCGCCAATCAATCCGGTATAAGTCTGTCCATCGGTTCAACAAAAAGGCCCCGCTCGGGCGGGGCCTTTTTCGGTTTAATGGAGCGCCGCTCAGTTCGTCAGATATTCCCGCGGGTCGGTGACATGGCCGGTGAGGGCGCTGGCGGCGACCGTGGCTGGGCTGGCGAGGAACACTTGGCTTTCCTTGTCCCCCATGCGGCCGGGGAAGTTGCGGTTGGTGGCGCTGATGCACTTCAAGCCGGGTTGGTTGATCCGGCCGAAAGTGTCCACCGGACCGCCGAGGCAGGCGGCACACCCCGCGTTTTCCGTCATTCGCACGCCGGCTTCTTCCAAGATTTGCCAGATGGTCTGGTGGCCCCAACGCGTGGACTGAAGGTCGCGCACGATGTCGGGTGTGGCGGGCACGCCGAAGGTGTCGATCACGACCTTTTTGCCACGGAGCACGCGGGCAAATTCCACGAAATCGCTCGTCTTGCCGCCGGTGCAGGAGCCGACGTAAGCGCGGTCGAGTTTCAGGTGTCCCATGTCCTTGGCCTTCTTGCGTTGGCCTGGATCGGGATGGCAAGCGACCGTCGGTTCGAGTTGGTCGAGGTTCACGACGAGTTCATAGACGAACTTCTGGTCGGCATCGGGCTCGACTGGTTCGTAAGCCTGCTTGGTGCCGTTCAAGCTGGTGCGGGCGTTGACGTATTCGGCAGTGCGGGAGTCAAAGGGGAAAATGGCGTTTTTGCCGCCCGCTTCGATGGCCATGTTGGCGATGGTCATGCGATCATCCATCGAGAGACTGGCGATGCCGGGACCGTCAAATTGCATGGCGCGGTAAGTCGCACCATCAAAGCCAATTTCGCCGATGACGTGCAGGATGACGTCCTTGGCCATCACGCCGGGTTGGAGTTTGCCTTCCAACCGAAAGCGCATCGTCTCGGGAACCTTGATGAGCAGCTTCCCCGTGCCCATGACGAAACCGGCGTCGGTGTTACCGATGCCCGTGGCGAACTCGTTAAACGCCCCGGCCATGCAGGTGTGCGAATCGGTGCCAAAAAGCACTTCGCCCGGCCGGGTGTGGCCCTTGGCGGGTAGCGCGGCATGGCAGACACCCGCATAGTTGGAGCCGTATTGTTTCTTCAGCAACCCTTTCGAGGTGTCGAATTGCCAGTGGCCATTCGGGTCGTCGATGACGTCGTAGAAGTAGGGCAGGCCTTGTTCCCGTGCAAAGTCGCGCAGGATGTCCACGTTCCGGTTGGACTTCGAATCGGCGGTGAAAATGTAGTGGTCGGGAATAATTACCACGCGTTCGCGGTTCCAAACCTTGGCGGTCTGGCCAAATTCGCGTTTGAACACCCCAATGGTCCCCGGACCGCACACATCGTGAGTCATCAGGACATCGGCTTTTACCCAAATGTTGTCGCCGGCCTGGACGGCGGCTTGGCCGGCGGCGCGAGCGAGCAGTTTTTCGGTCAACGTCATTGCGCCGACAAACTAGCGGGCGAAGGGCCGCGGGTGCAACCGGGAGTTGGACCCGGGCCTTGAATCCGTTAATCGTCCCCCGTGACCGCACTGGAGCGACAGATTCTCGAACGCCTGCTAACGCTGGAGCAAACCGTCGCTGCGATGGCGACGACCAATCCCAAACCCAGTTTGGCGCCCATCCTTAGCGACTTGGGCCGACTGACCCGGGAGCTGCCACTCGGCACGGACCCACAGCTACTGCACTACCTGCATAAGCATTCCTTTGAAAAGGCGCGCCTATCATTGCAGGGCCGAGACGCAGAAAACGTCGCGGGCAATTGTTTGGGGCACGTGGATGAGCAAGGGCGCCCCGTGTTTTTCCCTAAGTTTCCGGCCTGAGTTTTCATGCTCCTTACCGACACCATTGCAGCCATCGCTACGCCTATCGGGGAAGGTGGATTGGCCGTGATTCGCATCTCTGGCGGCGACGCGATTGCGGTCGCTGGGCGGGTCTTTCAGGCCGGCGGGAAGCAGGCTCCAGCCCTCGCGGAGGTCCCCACGCATACGGTTCACTACGGTCACATCGTGCGCGACGACCGGCGGGTGGACGAGGTGTTACTGACCGTGTTGCGGGCCCCACGGACGTTTACCCGCGAGGATACGGTGGAGATTTCCTGTCATGGCGGCGTGCTGGTGACACGGCTGGTTTTAGAGACGGTCCTCGCCGCGGGTGTCCGTTTGGCCGAGCCGGGTGAGTTTACGCAGCGGGCGTTCCTAAACGGCCGGATTGACCTGACGCAGGCCGAGGCCGTTGCCGACCTGATCCATGCCCGCACGGAATTGGCGCTCGGGGCTGCCCATGAACAGCTCGCCGGCAAGCTGGCGGGGCGCATCAACCAACTGCGCGACGACTTGATGAAGGTGTTGGCTCATGTTGAAGCGCACCTCGATTTCCCGGACGAAGACATCGCGCCGGACACCCAAGCCGAATTGTTGCGTCGACTCGAAGTGGCGGGCGAATTCGTGGACGAACTCCTGCACACCGCCCGTGAAGGGCAGATTCTGCGCCGGGGAATCCGAGCGGCCATCGTCGGCCGGCCGAACGCGGGTAAGTCGTCTTTGTTGAACCAATTGCTCGGACGGGACCGAGCGATCGTCTCGCCGCTAGCCGGGACCACCCGCGACACCGTCGAGGAAACGGCCAATGTGCGCGGCATTCCCGTCGTTTTTGTCGATACCGCCGGGTTGCGGGATGCCTTGGACGTCATCGAAGCCGAGGGAGTGAAGCGCAGCCGGGCGGCGTTGGCATCCGCCGAACTGATCCTGCATGTGCTCGACCAGACGGAACCGCTCGCACCCGAGGACGAGGAATTGGCCCGCGACTTGGGCGACCGCCCTCGGTTGGTGGTGTGCAACAAGGCTGATCTGCCGGCGGCGCTGGTGCTGCCGGAATCGTGGAAGGCGGTTTCGGTCGCCTGCACGTCCGGCGTCGGGGTGGAATCCCTAAAAGATTCGCTGGCGGCGCTGGTCTGGTCCGGAGCCATCGCCGGGGAGCACCACCAACTCACGGTGAATGCGCGCCATGCTGAAGCGCTGCGGCGGGCGAAAGTCTCTTTGGAACAAGCGCGCTTGGCTTTGGCGGAAGGAGTCTCGCTGGAGTGCGTGGCGTTTGAACTGCGAGTCGTGACCGGGGCGGTCGGCGAGATTGTCGGCAAGACCACGACGGACGACCTGCTGGACTCGATCTTCGGGCAGTTCTGTCTCGGTAAATAACCGAGGCAGAACTGCTGGCGGCACAAAAAAACGCCCACCGATAAAGGGGGCGTGGGGCTGGACAGGGCGTTAGTTTTTAGGCGCCGAAATCACCGATTGCTTCGACCGGGCAGCCTTCCATGGCTTCTTTGCATTGAGCCTCTTCCTCGGGGGATTCGGGCTGTTTCTTCACGTAGCTGTAGCCGCCGTCTTCCCAGCGGGTGAAGTTGTTGGGGGCGGTTTCGCGGCAGAGATCACAGTCGATGCATTGGTTGTCGACGAAGTATTTGCCAGTGACGTTTTGCTCGTAGCGGTTAGCGATATCAGCCATAGGAATGGTCAGTTAATGTTCGAAAAAGGCGGGCGATATATGGTGTCGGTGGGCGCAGGCGGCAAGCCACATTTTGCGGAATGGGCGTCGCGGGCTGTCCAGTCACTCTTCCAAGGGTAGTAAATCAACGATTTCACCCGGCTTAGCGGTGATTTCAGGGGGGAGGCTGATGAGGATGGGCAGCCCGTATTCCAAAGCATTCGGAGTGGCTCTGGCGGCCAATAGCTCCGGGAGGATCAGTTCCATCTGTGAACCCACGGCCAGCACTCGGCCTTGGCCGACGGTCCGGGCCAACGAGCGCGAACGGACTTCGATCACGGTGTTCGTGGTGGGTTCGAAATTGAGGGGCTGCCGAATGAAGGCGACCACACGGTCGCTGCGGAGGGCGCTCAAGGTGATAATTGGTTCGCCGGCGAGCACGTTCTCGCCGTTGCGGCGGTGGATTACTGCAACCACTCCCGCGATCGGGGCGGTCAACGTGATCGGAGCGAGTTGTGCTTCCAGCAGTCTGAGCTCCTGCTCCTGCACCGCCACGGCGGAACGCAGGGCGGCGGGAATCTCTTCGTTAAGCTTCACTTCGTCCGGGGTCAGTTGAGTCATGGTCGACTCGATTTCGGAGACTAACCGCTGGCGTTCGGTGGTTTCTGCCAGCGCGGAATTGTAATCGGCCTCCGCCAACTGGAGTTCGGCCAAGCTGCCGAACGCGACGTTGTTGTTGCTCGGAGAATTCAGGGTCAGGCCAACGCCTTCGTAGGCCCGGCGGGCTCGAATCAATTCGGCTTCCAGTTGGCTCAAGCGCGCCTTTAGGGCGGCGAGTTCGACCCGTTGATCCAGCCAGTCGAGCTTGAGTTGGGTGAAATTGATGCGGTTGTTTTGTTGCCGCACTCGGGCATCAACGCCTTCTCGGAGAAAAATCAGCCGCGCCCGGGTCAGGGAAACCTGCGCCTCCACCAGTTTGGGGTCAGCCGGCAAAATCCGGGCCAACACGTCGCCGGCATTGACCTGCTGGAGGTGGTTCACCGTCAGTTCTGCCAACCGTCCGGGCTGAGTGCTCGTGATGATCGAGCGAACGGCTTCAACTTCGCCGACGAAGTTGGAAGGGGAGACGTAATCCTGCCACGTGAAGGCGGTCGCCCCGAGGACGGCGGCAAAGGTCAATGCCGGCAGAAACCGGATGCGAAATTCGCGAAACGCAGTTCCGGGCGGGCTCGGAATACGGGGCAGTTTATCGGGCTTATCCATGGCTCAAACCTCCGATTCCTCTTCGGCCTTGAGGCTGGTGACCCGGGAAACGCCCGGAAACGCTTTAATTTCCGTGATCAATTCGTCGAGTCGCCCGGAATCGCGCAGCAGGAGACGATAGCTGAGGTCGGTGCCTTCTGCGCTGGCCGCCGAACGTTGGCTGGCCACTTGCGCCCGACGCGAATGCCGGTCGAGTAGGTGCAGTAACTCCTTCAATTCCGCCAAGGGCCGCGTCCAATGCAGGTTCAAAATCAGGTCGAAGCGGTGGCGAGTGCCGAATTGGGTCCAATTCAAGTAAAGCATGAGCAACGAAAATAGCGTCGTGCCCACAATGGCCGTGCTGAATTTTCTCGTGCCGCACGCCATGCCCATCGTGATGGCGGCCAAAATGTAGGTGGTGTCGAGGGTGTCTCGCAGGATGTTGCGAAACCGCACAATTGCGAACACCGCCATGAGTCCAAAGGCGACCAAGAGGTTGTTGGCCATCACCATCATTACCACCGCTACGATGATGCAGAGGACGATCAGGGAATTGACGAAGGAGCGCGAGTAGCTGAGCCCGCTGTGGCAGGCCATGTAAACCCACGCCACCACATGGCCGCAGAGAAAGGCGAGCATGAAGCCCAGCAACATTCCCCGGAGGTCATCGGGGGCCGTTCCAAAATCACCGCGTAGTATCCAGTTTCCCATGAAGGAGGAGGGGGTTATGCGCCTTGGGCCAACAGGTTGTCGAGTCTGGCCAAACGTTCGAACCGGCGTTCTTCCCCGCGATTCAGGGTGGTCAGGGACAGTTGGCCACTGCCGTTCGGGTAGAAATAGCCCTCGCCCCGGCGGGCGATGCCGTCAGCGTATTTTGAGGCCGAACCTTGTCGTAGGTTAAAGATGCGCACCATTTCCTTGAACCAATCGGGGAATCGTCCCGTAAATTTCAGCTCCAAGATCACCAAGTTGCCGAAGGCGCGAAAGGGATCATCCATTTGTTCGCTGAACCGGGCCACGAATTCAGGGGCGATATAGACGTTCCGATCCAAGGTGACGCGGACCGAGTTGTCGGTCGGACTGATCCACGCTTCCCGATCATAACGCACGTGGGCAATGGGCCGCGCTCGATCATGCACCATGAGTTCAATAAAGCGTTGGATGGCGACCAACTGGCGACCGTCCCCGGAGACCAGTTCCGCCGGACTGGGCAGTTGGCCGGCCAGCACCGCTTCCACAGCGTGCCGTTTGATGCCGCCGCGCTGCTTGAGAATCGCCTCGTTCATCCGCCGCTTGATTTCGAAGTAAACCGGGGCGGTCGGATTGTCCTCGTAGAACCGCAGGCGCAGTTTGTAGCGGTTCTTGTTGCCGTTAATCGTGCCCCAGTAGATGTCGAGATTGTCCGAATCGAGGTAGAGATTGTGAATCGTGTAGGAAAGGTCGGGCCGTTTGGCGCCGTATTCGTCGAGTTCGAGGTAGGAACTAATGAATTCCCGCACCGCCAAAGCCAGTTCCTCCGGGATCACATATTTCAGTTCCCAGCGCTGGAGCTGCATCTTGTCGTCGGCCATGGCTAATTCAGTAGTCGGACTGCGTAAAAACAATGATGACTGCGGAAAATGTCACGTAAAGTTCACCTGTTCGTCAAATCGTTGAAAACCTAGCCGACGGCCCCGACGGGATTGAAGTGTTTCCCCAAGCAACCGCTGTGCCGATTTTTGGCCCCAAGTGGATTGCGTCGGTCCCTGGCCCAAGCCGAGCCGGGACGGGTAAAAAGCTGATGAGGCGTAGTCGTAAAATTGTAAACGGAGGGTAAGTTTGGGGCTGCGTAAGTTCCTGCCCGGCCCCTCCAAGGGCGGGGTTCGCCCCGGGCGACCGCGGCTTATTTGCGCGGGGCGTTGAATGATTTTGACCGCTCCCACGTCATTCGCGAGCGTCTGCACTTTCCGCTCACCAACATGAAATCATATCTCGCACTCGTCGCGGCTCTGACCGCCGGCACCGTCGCCTTGGCGGCGGAGGTTGACGTCAGCAAGCTGCCGCCGGCCGTCAAAAAAGAAGGCGTCACCTTCGATAAGGACATCAAACCGATCTTCGAGAAGTCCTGTTTCAAATGTCACGGTCCGGAAAAACACAAGGGCGACCTCCGCGTGGACTCCCTTGAAGCGACCCTCAAGGGTGGGGAAAATGCCCCCAATGTGGTTAAAGGCGACAGCGCCAAAAGCACCTTGGTGCACAGCTTGGCCCGCTTGAATGAAGACGAAGCCATGCCCCCCGAAGGGAAGGGCGATCCGCTCACCAAGGAGCAGATTGGCCTAGTGCGCGCTTGGATTGATCAGGGCGCCAAATAGCCCACCCGGAAATCACCCGCTAACCCTTCCACTGGAAGTCGCTGGCCCGGCGAAGAAGTCTTTGCCGGGCCAGTGGTGCGTCGGCCTGTCTACTTGAAGCAGATCCGGCGCACGGCTTCGTCAAAACCCGACGCCCCAGCGATGATCTTGATCTCCACCCGCATGAAATAGATCGGCAGGTCTCGGCGATCTATTTTCGGAAAGCGAACGGCATCTTTTTGCGTGGTGAGCAGCATTTCCGCGCCCCGCTTTTTACCGCGGTTAATGGCGTCCAACACTTCTTGCTGGCTGAATCGGTGGTGATCCGCAAACCGCCGGGCCAGCACGATCTGCGAACCGAGTTCAACCAGCTTTGACTCGAAACTCTCCGGCTGGGCGATTCCGCTCAGGCTGGCCACCTTTCGTCCCTTCAACAGGTCCAGTCCGTGGGTTTCGCCGGTGAAGACGTCTTCAAAATAAAGCGGGTGGTGTTGGCACTCCACGATCTCAGCGCGCTGATTCAGGCGGCTGATCCGCTCGCGCAGCTCATTCATCCGGCGATCCTGATTGGCTGACGAACGGTCCACCTTGGTCAGGAAGATGACACTGGCGCGGGCCAAGTGGGCCGGCGGTTCGCGCAGGGTGCCGCGGGGCAGGAGGTGTTCGTTGCCGAAGGGTTGTTGCGCGTCTACCAGCACCACATCGGTGCGCCGGCCTGCCAGTTTCCAGTATTGGAACCATCGTCGAGCAGCAGGGTGTCGCAGCCGAAATGTTCCACGGCGTAGCGACCCGCCTTCACTCGATCCTTGTCCACCAGCACCACGACGTCCTCCAAGTTGCTGGCGAGCATATAAGGCTCGTCGCCGGCTGTCTCGGAATCGAGCAGCAGCGAATGGCCGTCGCTGACGACCCGGGGCGGCGTCGTGTCTTCGCGGAGTAGGAATTTGTCGGCCAGTCGTTGGCGCAACGGTTTCGGCTTGGAACGATAGCCCCGGGACAAGATCGCCACCTTCCGGCCGGCGTCTTGCAGGGCGCGGGCAAATTTCTCCACCACCGGGGTTTTACCTGTGCCGCCGACGGTCAGGTTGCCCACGGCGATGACTTGCACGCCCAGCGTCGAATCACGCAGCAGACGCACGCTGTAAAGAAACCGCCGTAGCTTCACCGCGCCGGTGAACACCTTGGACAAACAGAGCAGGGCAAAGCGGACGGTAGCCGCCTTTTTGCCAGGCCGCTGTTGAAAGATAACGTCGAGGAACCACGTCTCGGCTCGCTCGGAAAATTGTTGCCACCACTCACGCACGGATGCCGCCGACGGTGCCTGAAAGCCCCGGTCGGAAGGAAGGTGCGAAGTGAACGATCGTGCGACCCCGACGTGAGTAAGCTATTTCAGCCACCCAAGCGTCGCTCCGAACTCGCGTGCAACCGACGGCGGATCCCGCCGCCGATCACCGAATGGAGCTCCAGCCAAGGGGCCCTTACTTCAGCGTGCCCAGAAACTCGATCACGTCGCGCAGTTCCGATTTCGAGAGTAATTGCCCGAAACCGTCCGGCATGCCGCTCAGGCCCTTGTCGCGCGAGGTGAGGTCGGCCTTCTTCAGCTTCAATTCACCGTCTTCGGGCGTGAGCAGGGTGAGTTCGACGTCGGATTCCGCCTTCACGATACCGGCGTAGGCAGTCCCGTTCTTCAGGGACAACATCGCGGTCTCGAAGCCTTGGGTGACCTGCTGGTTGGGGAACACGATGCTTTCGAGCAGGTGCTCGCGGGGCACGCGGCTGGCCAAGCCGTCGAGCACCGGACCCGCGTTGCCGCCGCCGTCGTTGCCTAGGTGGTGGCAGCGGGTGCAGGCCACGGCGGGATTCTCGTAGAAGATCTTCCGGCCCCGCGCCGCGTCGCCGCCGAACAGCGCCTCGCGATACGGCGTGAGGTGGTCCTGCGGTAGCTTCCACTTCGCGTAGGTCTCCAGGCGCGACTTCACCGCGCCGACGCTGCGTTTCGCGGCGGCCTCGACGAGGTCTAGCATCACCTCGTTGGCGACCTCGCGTTTCATCAGCTTGTCCAGCCACTCGGCGAAGATGGCGTCCGCGGCATCGGACTTGAGGTCGCCCAGCGAGGCGAACGCGGACTGCTGCTCGGCGAGCGAGCCGGTGGTGAGCTTGGCCGCGAGCTGACCGACGGCGTCGTTGGGATTCAGCTCGGCGCTGAGCTTGGAAGCGGCGAGGCGAAGCGGTTCGGTGGAGTCCTTCGCGGCGAAGGCCAGGAGAGTTTCGACTTCGGATTTTCGATTTTCGATCTGGGAGAAGGCACGGAGGGCGGCGGCGCGGGCATTGGCAGGAACGGCGGCATCCATGACCACGGCGGAGAGGGGTTGCGTGGCGTCGGTCAGTTTCAGCCGGGCGATGGCTTCGGTCGCGGCGATGAGGACGGCTTCCGAATGTGCTGCCGGCGGGATGCCGGCAGCACTTTGGAGCAACGCGGGCAAGGCGCGACCCAAGGCCTCCCGGGCGGGTTTTGCATCCCGCTCGGGCAATGGCCGGTAGGTGCCGAGGATGCGGTCGCGCGGATGTGGTTTGGCCCAGGTGCCCAAGGCGTGAAGGGCTTCGGTGCGGATGAGTTCCGGCAAGTCGGTGCGGGTGGCCAGCGCGGCGAGACGCTGGGCGGTTTCGGCGGTTCCGACGCGGAAGTTGGCGTTCACGACGCGCAGGAGCATCGGCGTGAGGTGGTCGATGGGGGCGTTGGTCCACGGCAGCGGTTGGTCGGCACGGACGTCGCGGATGGCGAGTGGCACAGCCGCCCCGGCTGTGGCCGTGCGACGGGCGCCCCCGCCCGTCGGGTCCGCAGGCGGGGGCGCCTGCGGGACGGAAACAGGCGAGGGCGCCTGTTCCACTACGCGGAGCGCGGCGAACTGCTTCAGCAGGGCGTCGAGTTTTGCGGGTTCGGCGAGGGCGGCGAGGGCGGGCAGCGCGTTGGTGATGGGCACGTCGTTGATGGCCCGCGCGGCTTCGAGGACGAGCAACGGGTCGCGGTCGG
>CAIJLV010000033.1 GCA_903821635.1 uncultured Verrucomicrobiota bacterium | reverse complement strand
GATTTTAATGTTCCATTTTTGAAAAAATATGTTAAAGACTTTGAGCAAATTGGATTTAAAATTTTGAATAATAATAAAAATATTGATGATTTAAAATACCACGGCAATACTAATTGCACTTTCTATTACACAAACACCAACATCGCCACGACTGCGCCCACGGGCAGTTCCAAGAACTTCACCGCGAACGGCAGCAGAAAAATGGATTCCACGTCAAAGATCAGAAACAAAATGCCGTAGAGGTAATAGTCGGCCTTGAACCGAATCATCGGGTCGCCGTGGGCTTCGAGCCCACATTCATAGGTCGAATTCTTGTGCGGCCCCGGCTTTTGTGGGGAAAACTTTAGCGCCCAAAGGCGGGCCAACCCGAGTGGGACAAACGGAAACGCCACGGCGACGAAGAAAAACAGCGCGAGGAAGAGGTAAGGAGGTGGATTCATCTTCGGGACAGCTTCAGCTTGCGCTCCGTTCAACCGCCTCGGGGGCTAGGGATCTGGAGCGACCGTCGGAACCGATGTCGGCAATGTATCGGGCGACCCGTTTGGTTCCAATCACGAACTGCCAAACATCGGGGCATTATTGCCTAAACTGGATTAGTCGGCGCCCCCAAGCCCCCACGGCCGTCGAGCGCGCCGACGCCCCGGTCGAATTTCATTCGCAGGCAGAGAGCTCAAGCCGCCTTCGTTTCGAACCCCAACCCATTTGGCGAATGCCGGCGGAGAATTTCCGCCTGAGCCCACTTGGCATGTTCACCGATCAACGGCTCGACATCTTGTTCCGCCCGCGCCAAAGCCGGTAACGCCGAAGCTTCGCCCACGTTGCCCAACGCGACACAGACATTGCGAAGGAGCCCCCGCCTTTTGGTGCGCAACACGGGCGAACCGGCAAACCGCGCCTTGAAACCAGCGTCATCCAACGCCAGCAATTCCAGCAAATCTGGCTGCTCCAATCCGGAGCGCGCGTAAGGTTTCAGCAAGGATGCTTCGCGTGCGAAACGATTCCATGGGCAGACCGCGAGACAGTCATCGCACCCATAGATGCGGTTGCCCAAAAGCGGCCGCAGTTCCACCGGGATGCTGCCTTTCAACTCAATCGTCAGATAGGAAATGCACCGCCGCGCATCCAGAGTAAAGGGAGCCGGCAAGGCTTGAGTCGGACACGCCGTCAGGCAACGCGTGCAGGAGCCGCACCGATTGGATTCCGAGACGTCGGGTGGCAACTCCACGGTGGTCAGAATTTCGGCGAGGAAGAACCAATTGCCGAGCTGACGCGAGATCAGGTTCGTATGTTTCCCGACAAACCCGATTCCAGCGCGCTGGGCCAGATCGCGTTCCAAGATCGGCCCAGTATCCACATACCAAAGCGAACGGGTGCCAGCTCCGCCCAAAGCATCGATGAACGCGGCCAACTCCCGCAACGGCCCGGCGAGCACGTCGTGGTAGTCATCGTAACGCGCATACCGGGCCACTACGCCCTCGTGGCACCGCCGGGCGTTGAGCCTAGCTGGATCCGCCGCGTAGCTGACCGCGAGCGCCACCACACTCTTGGCCTCGGGCAACACCAATTCTGGCGTCAGTCTTTTTTCGGCATTGCGGGCCAGCCACTGCATTTCCGCATGGCGCCCCTCGGCTAAGGCCGTGAGGAGGTGCGGGCCACTGGCAGGCGGTTGCGCGGACGTAATGCGGCACAGGTCGAAACCCAAGTCCCTCGCCCGCCGTTGGACCCGCTCCTTCATCGCGGCGTCACGCAGCGACGCTGACCTCGGTGGGCATCGCCGGTGGAAGTTCCGAACGGTAGCGGCGGAATGCGCCCGCAATGAACCGGGCGGTCTCGATGGGCGCGCGAAAATCAACCCCGACCAGCAAATCGGCCCGCTTGTAATAAACGGCGCGATGGTTCAGCAGTTCGCGAATCCGGCCCAGCGGATCAGGAGTCTGGAGCAGCGGCCGGTGGGCCTGATGACGCACGCGCTCGTAGATGATCTCGGGCGAAGCCCAGAGGCAGGCGACGAGTGAATGCCGGCCCAAGCTGGCCAGATTTTCCGGATCCACCACCAACCCACCGCCGGTGGCGATGACTTGCTTGTCCGACGTCTCTAACTCCCGAACCAAGTCGACCTCACGCTGGCGGAACCCCGCCTCGCCTTCGGTGGCGAAGATTTCGGAAATTCGACGCCCGGCCCGGCTTTCAATCACCTTGTCGGTGTCGATCAGCTCGAAGCCGAGCAACTCCGCCAGCACATGGCCGACCGTAGATTTTCCCGCGCCCATGAAACCCACGAGCGCGACGTTGCGAAATTGGCGGTCATCCGACATG
>CAIJLV010000032.1 GCA_903821635.1 uncultured Verrucomicrobiota bacterium | reverse complement strand
TGCCCGGCGCCGACTACTGCTGCAGGGCCGCAGTTTTAGTTTGGGTGACTTCATCACCTTCGACGGCATGCTAAATCCCGATGCGCTAACGATTGGATTTGCCCGCCGGTTCGCGACCTACAAACGCGCCCCCCTCATCTTCGACCAGTTTGAAAACGTCGTGAAGTTGGTGCGCGACACCGGCCGCCCGGTGCAGTTCATCTTCGCTGGCAAAGCCCACCCGAAGGACGACGCCGGCAAAGCGTTTATCCAAAAGGTGATCCACCTCAGCAAGTTCAGCGAATTGAAGGGGCATTTGGTTTTCCTCGAAAATTACGATATCCACGTCGCCCGACAGATGGTTTCCGGCTGCGACATTTGGCTGAACAATCCACGCCGACCGCTCGAAGCCTCCGGCACCAGCGGCATGAAAACCACCCCTCATGGGTGCATGAACCTCTCGATCATGGATGGCTGGTGGCGCGAGGGTTACGATGGCGAAAACGGCTTTGCCATCGGTCCTGATTCGCACCAAGCGGACATCGCTGAGCAGGATCGGGTAGACAGTGTGAACCTCTACCAGACGCTGACGGAGGACGTCATGCCCAGCTTCTTCGATCGCGACGCCCAAGGCGTGCCCCGTCAATGGATCAAAAAGATCCGCCATGCCATGGTGACCCTCGCTCCGGAATACAGCACCTGGCGGATGGTTCAGGATTACACTAACAAATATTACCTGACCCGCCCGCCATCGGTCTGAGCCACGGACAATTCATCAGTCAAAGAGCCGTGTCCTAACGACACGGCTCTTTTTGTCAGCCGAAGCTCCCCTAGGCTCATCGCCACCCCGGCCAGCCACAACCAAGGCAGTGCATACTGTTAAACACCATTTACGACCAAGCCCCACACCGCTCGCCCACACCGCTCGCCCACCTGATCGCTTACATGAATTCGAGACAATTATCTTTAGCCGCTTAGTAAACACTTAGTAAAAAGAGCTTTCCGACTTTTCAGATAGAAAGAATTAGAAGTAAATCCTTGCCCTTCGGCTAAAACTAGGCATTTTCGGGTTCCTGTTTGGCAACGAGCAGTTCCGTCTTGGTGAATCTTCAAGTGAACTTGGTTCAGTGACGATTTGAAACCCGGTGGTCGGGAACAGTCAGGAAGCAGCCGGAGTCGAAGCAGTTTATCACATGAACAACAAGTTGTTCGTCGGGAACCTTTCGTTCCAGACGTCCGAAATCGCCCTCGAAGATGCCTTCAAGGCCCATGGCGATGTAACCGAAGTCAACCTGATGGTTGACAAAATGACTGGCCGCTCACGCGGTTTTGCATTTGTCACGATGGCTTCCGATGAAGCCGCTCAAGCAGCGATCGCGGCCCTCCAAGGTCAGCAACTCGACGGCCGTGCACTCACCGTGAATGTCGCTCGTCCTCGTGAAGAGCGTCCGGGCGGCGGCGGCGGCGGTGGCTTCCGTGGCGGCGGCGGCGGTGGTGGCGGTGGTGGCTATCGCGGCGGTGGCGGCGGTGGCGGCGGTGGTGGTTATCGCGGCGGCGGCGGTGGCGGCGGCGGTCGCGGTGGCGATCGTGGCGGCTACGGCGGCGGCGACCGTTACTAAGATTTTTAAAATTTCAGACCGGTGCAGACAGCTTTGAGCTTGTTTGCACCGGTTTTTTGTTTTTCCGTTTTCAGAGGCATTCAGACTGGAGCAACTGTCTGACTAGCCAGTCTGAGATTTTCACGCATTGGCATGGAAGAACCGATCAAACTGGAGGGTAAGATTACCCAAGTGCTCGCGGGAACGATGTTTCGCGTCGAACTCCCCAATCAACACGTGGTCCTTGCTCACATTTCGGGCAAGATGCGCAAACGATTCATCCGACTAACCCCCGGTGACCGCGTGCAAATAGAGATGTCACCTTACGACCTCGAGAAGGCTCGAATTATCTATCGGCTTGGGTAACCTGAAAATCCCGCCTCGCAGATGCGTGCTCGGCACCGCCAGGGGGGCTTGCCAGTCCACTTCCCACAACCAGCCGAAGGACTGAGCATGCGAGCGAGCTTGGAGCACTCGGTAGCTTTAACTTACCGACGTAAGCGTCTCTGACGATGAGGTGTTACCGCGAAGGAACCGCGAGATCAAAAGCCTTCGTGATCACTTATAGCGGAACAAACAGTTGTCGGCCTCTGTTTGCACCAAGCGCGAATTAGCCTCCGCTCCGCCACGACTCAAAGTGCCAAGCGCGAAGATCAATTGAGATTTTTCACTTCTTTCCTATTTCAGACCTCGTCCCTAACGTCCCGCCGCTTTTCCAAATAGCATTATCAATTAGCGAACCGTTATGGCCAAGTCGTTCTTCCCGAAGATTGGAACAATTCAGTTTGAAGGCGCGGACTCAAAAAATCCGCTCGCGTTCAAGCACTACAACGCCATCGAACTCGTCGAAGGCAAGTCCATGCAGGAGCACATGCGCTTCGCCGTGGTCTATTGGCACACCATGCGCGGCAACGGCGGCGACATGTTCGGTTGGGGCACGGCCAACCGCCCGTGGCAGACCGGCGAAGGCACGGTGAAAGACGCCATCAAGCGCGCCCACGCCATGTTCGAGTTCACCAGCAAGATCGGCGCGCCCTTCTACTGCTGGCATGACCGCGACGTTGCCCCCCACGGCAAAACGTTGGCCGAATCGAACAAGAACTTCGACGCCGTGGCCACCGAGCTGAAGCAGCTCCAAAAAGACACCGGCATCAAGCTGCTCTGGGGCACCGCCCAGAACTTCGTCCACCCGCGCTACATGCACGGCGCCGCTACGAGCTGCAACGCCGACGTCTTCTGCTACGCCGCCGCCCAGGTGAAGAAGGCGATGGAGTGGACCCAGGAACTCGACGGCGCGGGCTACGTCTTCTGGGGCGGCCGCGAAGGCTACTCCACGCTGCTCAACCCCGACATGAAGCGTGAGATGGATCACCTCGGCCAGTTCATGCACATGGCCGTGGACTACAAGAAGAAGATCGGGATGAAGGGACCGTTCTTCATCGAGCCCAAGCCGAAGGAACCCACCAAGCACCAATACGACTCCGACGCCGCCGCGTGCCTCAACTTCCTCCGCGAATACGGCCTGCTCGAGCACTTCCAGTTGAACCTCGAAGTGAACCACGCCTGGCTCGCCGGCAAGAGCATGGAGCATGAGATGGAAGTCGCCGGAGCCGCCGGCGCGCTCGGTTCCATCGACGCCAACATGGGCGACTACTTCCTCGGCTGGGACACCGACCAGTTCCCCACCGACCTCTACCTCACCACACAGACCATGCTCCGCGTGCTGAAGTATGGCGGCTTCACCGCCGGCGGCGTGAACTTCGACGCCAAGGTCCGCCGCGAAAGCTTCGAGCTGGACGACCTGTTCCTCGCCCACATCGCGGGCATGGACGCTTTCGCCCGTGGCTTGAAGGCCGCCGCCGCCATCCGCAAAGACGACCGCGTCGCCGAGTTCGTGAAGCAGCGCTACAGCAGCTGGGACAGCGGCATTGGCGCGAAAATCGAGGCCGGCAAGGCCAGCTTCGCCGACTGCGAGAAGCACGCCCTGAAGATCGGCGAAGTCTCCGGCCTCCAGTCCGGTCGCCAGGAGCTGCTCGAATCGATCATCAACGAGTTCATCTGAACCGAACCGAACTTCAACGAACGGCCGCCGTGCAACCACGACGGCCGTTTTCTTTGAACAAAGGCAAATCGCCCGGGTGATCAGCGCCAGATCGCGTATCGCACGGCGGCTACCAGCAAAACCCCACCCAGTCCAATCACCAGCATCAACTTTTGCGCGCTGATGACGCCCTGGGTCACTTCCACCGACTGGGTGCTGGCTGTCCCGACTGCGGAAACATGCAGCTTGGTATTGCCCAGCTTGATTTCGGGGTCGGCCGGCAACGGGAGCAAACCTGTTGGCCTCGCAAAAGAAGCTTCCCAATCTCCGCTCACCATCGGTTGGTGGCACTCCGTCCTATCCGCCTCAAGCACCAGCGTTCCCAACGCCTTCGCTTCATCCGGTGAGAATTGGGCACGCATCCAACCGCGGCGGGCTAGCCAGTCGGCCGGCCCACCCGGGCAGTCAGCGCGCCCACACGGCCATCACCGGCCCGCAAAACGCCAGATAGGTCGGAGCCTTAACGGCCAAGATCGCCATCCAAATCAACCCGGCCGCGGTCGCCGGCCAAAACACCGCCGACGCCTGCGCCCAAGCCAAGGGCTCGTGCGGATTTCGCGAGGGGCTCTTCCACGGGCGCGCTTGTCCCCGCAGGAGGCCCAAAATGATTCGGCCATGCAGATTAGAGCATCAGCGGGCCAAACAGGATACTGCCCACGGTATCAAGGGCGAACGACCCTACCCCGTAACGGGCCAATCCCACAGGCTCCCCAAAGCGAGCCCAAACGCCCCCAGCCATAGCCACGGCCCTAGGGCACGGATCGAAGTGAGGGATGAAAGCACGCGCCACACGCCGGCGAGGAGCAGGAGGGGTTCAGTAGAGCCCGCAGCGGTGGGATACCGGCAGTCGTAATGCACTACGACCAGCCCCAGCAGGCCGAACAGGGCCCATTCATCCAACCGCGGCCGGCTACCCGTTCGTCGCCACCGCAGCAGCACGGGCACTCCCGTCCAAACACAGGCATTCAAAAACAGCGCTGCAAAGGTCTGCCAATGGCCCTCGGCATGATGGAATATCGAAGCCACGTCCGCGCGCAGGCTGGCCACCCGGAGAGGCCACCCGGGAAGGCATTGGCAGCGCGGACAGGAGTTGCCAGAGCATCAAAACCAAGGACGCTCCAACCAGCAAGGGAGGCCACAACCACGATGGGTCGGGAGGCTTGATGGCCTTAACTCAGGGAAAATGGCTATCCGGAGGCAAGCCCCAAGGAACGGAGCGCACGCAGTCCGAGTGAACGTTGCAAACCTTCTTGGCTCCGCCCGTTCGCAAAGTTGACTCAGGCCATTCCCTGTCCGTTCATACGCGGCGGCACATGAGCTACTGTCCGTCTGTCTGGAATTTTTCGAGGCGCCCCACCCGCGAAGTCGTGATCGGTGATCCCGCCCGCGGCGGCGTCGTCATCGGGGGCAACCACCCGGTGGTGAAGCAGTCGATGCTTACCTGCGACACGATGGACACGGCGACGTGTGTTCAGCAGACGCTCGACCTCGTCGCCGTCGGCTGCCAGATCGTCCGCATCACGGCCCCGACCGTGAAGGATGCCGCCAACCTGGAGCACATCGTCCGCGAACTCCGCGCGCGCGGCTGCTGGGTGCCGATCGTCGCCGACATCCATTTCAAGCCCGAGGCCGCCATGGAGGCCGTGAAGTGGGTCGAGAAGGTCCGGATCAACCCGGGCAACTACGCCGATTCCAAGAAGTTTGCCGTCAAGGAATACACCGACGAGGCCTACGCGGAGGAGTTGAAGCGCATCGAGGAGAAGTTCAGCCCGCTGGTGCTGGAGGCCAAACGCCTCGACCGCGCCCTGCGCATCGGCACCAACCACGGTTCGCTCAGCGATCGGATCATGAACCGCTACGGCGACTCGCCGCTCGGCATGGTCGAAAGCGCCCTGGAGTTCGTCCGCATCTGCCGCCAGCACGACTTCCACAACTTCGTGTTCTCGATGAAGTCGTCGAACCCGAAGGTCATGATCGAGTGTTATCGCCTGCTGTCCGCCCGGTTGGCGCAGGAGGGGCCCGACTGGAATTACCCACTGCACCTCGGCGTCACGGAAGCCGGTGAGGGCGAGGACGGCCGCATCAAGTCCGCCATCGGCATCGGTTCCCTGCTCTGCGACGGCATCGGCGACACCATCCGCGTTTCGTTGACCGAAGACAGCCCCCGCGAAATCGCCGTTTGCAACGACCTGTTGGCGCAAATTCCGTCCCTGGCCAATTCCGCAATCCCAGTGTCGCAGTCCGCGATTTCTTGGGATCCGTTCCACTTCGAGCGCCGTGAATCCGCCGAAGCGTCGCTTGGTGACATCCGATGCGGGGGCGAACAACTGGTCCGCGTGGTCGTCACCCAAGCGACCTTTGACAAGGTTGCGCCCAAGATTTTGCCCAAGGCAGACGTGAAGCCAGAAGGTGTCTACGAGGACCTCAATCTCCTCGAACTGGATCCCACGCAACCGCTCACCATTGAGCAGCTCAATTGCGACACCCAACTCGTCACTGTCGCCGATGGCGTGGCCCTGCCCCCTATCACCGCCTTCCGCCTGCTGGCCGTCCGCCTGCATCAACTCGGTCGCAAAAACCCGATCCTCCTGAAGGACAGGCTAGTGGGACAGGCTTCCAGTCTGTCTAGCGGGCTTCCAGCCCGCGGGCCAAACACTGGGGCTGGAAGCCCCAGCGACAGCCAAGATGGCTGTCCCACTCCCGAAGTCGCCTTGCTCCGTTCGGCGGTAAACCTCGGCTCGCTCCTCGCCGACGGCATCGGCGACGCGATCCTGGTCCGCAACGAAGCCGGTGCCGGGCAGTCGTTGCGGCTCGCCTTCAACATCCTCCAAGCCGCCGGCTGCCGCTCCTTCAAGACCGACTACGTAGCCTGCCCCAGTTGCGGCCGCACGCTCTTCAACCTCCAGACCGTCACTGCTCGTATCAAGGCCCGCACCGACCACCTTAAGGGCGTGAAGATCGCCATTATGGGCTGCATCGTAAACGGCCCGGGCGAGATGGCGGACGCTGACTTCGGCTACGTCGGCGGTGCGCCCAACAAGATCAACCTCTACGTCGGCAAGAAACCAGTGAAGTTCAACATCCCGGAGGAGGAAGCTGTCGATTGCTTGGTGGGGTTGATCAAGGAACACGGCAAGTGGGTGGAAGCGGCGTAGTGCGCCCGGCGATTGGGATTCGGGGGCCCAGTAAAGTGGTCCCGACTCGATGCGCCCGCCGTAAGTAACCTCCGTCAGAATTCAGCCACAGCCCCACGGGCAGGATTAGGTGCCGGTGGTTAATCCTTGGGTAAGTGAGTTGGCAACGGGCCCGCTGTCGCGCTTCTACTGGCCGGACTGGCTACGAAGGTTCGCCGCGGCTTTGAGTTGCCCGCACCGCAGCCTCTCGCTCCAGCAGCGTCGGGTGCGAGTAATGCCAGGCACTGAACCAAGGATGCGGCGTCAAGTTGGAGAGATTTTTCTCAGTCAGCTTGCGGAGTGCGCCGATCAATGAGTCCGCTTCCCCCATGGCTTGGGCGGCGTAGGCATCAGCCTCAAATTCGTGGCGGCGGGACCAGAAGTTCATCAGTGGCGAGAGCCAGAACGTCACCGCGCCGCTGAGCAGCACGAAAAGTAACAGCGTGGGCGCGATGCCACTGTCCGGGGCGAAGCCAAAGCCCTCGGTAAACCACGGCGCCTGCGCGAGCAACGCCACCGCCCAGAATCCTGCGAGCGAGCTCAGCGCCGCCCACGCCAGGAGCTTGGGCACATGCCCCCGCTTGTAGTGGCCGACCTCGTGGGCCAACACGGCTTCGAGCTCCGGTTCGCTGAGCTGGGCGATGAGCGTATCGAACAGCACGATTTTCCGGAAGCGCCCCAAGCCGGTGAAAAAGGCGTTGGAATGCCGAGACCGCTTGGAGCCATCCATGACCAGAATCGTCTGAGCCGAAAAGCCCGTGCGCTCCCCCAGTTTGAGCAGACGGTCGCGCAATGAGCCTTCGCTCAGTGGGGTCAGCTTGTTGAACAAGGGCAGGATGATGATGGGCGCGAGCACCATCATCACCAATTGGAAAAGCATCATGGTGCCCCACGACCAAAGCCACCAGCGGTCACCCATCCAACCAAACAGCTTCACCACTAGGACCAGTAGCGGATAACCAAGCACCACCGCGAGGCCGAGCCCCTTCACCCGGTCGGCCCACCACAGTTTCTGCGTGGTGGTGTTGAAGCCAAAGCGCTGTTCGAGCCGAAATTGTCCCCACCATTCGAACGGCAAGCCCGGGAGCGTCAAAACGATCCCCAGCCCGAAGAGCCACGCGGCATGGGTCCAAGCGGATTCGCCCAGCCCGCTCTGGATCCATTCCAAGCTCCAAGGAAATAACCCACTGAATAGCGCTCCAAGTCCGACCACTGTGGACCACCCGTCTTCCCAGCGTCCGAAACGCAATTTCGCCAAGGTATAGGCGACGGTATTGCGGTAGGTTTCCAGTGGCACTGCTTCGCGAAACGCGACGGGAACTTCGCCTGCATGCGCCTCCACATGGCGCTGGTTGAGCCAACCCAAAGCGGTTTCGGCGAGCCAGCGGACAACGAGTATTCCGGCGGCGAAAGGAGGAATGAATTCGACCAGTTCCATGTGCGTCTGGCAGAGGCTATCGGTCCGAGCACCGAAGTCACAACCCCGCGGTCATGCGAGGTTGTGGAAATGCCAATTGCACGTATGCGTATCAACTCTATTCTGACCCTTCAGACCACATGAAAGCACTCGGGACTCTCCTTTTTATCGCCGCGCTGACCGTGGGCGGCTGGTTTTTTTGGCAAAAGAAGCAGGGTGCCACCCAAGCTGAAGCCGCTGCTGGCAACGCGCGCACCACCACTGCGGAGATCGCGACGCGCGACATCCGTTTCGCAGTCAGCGCCGCCGGTGAAATTACGCCAGCGGAGCAAGTTTCTGTCCGCCCCGAGGTCAACGGGAAGATTGAACTGCTGACGGTCGATGTCGGCGATTCGGTGTTGAAGGACAAATTGCTGTTCAAACTCGATGACCGCGAACTCCAGACCGAAAAACAGTCGCAAGAGACTGCTGTGGCCCGCACCAAGCTCGAAATCGAACAAGCCAAACGGAATTACCAACGCTCGCAGGAACTGTTTGAGGGCAAACTCATCTCCCAAGAATTGTTCGAGGACTCCAGAACCGCGTTCGAACTTTCAAAAAACTCCCTCGACCGCGCCCAGCGGTCGCTTGAACTCGTGTTGGAGCGCCTCAAAAAGACCGTCGTGAATGCGCCGTTTGACTGCACCGTGCTCACTCGGCCGGTGTCCATCGGCCAAGCCGTCAGCGGTTCCGGTGGGTTCAATTCGGGCACGGAAATCTTGTCCATCGCCAACCTGAACGACTTGATCATCAACGCGCACATCAACCAAGCCGACGTCACGCGCCTCAAGGTTGAGCAGGAGGTTGAAGTCGCCGTGGAAGCGGTCACTGGGCTGAAGATCGTTGGCAAGGTCGAACGCATCGCGCCGCAGGCCACCATCAAGAACAACATCAAGGGCTTTGCCGCGCGGATCCTGCTTAAAAACGTAGACCGGCGCGTCCGGCCCGGCATGACGGCGAATATTTCCATTCCGGTCGCCAGTGCCGACAACGTCGTGGCCGCCCCACTCGCCGCCGTCTTCACCGAATTTAATCAAGAGAGCAAACAGCAGGAACGGTTCGCTTGGGTCAAGGCCGGCGCCGAATGGGAGCGCCGCCCGATTACCATCGGCGTGAGCGACTACTTCTTCGCCGAAGTCACCAGCGGACTCAAACCAGGCGAGGTCGTCTCATTGGAAGACCGGGCCAAGAGTGCCAGCAAAAAGCCCGAACCCGCGGCCGGCAAGGTCGGCACCACGAGTGGTGGCGCGGCCAGTCCTGCCACGTCGCGTTCACAACAAGCCTCGACCCGCTGACCTCTGCTCCGGTCCCTCAATCTATAATTCCCTTTTGCCGTGGCGCTGCTCGAACTCCGCAACATCAGCAAAATTTACCACTTGGGCGGCGAAGAAATTCGCGCCCTCGACGACGTGTCGCTCGACATCGGCGAAGGTGAATTTATCTCGATCATTGGTCCATCCGGTTCCGGTAAATCCACGCTGATGCACATCGTGGGCTGCCTCGACACCCCCACCCAGGGAACAGTCCGGCTCGATGGCACGGAGTCACAACATGCTTCCCAGACCGAGCTGGCTCACCTCCGGAACAAAAAAATCGGCTTCGTGTTTCAGTTCTTCAACCTCTTGCCCAAGTTGAATGTCGTGCAGAACGTCGAGCTGCCGATGATCTACGCGGGACTAAGTGCGCGGGAACGCCGGGAACGCGCGCTCCAGGCCCTTGAGGCGGTCGAAATGGGTAACCGCCTAAAGAACCGGCCCTCGCAGTTATCGGGCGGCCAGCAACAGCGGGTAGCCATTGCCCGGGCGCTGGTCAACAACCCGAAAATCATCCTCGCCGACGAGCCGACCGGTAACCTAGACACCCACACCGGCGAAGTGATCCTTGCCCTGTTCCGCCGCCTGTCCAAAGAGGGCCGGACCGTGATCTTGGTTACGCACAACCCCGAAATCGCTGCCGTCACCCCGCGCCGGATCGAAATTCGCAACGGTAAGGTCGCGGACAAGGTGGACGAGAAACTCGCCGGCCTCGACCGACTGCGGAACACGGAAAGCAGAACGCAGAACGACGGCCAGAACTCGCACTGAATCCCGGGATGCTGCGCAACGATTACATCCTGAGAATGGCCGAGCAGATTGGAACCGCGATGGCGGCGCTGATCGTCAAGGCCGACCACGGGAAAGGCCCGGAGGCGCTGGATGAATGCCGGGAATTGTGTCGGCAGCACGTCGGTTTGGACTTGGATTTCATTGTCCGCCTTGCGCCGCCAAACCTGCTCCAATTGCTCCAGCAAGGCGGCCAAAGTTGGAGCGGCCGCGCCGCCGGTTTGGTCGAGATTTTGCTCGGTCACGCCCGCTTGGCCGAAGCCTGTTTGGACCGCCAGACCGCCCTGCCCTGTTACGTGCATGCCTACTATCTGCTGCGTGAACTGACGCCGTTGGTCAGCGGTTCCGAGGCCTTAACCCACCAGGCAAAACTGGATTCGGCCGCCGCCACGCTGACCGCGCTCGGCCTCGGCCAACTAACGCAATCGCAGCCCCTCCGTGTCACCACATGAGCCTCTGGTCCGCCATCCTCGTCGGCCTCAAGGAAATCTGGGCCAATAAGTTTCGGTCCCTGCTGACCATGCTCGGGATCATCCTCGGGGTGTCGTCGCTGATCGCCATGACCGCCCTGGTGCAAGGCATGGAAAATGGCGCCAAGGAATCCCTGATTGCCGTCGGCGGGCTGCAAAAACTGCGCGTCGAAGCCCAGCCCTTGCCCATTGATCAGCGGCACCTCAAAGACTTCGCCCGCGGCGTAACTCTTGACGACGTGCATGCCCTTCAGGCTTCGGCCCCGGAAGTTATGAAAGTTTCGCCGGAGATGCGATTGGAGCCCCAACCCACGCTGGCGGCCAACGGGAAGTTCTATCGCACTTGGATGACGGCCGGGGTCTGGCCCGTTCAGTTGGAGATGATGGAACACACCGTCGAGCACGGCCGCATGTTCAACGAGGTGGACAACGAACTCGCCCGCAACGTCTGTGTCATCGGCACCAACATTCGCGACGAACTGTTCGGCCGCCCCGAAGAGACTGGCGAAGCCGTCATCCCCATCGGCAAACAGCTCACAATCAATGGCTATCCCTTCACCATCGTCGGCATGTTCCAGCAATACGAGAGCGAGGCCGACAAGAAGGCTCGTCAACTGCGGGAGCAGGAAGAGGCGGCCAAACGTGCGGCCGGCCTCACCAACTCGGTCACCGGCCCCAATCGCAGCCGCGGTTGGGGCGGCGGGCGGCGTGGCAACTTTGCGTTCTGGATCAAGAACAACACCGTTTACATTCCTCTAAACACCATGTGGTTGAAGCTCAAGTCCGGCCAGACCAACGCCCCGTCCGTGCCCACGCTGACCAACATGGAGATCAAGATCCACGACGTCGGCCGGCTCAATGAGGCGCTCACTCAGATTCGCAACGTGCTGATGGTCACGCATCGGGGGATTGAAGACTTTACCTTCCGCACCCAGGAAGACTGGGCCGAGTCCATCAACGTATTCATCCGCAATGCCCGCATGAGCGGCGGTATCATCGCCGGCATTAGCCTGCTCGTGGGCGG
>CAIJLV010000031.1 GCA_903821635.1 uncultured Verrucomicrobiota bacterium | reverse complement strand
GTAAGCCACGCTGGGGGCGTCCGATTTGCTGATCGAAGCGGCAAAGGCCAAGGCCGGCGGATCGGTCATGCTGCCGGCGATGAGCCCGCAAATGGACATGTAATTCAGCTTCAGCCAGCACCGGGCGATCAGTCCGACCAGCAGCAGGGGCACCATCGTAATCAACGTTGCCGCCCCGAGCCACGCCAAGCCGGTGCCGCCAAATACGGTCGCAAAAAATTTCTCACCGGCGCCGAGCCCCACGCAGGCGAGGAACAGCGTGATGCCGAGTTCGCGAAAGGCGAGGTTGGCCGTGACCGGCATGTGCCAGACCAGCGGGCCGAAGTGGCCGATCCGCGCCAACAGGATGGCCAGCACCAACGGACCGCCCGCGAGCCCCAGCTTCACCGGCACCGGTAGCCCGGGAAACTGGATCGGCACCAAGCCCGCCAGCACGCCCAGCGCAATCCCCGTGAACACCGGCACGAAGTGGGTCGCGTTCATTTCGCGCAGGGAATTGCCCACCGCTTGCTCGGCTTTCTTGAGGCTGGCCTCGTCGCCCACGAGGTTGAGTTGGTCGCCAAATTGGAGGCGAAGTTCTGGGACCGCGGTCATCTCGATGTCCGCCCGCGTCACCCGCGTCACCGTGACGCTGTAGAGTTGATCCAAACCCAATTCCTCCACGGTCTTGCCCAGCACTTCCCGGTGCGTCACCAGCACGCGGCGAAACGTGATCACCCCGGGTGTCTTCAGCAGGTCCACCTCGCTGGCACGCCCCACCACGCGTTGAAACTGCTCCAAGTTCTTGGCGGTGCCCACGGCGAGCAGGATGTCGCCGGTATGCACCCGGGTTTCGTCGGTGACGTTGTGCACTTCCGACTCGCCGGCGCGGCGCAGGCGCGACACCACCACGCCCGTTTCCCGGCGCCCGGGAATCTCGCTGATATTCACCCCGTCGAGGTTGGCGTTTTCGACCACCAGATTGACGCGGGTCAGGGGCTCGATTCCCTCGTGCCGTTGGCGGTTGAACGCCTCCGCCTCCGCCTCAGGATTGATCCGAAACACGCCGCGCAGGATCAGCAGCGTCCCAATAATGCCGAGAATGCCGACCGGATACGCCACGGCGTAAGCCAACGCCGGTAGATCGGTGTGGGCCTTGGCCGCGGCGGACATGGATTCAAGCGTCTGCTGCGCCGCGCCCAGTGAGGGCGTATTGGTCGTCGCGCCGGAAAAAAGTCCCAGCGCCGCGAAGGGGTTGATGGCCAGTTGGGCGAGCAGCACCGTGATTCCGCCGCCGAGGAGAACCGTGACGGCCGCCAACGAATTGAGCGCGAGCCCGTCGCGCCGCAACGCCGCGAAGAAGCCCGGCCCAAGCTGAAGGCCGATGGTGAAGACAAACAGGATCAACCCGAACTCCTTTACGAAGTGCAGCACGGAATGCTCGATCACCCAGCCGAAGTGGCCGGCCACGATGCCAGAAAAGAGCACCCCGACCGCCCCCAGGCCGATGCCCCGGTATTTGAGGCCGCCGACGGCGAGGCCGGCTACGACCACGACAGACAACACTAGAATCGCATGGGCGATGGGTTGGCGGGTGGCAAGATCGGTGAAACCTTCCATAAATATCGACTGGGGGATTGGGGCGGACCGGGGATTTTGGCCAACCCGGCGACAGTTAAACGCCACCCTGCCCTTCCCGGTCAATCGGCAAGAACGGGTTCCACAGCCCAACGCCGACCTAGCCGGACAATGCCGCCCACAGGGATCGCAGTTCTTCCGCCACCTGCGCCGGGTCGGCGAGGGTTTGGGCGATTTCGTCGCGCAGCAGTTCGCGGTAGCGCTTGCGGAGGCGGTGGACGGCGACCCGGAGCGCGCCTTCGTCCATGCCGAGTGCCTTCGCGGCATCGGCGTAGGGAATCGCGGCGGAACTGACCGTCAGGAAACCCTTCGCGTGGGTGAATAGGTCCGCTTTGCCGTCGCGGGCGCATTCCGCGGCGAGGCGGGCGATCACGCGTTCCAGCAGCGCCAGCGCCCATTCGCGGTCGAAGAGCCGCTCGGGGTTCGTCGGGTCCGGCGGATCTAGGTGGAAGCGTTCGTCCGCGTCCTGCCAGTTCAGCGACAGGTGTTCGGCGGCGCCGCCGCGCTTCTGGGCTTGGGCGCGGTCCCATTCGTTGGCGAGGAAGTGCTTCAGCGAGGCGAGCAGGAAGGCGCGGAACTTGCCGCGTTCGGCGGCAAGGCCTTCGAGGTAGTTCTGCTCCAGGAAGTGGGCGAAGAACGCCTGCACGAGATCCTCGGCGTCCTCCTTGGTCTTGCCCTGCCGGCGCACGAACGCGTAGAGCGGATACCAATAGGTCTGGCACAGCTCGGCCAGCGCGCGGTCGGAGTGCGGCGACGATTTGCGCCCGGCCGACAGCACCATCGTCCAGCGCGTGGTGACGAAGATGTCGCGCGGGGCGGGTGTGGAGGTCGGATCGGAAGCGGGGCCAGCCATGGTTACGGGGCCGCGTTGGAGTTGAGCACTTCGCGGTAGCGAATCCGGACCCCGGACTGGTCCTGGGTCCAGCCAAGCACCTCCAGTATGCCGGTGAATCCGCGACGGGTTCGGAGCGCGTAGGTGCCGGTGGACAGGAGGTTTTCCGGTTCGGGTTCCTGGTGCAGCAGTTCCCAGCGGTAGGCGACTTCGAGGGCGGTCGTGGGTTGCCCGTCACCGGCGAGGGGCACGACCGCGAGCTCTTGGCCGCTCACCAAGGGCATAGGATTGTCGCCCAACGCCTCCAGATCCCCGCCCATGCCCCGCCGGGCCTCGCGGTATTCCCGGGTGGAACGATCCAACCCGCTCGCCGAGACGTTGCGTGCCTCCGCCGGAATCTGATTCGCGGCCATCTTTGCCCACAGCGTTTCCAACCCGCCCACGGACACGTCGCCGCCCTCCGCCAAGTTCCACCAGTGAAACGTCCCGCCGCTGCTTTTGGTCAACACCGCCTCGTGCTCCTTGCCGAAGCGAATGGGCCCGGCGGCGGTGGGCCGCGGATTCAAGGCCTCGAGCAGTTCCACAAACTGGCCGCGTTCCCGGTCCAGGCCGCCTAACTCCAAGGTGGCGACGTCCATCGGCGCGGCGATCTGCGGGGCGAAGAGAATCCGCCCGGCCAAAACCAGTGCGACCTGTTCCCGAACATGTTCGGCGCTAAGCCGGGCAAACTCCCGCCGTCCCGAGTCGCTCAAGCGCAGCACGATGACCCGGGTGTTGGAAACTGGATCCATCCGCCAACTGGCGCCGGCGAAGGCGTCCCCTTGTAGCCACGGTGTCTTGGCCACCCGAAGGGGCTGGCCCTCCGCCGTCGTCAGGAGCTCAAAGGGGGTGGCCGTGTCGCCCGCGGGCACGACCGAACGAAGTTCCAAGGCGGCTGCGGGCGGCGCGGCGGGCTGACGCGCGCCGGAGCCGAGCGGATTTCGCCCCGGCCGAATGACCTGCTTCAGCGGCACCGTCGCCCGCTGCGGTTCCGGCTGCTGCGCAGTCCGGGCCGCCTTGAGGACCACGGCGAAGGGGACACCGATGACCACGGCTACGGCCGCGCCGACCACGAAGCGACTTCGGCGTTTGTCCTCGACCGGTCCGGCACCGCCCGCCCGCCGCTGCCTCCAGCCTACGAAGAGGGCGGCCAGACCGCCCGCCGCGCCGCCGCCTACGAACCCGAGCACGAAATTCAGCGGCATGTTGGGTTTCGATGCGCGAAGGGGCGCCACTGCTCGGTCGATCAGCGTCGCGTCGAACCGGCCCGCCGTCAGGCCACCGATGGGCGGCGGCTGGAAGCGGGACTGGTCTACAAAGGACTCGGCCACCGCGTTGGCAAACTCCGCAGCTTCGTTGGGGGATCCGTTCGAGCATTCGATCTCAAAGAGGCGGGTTAGGCGGATTGATCGCACGGAGATCATCGGAGCCAGCCACGAGGCAGCCTCGCGGGTCGAAAGCGGTCCACCGCCGAATTTCCCAGCCCATCTTTCAGTGAGTTTCAGTTTGTCCACTGTCTGTTCGAGGACTGGAAGTGAGCAGATTCGCTGCATCGCGCTTACCCTGATCATTTCGGGGTCAGATCCGATGACGCCGCTATCTCGGGGCAAATCAACCGACACCCGGGCCGTCGCCTCGAACGTCTGCGGGAGTGTGACGGTAACAGCCGTCGTCGTTACCATCACCAGCAGCCACACCACGAAGCCAGCTAGCCCCGGGGTGATCGCCCGCCACCAGCTCTTGCCCAAACGCGAAGACCCTGGCGCAGGTTTTTCCCGCTGGATTGAATCAAGGCTAGGTAGCGCTTCCTCGCCGGGGCCGGTGGGCGCCGGCGTCGCCACCACCGTCGCCACCCCGGACTTCACCTCGCTGGCGTGCTGGTAACGGCGCGCGGGATCGTTCTCCAACGCCCGCAGCACGATGTCGTCGAGGCGCACGTCCACCTGCACCTTGCGCGACGGCGGCAGGAATTTCCCGAGCGGCAGGTCGCCCGTGAGCAGTTCGTAGAAGACGACGCCCAGCGAATAGATGTCCGCCCGGTGATCCACCGACAACGGTCGCTCCACCTGCTCCGGCGCCATGTAATGCGGCGTGCCCATAACCTGGCCCTCGACGGTGAGCCGCGCGGCTTCGGGATCATGGCCGAGCATCTTCGCGAGGCCGAAGTCGGCGATCTTCACGCGCCCTTTGCGGTCCACGAGCACGTTCTCCGGCTTGATGTCGCGGTGCACCACGCCCTCGTCATGGGCGTATTGGAGCGCGTCGCAGATCTGCGGAATGAGCTGGAGCGCCTCGCGCGCCGACAGGCGGCTCGCTTGTTCGAGCTGCCGCAGGTTCGCGCCGTCCACGAACTCCATCAGGAAGTAATGCAGCGCGCCCGCCTGCCCGAATTCATGCACCGTGACGATGTTGGGGTGGTTCAGCCGGGCCAACGCCCGGGCCTCGCGGTTGAAGCGCTCTGAAAAGTTTGCCCCGCCGTCGGCGTCCGCCGGCAGGACCTTCAACGCCACCAAGCGGTCCAACGCCGGCTGCCGCGCTAGGTAAACCGCGCCCATGCCGCCCGCGCCGAGCAGGCGGATCAGTTCCAACTGCGGGAACAACGCCGCGACTTCGGTCAGCGGCGGCGGCACGAACCGAAGTCGCGCCCCACCGGCGCCCGAATCGGTCTCGACGCCCTGCGCCAACAGGCAGGCGGGGCAAAGCCCACCGGGCGCACCCGCCGGCAATGGGCGGGCGCAGGTGGGGCAGTTTTTGGCGTTCGCCTCGTTCACGGAAGTTTTCATGGCGGGTAAGCTGTTTCCAACCACCTCAGAAGTATTTCCCGTAAGTCGTTACCGAAAAAATCACCAACCACCGCTCCAGCGAAGCCCACGAACGGGACCCCGGGCTCAGTTCAGCAATTCCTGAATCTCGTCCCAGCTTAGCTTCTCCGTGAAGGCTTCTTCGCCGGTCAACGTAGCTTCGATGATCTCCCGCTTCTTGCGTTGCAGTGTCAGGATTTTTTCTTCGACGGTGCCCCGGGTGATGAGCTTGTAACTCGTCACCACGCGGGTCTGGCCAATGCGGTGGGCGCGGTCCGTCGCCTGATCCTCGACCGCCGGATTCCACCACGGGTCGAAGTGAATCACGGTGTCGGCCCCGGTCAGGTTCAAGCCCACGCCGCCGGCCTTCAGCGAAATCAGGAACACCGGAATGGACTCGTCCGCCTGGAACTTCTGCACGACTTCGCCGCGGTTGTTTGTCGAGCCGTCGAGGTAACAGTGGGTGAGTTCGCGCGCCTCCAATTCTTCCCGGAGCAACGCCAGCATCGAGGTGAACTGGCTGAACACGAGCACCCGGTGTCCGCCGTCCACGATTTCATCCAGCAGTTCGCCGAAGAGTTGAACCTTGCCGGACGCCTTGTCGGCCTTGGTCGGCTTCCCGGCGGTTTCGTCCGCTTTCTGCAACAGCCGCAGGTCGCAGCACACTTGGCGCAAACGGAGCAACGCCGTCAGGACCAGCATTCGACTCTTCGCAAGCCCCTGTTCGCCGACGGCTTCCAGGACCTCCTTGCGGGTGTGGGCAAGCAATTGCTGATAGACACCCGACTGCTCGTCCGTGAGTTCGCAAAAGGCGATCTGCTCCAGCTTGGCCGGCAACTCCTTGACCACGTCGCGCTTGAGTCGGCGCAGCAAAAAGGGCCGCACGCGCTTGGCTAGCCGCGCAATCGTCGCGGAGTCGCGCTCCTTGGCGATGGGCACCTCGTAGCGCTCGCGGAAGTCCTGCGTCGTGCCCAGATAACCCGGCATCAGGAAGTCGAAGATGCTCCAGAGATCGAGCACGGAATTCTCCAGCGGCGTGCCGGTCAGCACGAGCCGATGCTCGGCACGGATGGCCTTCACCGCCTGGGCGTTCTGCGTCTGGCGGTTCTTAATGTGCTGCGCTTCGTCGAGCACGACCGTGTCGAATTCCAGCGCGCGATACCGCTCCGCATCCCGCCGAATCAGGGCGTAGCTGGTGATGATCAGGTCGCTTTCCGGAATCCGGGCAAACTCCTTGTGCCGGTCCGGCCCGTTCAGCACAAGCACGCGCAATTCCGGCGTGAATTTCGCCGCCTCCGCGGCCCAGTTGAACACCAGCGTGGTGGGACAGACGACCACCGTGGGCAGAACCGGTCCGCTGCCAGCGGCCGCTTTTCGACCGGCCCACACATGGGCCAACACCTGCAACGTCTTGCCCAAGCCCATCTCGTCCGCGAGCACGCCGCCAAAGCCGTTCTCCCGGAGGAAGCGCATCCACGCCACGCCGTGCTTCTGATACGGCCGCAGCACTTCGTCCAACTGGCCGAGCGGCGGACACACCAGCGTCGCCTCGCCGGTCTGCTGACGCACCCGCTCCTTCCACTGCGGGGGCGCGGCGAACGTGAAACCCTGTTCCTCCAGCGCCGAATCGAGAAAACCCGCCTGCGCGGCGCTCATGCGGTAACTCGTCCCGGCCCCGCCCGGGCGCTGCGTCGGGGCACAGTCGAGGATCACCTCCTGCAATTCCTCCACCGCCCCGGTATCGATGATGGCAAACTTCCCGTTCTTCAGCTTGCGCCCGCCGCCCTGGAGGAGCGTCTGGATCTCCGCCGCGCTGAACCGCTCGCCGCCCGCCGTGCCGTAGCTCACCTCGAGTTCAAACCAGTGTTGGCCGCTCGGCGTGATGCGGAACTGCGGCGTCACCCGCTCCAGATTTTTCTGCGTGCTGTGCGACAGGCGTTCCTCCAGCGACACCTCCCACGTCTTTTCCAACCGCGGGAATTCGCGCGCAAAGAAAGCCAGCACCCGTTCCTGCCCAACCAGTTGCCACTGCCCCTGCACGTTCGGCCCGGTGAAGCCGGCGTTGCGGAGCCGCAGCAGCGCATTGTGCTCGGCCAGAGGATCGCGCGTCGCGTAACGGCGCGGGTTCGCTGGGTCGGGCATGAACGCCCCTTCGCCCGCCGCGCTGACGCCCACGGTCATGATGCGGGGACCGTAAGCACACTGGAGCGAACCCGTGAGCTGCGCGAGGCCGCCCGCGAGGTTCAGAATGAACTTCGGCGGTTGCGGCTTCAGCTCGAAGTCTTCCAACCGGAAGTTGGCCTCTACCCCACCGCCGGCGGACAGCTTGGGCCAGTCCTGCGACAGGAAGAGCGGCACCTGCGTCCGCGGAATCCGCAGCGGCTGCTGGAGCGCCCCGCGGAACTGCGGTGCGAGCGCGAGCGGTGCCAAGGTCGGCGGCCCCCCCCGGGTGACTGGTTCAACCAAGGTCCAGGCCGACGTCCCGCCGCTGAAAACCACCGGCGGTTTACCACCGGGGCGCAGCGCGATTGTGATCTCGCCGTTCGCCTCCAGCGTCGCCTTGAGCGGCAGGCCGGCCGGCGTGTTCGACACAGCAAAGGGCAGCGTGCGGCCCACATTCAGGCGGGGATGCCCGGCGAGCTTCGGCAACAATTCGACAAAATCCGCCGCCGGTAACTGGACCATGCCCGGGGTGTCGCCCCCGGAGACGAGTTCCGCCGCGTCGAGCAGTTCCGTGTCCGCCGGCGACAGCCGAAACGGCCCGGCCTTCACCAGCGCGTTGAGCGGCATCCGGCCACGGCTGGTGGCGCCTTCAAACACCAGCATCGCCCGGCCGCGGGCGAGTGAATCGGCGAGGTTCGGCGGGAAGATGATATGAATCTCCAGCAATTCGCCGGCTTCGGCCCGACGCAGCTTGATGCCATCCCGCGCCGATTTGGGCGCCGCTGCAGGTCCAACAACGGCGGCTCGAACGGGGCTGGCCGCCTCGGCACCCGTTTTCCTATTTTCCTGCCTTCCAGATTTTTCTTCCGCCTGCCCCCGCATCCAGTGCAGCCCTACCGCCACCGAATGAGCGCAGATGATCCCGTCGTCGCGCGAGGCGCGGCAGGTGCACAGGTTGTCCACGTCGATGACGCCCTTGATGACCAACCCAGCGCGGTAGGTCGTCTCGCCCGCGGCGACCACGCCCTTAAGCACCGGCGGCGTGTAGTTGGACGACAGCACCTTGTCGATCGACAGCAAGGCGCGGGCGTGTTTGACCACCTCCCAGCCCGCGGTCTTCTGGAAAAAGGCGTCGTTGAGTTGAATGTCGCTCATCGGCCCGGCCAGCGTAGCAGAGACGGAAACCCGAGAGCGAATCTCGGGAAATCGAGATTGGGGAACCTTGTTTCAAACACAGGGGCAAGATAACGAACTGGCAACTTGTCGAATGCACTGTAAACCATGCATAGTGGCTGGCGCTGGAAGGCAATGTGGCCAGCGCCTTAATACATTCGGTAAGTTCCTAAGCACTCCGATGAGACACAATCTCCTCCTCCTACCGATATGTTGGGCCACTGCATTTGCCAGTGTCGCTCAGTCTCCAGCCTCCGAGTTCGTCGAAGGCAAAGTCACTAAATTCAGCACCAGGGGACATTCCAAAGCCAAAGGGGCCGTTTTCACACTCAAGTATCCGAATAGCTGGGCGGCCAAAGAAGGGGAACGGACAAACATTGTTCAGAAATTCATCAGCGAGTCCGGTAAAGGCTTGGAGCACATCATCATCGTAACGAAGTCCCTCCCATCGGACCTTTCGTTCAGTGAAGCAGACCAGAAAGCTTTCCTCTCGCCCGAAGCGCTAAAGGAAACCATCCCTGACGATGCCAAATTCATTCGAGCCACACCAACCAAGATTGAGGGAAGCCCTGCCGGAATTTTGGAGTATTCCGTGCGCGCAGATCGCGCAGGCATCGAAATAGACATGCATATCGTCTCCCTGATTTTCTTTCAGGCCCACACGATGGTCCAAATCCAATTCCAAGTTGCAGGCGTTCCGTCCAAAGCATCGGATCTCGCTGACCGTGTCGCTGCCTTTCGGCCACTTTTCCAACTCGTAATGAACAGTGTTGTTTTCGACGATAAGTGGAAGTGACAGCAGTGTGGCTTAGGCTAGAGGCCCGCGACAGAATCTCGGAAATTTCCAACCTTCGTTATCCAATCGAGAAATATGGGAAGCTCCTCAGACCGTTACTTGGCTATCAAAGACGAGCAGGCGCGACGGCAAGCGCAACTGCCGGACACTCTGGACGAAGCAGTTCGCATCATAGGCGAGCTTAGCGACGATGTTCGAGCCAATCAGCGCCAAATTGAAGCGCTTCAGGAGCAACTACGTGTTGCTGGCACTTGGCGCTCCAAAATTAGCGACTGGATACTCGGTGGATTCGTTGGCGCAATTATCGGAATTCTCATTGGCTTCATCGGATAGTTGATTATGCGAGTGCACGTTAAAGCCCACAACCTGCCAGCCCAAGAGCTGACGCTCGATACCGTTAATTTGATGCTTGCACGCGGTGAGCTTGAGGGGAGCGAGCTCGCATGGGTTTCTGGCATGTCCGGATGGACAGCCCTTGATCTTGTCCCGGGGGTTGTCCGCCCTCAACCCCCTCCGCTCCCCGAGACCGTATCCACGCCCCCTCCGCCGCCGCGCGCAACGGTTGCGGCTACAGCCTCCGAGCCAACAACACCTGGCAAGGTCGAGTTTTTGCCGGACCGATTTGACCAAGTCCCAACCTCGGGCTGGCGAGCCTTTTGTTTGGCCGCTCACCCGCAAGCTTGGAGACGCTTTTGGGCACGTCTGATTGATGTAGGAATGGCGCGGATTTGCCTCGAAGTCGCTGCCCTGCTGCTGTTGCTCACAACTGGTTTTTGGCCTCCCTACCAGACACTGCCGATTGTGGGGTTTGTTGGCACTTTTGTCGTGTGGGTCATCTTCTTGCTGGTCTACGAGGGATTCATGCTTTCGGTCTTCGGCACGACGGTCGGGAAGCTTATCTTCCGTATCCGGGTTCTCCGCCGCGATGGTTCACGTCTATCCTTCGCCGAGGCTTTTTGGCGCGCAAACCACGCGATTGGCTCCGGCATGTTCTACCTCATCGTCTTTCCAGGACTCACATTTTGGGCATTCTACCGTGCCTACAAGCAACTCGTTTTACGCGGCTGTGCTCCATGGGATTCCGACACAGAATACGTGGTTAGGTGCCGTCCGGTGTTTACCCCTGTTTATGCTTTCGGCGTTATCTTGGCCATCAGCGCCCTCCTTGGATACGCGGTCATCAGTGAATACTCCAAGCAGGAGTTTAGGAGGAGCATCCAAAGAACAATCAACCGGTAAAGACATGGGACTATGGGCGCAGTGAGTTTCGCTGGAGGCTGCATCCGCTCCCGGAAGCCGCCTACGCGCTGGTAGCCTCGTTTAGCTAGTCCCCTTGCCCACCCACTCCCAACTCGCCGTGATCGGCGGCGGCCCAGCCGGTTTGCGCGCGGCGGAAGTCGCGGCGGCCGCCGGCCTCCAAGTCACACTCTACGAGGGCAAACCCTCCGTCGGGCGGAAGTTCCTCGTCGCCGGCCGCGGTGGGCTCAACCTCACCCACGGCGAACCGCTCGACCGCTTTGCCGCGCGTTACTCCGGTCCTGATCAGCCTGCGGATCTCTGGCCGCGCCTGCTCGCCGGCTTTGATGCCGCCGCGTTGCGTCAGTGGGCGACGGGACTCGGCGTGGAAACCTTCCAAGCCACCAGCGGCCGGGTCTATCCGGTGGAGCTGAAGGCCGCGCCGCTCCTGCGCCGCTGGGTGGGGCGCCTGCGCGGACTGGGCGTGACGTTCGCCATGAATCACCGGCTCGTGGCGCTGGAATGCGTAGGGCTGCTTAGTGGGACAGGCTTTCAGCCTGTCTCCGGGGCTTCCAGCCCCGGAGCGCTTCACGGGCTGGAAGCCTGCCAGACAGGCAAGGATGCCCGTCCCACTGGTTATCGCCTCGGCTTCGCCAACGGCACCACCGCCACGGCCGACGCCGTCATCCTCGCCCTCGGCGGCGGCTCGTGGCCGGAGACGGGTTCCGACGGCGCCTGGACCGGGTTGCTGCAATCGCTCGGCCTCGCGGTGCATCCCCTAGCCGCGGCGAACTGCGGCTGGGAACACGCTTGGTCGCCCGCCGTCCTCGCCCGCGCCGAAGGCCAGCCGCTGAAGAATATCCACGTCCGCGCCGGCGACATCCTGGCCGTCGGGGAATTACTCATCACGCGCTACGGACTCGAAGGCGGCGCGATTTACCAACTCGGGGCAGCGTTACGCGCCATGGCGGAACCGGCCCTCACCATTGATTTTAAACCCACGTTCAGCGTCGAGCGTTTGGTCGCGAAGATGGAATCCGTGCGGCGCAACTTCCTCGACGAGGCGCTCATCCGCTGGCGGATCGGCGCCGCGGCCCACGCCCTCCTGTCGGACCGCACTTGGACCGATGCCACTGCGCTGGCCCACGCGGTGAAGCACTGCGTCATCCCCTTGTTGCGGCCAAGACCAATGGCCGAGGCCATCTCGTCCGCGGGCGGCGTCGGCTGGAACGAACTCGACGCCGACCTGATGGTAAAACGGTTTCCGGGCCTCTTCGTCGCCGGCGAAATGATTGCGTGGGAAGCGCCCACCGGCGGTTACCTGATGCAGGGCTGCTTCGCCAGCGGCACCCAGGCGGCACAGGCCGCGATAAAGCGAAGCCAGCGAGCGCGCGAAGAACGCGACAGTGGGTTCGCCCCCTGACGACGACGGGGCGGGCGTGGCCCCATGAACCCTCCGGTTTACGTCCGGGCCCCTGGGCCAACCACACTTCCGGCCTACTGGCGGGGCGCGCCTGAATTTGCCGGCAGGCGGCGGGTAAATTCCTCCAAGCTGGCCCGTTGTTCGCGATTGAGCGCCACGTTCGGGCGCACCCGTTGAAGCTGAGCCAAGGCGTCGCTGGCATTCGTCGCGCGCCCCCGTTGCACGAGCCAAGCGGCCAGCACCAACGCACTGCGCCCATGGCCAGCGGCACAGTGGACCAACACCGGCCCATCGGCTTCGTGAGTCGTGAGAAAATCCAAGGCGGCGCGGAGTTGAGTGGGCGTGGGCGGCGTGTGGTCCAGCACGGGCACACAAAGATAATTCGTCGCCTGCCGGAGCCGAACGGGTTCGGTGAACTCGCTGGTGAGATCCAACACCGTGCGAAACTCCTTCAACGTCGCTTCCCGGCCGGTCAGTCGGCGGCCGAGGAAGAGCCCGGGCTGCACTTCATCAAAAGGGCGCGACGCGGTAACCGAGCGGAGGGTCTGAAAGACGATTTGATTGAAGCCATGAAGCGGCAAAGTCACCAACCAGCGGGCGGAATTCAGTTTTCCATCACTACCTTTGCCCCAAAAAGCCGGGCTTCGCTCCACGTAGGCGAGGGCGGCCGCGGCGCAATTGAGCGCCAGCAAGCCCCAACCCAAGCGGCGGGGCCACCCCCGGGTGAGCACGGCGCCGACGGTCGTCAAAATCGTCAGCACACAAAAGCTGACGAGCAGTTTCATGCCTGCGCTGACAGTTGGCGGGTCAACCTGACGAACTGTTCGAGTCCGACTTGTTCCGCCCGCTTCGTCTTCTCTAGACCGACGGCCCCAAACGCCGTTTCCAACTGGGCTTCAGGCCAAGCCGCCGTGAGGAGTTTGAACATCATTTTTCGCCGTTGGCCGAACGCGATTTTTACCAACCGCGTGAACCGCGTCGCTTCCGCGGGCGTCAGCAAGGGCTTCGGCCGGCGGATCAGCGTGATGCAGGCAGAGTCCACGTTGGGTTGCGGAAAGAAGCAGTTGGCCGGGATTTTGAACCAGCCGGCGGTCTCGTAACGGAGCTGGAGCAGGAGCGTGAGCAGGCCGTAGTCCTCAGTGTCCGGACGGGCGAGCAGGCGCTTCACGACTTCGAGTTGCAAGGTGACCACCATCCGGTCGGGCGGCTGATCGGTCTCGGCAAGCTCCACGAGGATGGGCGAACCGACGGAGTAAGGCAGGTTGGCAACCAGCTTCCAGCCCGCCCAGTCGCGGGGATTTTTCTTTAGCCACACGAGGGCGTCAGCGTGAAGGAGGGTGAGGGGGTGCGCACTGCGGATCGCGGCGGAAGCCGAGTTGCCCCCGGAATTGGCCGCGGGACCGCTTGCGGTTGCGGCCGGGCGCTCCTCAACCCGAACTGCGGCGGCGGCGGCTACCTCCGGCGACGGTTTGGCGACGGGCACTTCCGGCGGCGACTGCCGCACGACGCCCGCGGCGGCCGACACGGCCGGCACCCGAAATTGCCGTTCCAAAATCGTTACCAACCGCCGGTCCAACTCGATCGACAGGAGGGGGCAGCCGGAGGCGACGAGCAATTCTGTGAGTGGGCCGAGGCCGGGACCAATTTCTAGCACCTGATCCGACGACCTCAGCTCGGCGGCGTCCACGATGCGCCGAAGCTGATTGCCGTCGTGCAGGAAGTTTTGCCCGAGGGAGCGGGTCAATTTGAGGCCGCGCTCGTCGAGCAGGCGGCGCATTTCGGAGATAGTCATGAGGTCAACGGCGCAGGCACAAAGAAAACCAAGCGGAAAACTAGGAATACAAGGAAACGGATCGACTCAGGCGGTGAGGTTTTGAAGTTCTGCCGCCAACGCTTTCAACGTCCGCCGCAACTGTGCCTCCGTGATCGTCAGCGGCGGCGTGAGACTGAGGATGTTTCCGTGCTCGCCCTCGGGCAGCAGGATGAATCCACGGACCAGCAGCCGCTTCATCAGCGTCAGCGCCAGTTCGGTGGCGGGCTGGCCGTCCGGGGTCGTGAACTCGATGCCGGCCATGAGCCCTAGGCAGCGCGGTTCCATGCTGAATTTAGCCTTCGCCAAGTGGCATTGCTGGGTGAGCGCGTCCGCGAGCCACGTCCCCAGCTTCGCCGTGCGCTCCACCAGTTGCTTTGCCTTCAATTCCTCGATCTGCGCCAGCGCCATCGCGCAGCCGACCGGATGGCCGAGGAACGTGCTAGTGTGGATCGCCTCACCGTTCGACGGCGGCCAAGCGGCGTCCATCCGGTCGGCCCGTCCCACGCAGGCGCTGAGCGGGAAACCGCCAGTGAGCGCCTTGCCCAGGCAGATGAGGTCGGGCGCGACGCGGCTGTGTTCGCAGGCGAACCACGCGCCGGTGCGGCCGAAGCCGGTGTAAATCTCGTCCAAGATCAGCAACGCGCCATGTTCGTCGGCGAGCCACCGGAGCAACGGCAAAAATGCCGGCGGCGGGATGCGGATGCCGCCGCGCGCCTGCATCGGTTCGACGAGGATCGCACCAATGGCGTGACGCTGGAACGTTTGCCGCAGTTGGATTTCGAGGGCGGCGCTTTCCGCCTTCCACTTGCCGCGCTTCGCGCTGGGAAACGGGAGAAACTGGGCGAACTCGCGGAGTTGGTTCCGAAATGGGCCGCGGAAATGTTCGCGGTGCGTGGCGTTGAGGGTGCCGTAGCCGAGCCCGTGGTAGCCGCCTTCGAAGGCGATGACGCCGGGTTTGCCGGTCGCCAAGCGCGCCGTCTTAAGCGCTGCCTCGACGGCTTCGAAACCGGAGTTGCAGAAAATCACCTTACCGCTTCCCGCCTTGGCCTTTCCGCGGGCGGTGCGCGCCCAGCGACCGAAGGTGAGTTCGCTCAATTCCTGCGCGAGCCGGGCCTTCAGCGCGTGCGGATGCACGTCACCCATGGCATGCAGCAGCGTGGCCATCTGGCGCTGGCCGGCGCGCACCACGCGGGGATTGGCATGGCCCGCCGCCGCGACGCCAAACGCCGCCGTGAGGTCGAGATACTTGCGCCCTTCAGCGTCCCAGACATGGCAGCCTTGAGCGCGTTCCCAGACGATGGGCCATGAGCCGTCCGGCTCAAGGAACGTCACGTTCCGCGACTCGAACTGCCGCAAGAGTTGCAAGGTTTGGACCGTGGTCATGGCGGCGATCAAACTCGGCGGCCAGCCACGGCGTTCGAAACCGACTGGAGGTAAGTCCAAACGGCGGCATTGGGCTCGGTGCCTGCGTAGTGGGTGCCTCGACCGTTCAGTCGACGCCTTACCCGAAACGGTCGGAAATCGTCCATGAACAGCGCGGCGGCCAGGTCACCGATCTCCGCATTCCAAGCGATGATGCCCCGACTCTTGATGTCTTCGCAGGTCGAGGGCACCGGACTTGGAGGGTTGCGTTCGAGCGTTCGATACGTTGGCGCCAACTCGCTCCAGTTACGCCGCCACGCATTGGGGTTCAGCCTAAGGTGTGCGACC
>CAIJLV010000030.1 GCA_903821635.1 uncultured Verrucomicrobiota bacterium | reverse complement strand
TCCGTCCGTATCCCTGGCTGTGGAGTGTCTCACCCGCGGCGCTCCAAGTCGGGAATTACGCGGTCAGTTTCAACGGCAACAACTTCGCCCCCGATTCGGTGGTGGTGGCCAATGGCGTGGATCTGCTGACCACTTACGTCTCCAAAACCACGCTGCTCGCCACGGGCAACGCGGCGGCTGTCGGTTCGCTGACGTTTTGCGTGCGCCAACCCGGCCCCGGGGCCGTCAGCGGCAACCAAGTCTCAGCCCAGGTCACCGCGCCCACGATCGCCATCGCGGTCACGCCGACGACGACCGCTGTGCCCTTGGGGAATACCACGACCTTTAGCGCCACGGTCGCGGGCCACGCGAATACCGCCGTCACGTGGTCCATCCTTGGGGGAGCCGCCAACGGCGTCATCACCCCGGGCGGCGTTTACACCGCGCCCGCCGTGCTACCGGTTTCGCCCACGCTTAAGGTGCGAGCCACGGCGGCGGCAAATGTCTCGGTTTACGCGGAAGCGACGGTGACCTTGACCCTGCCGCCAGCGGTCACCGTGGCGGTCACCCCGGTCGCCACCACAGTGCCGTTGGGAACGACCAAGGCGTTTTTCTCAACGGTAACCGGCAGCGCCAACACCGCGGTCACCTGGTCCCTCGTAGCGGGGGCCGCCCAAGGCACAATCTCCACCGCCGGCCTATATTCCGCGCCCGCCGCGATGCCCGTTTCGCCCACGGTTACAGTGCGGGCTACGTCCGTGGCCAACGCGCTCGTTTCCGCCGACGCCACGGTCACGCTGGCCTGGCCCCCGGTGCTCGTCGCGGTCGAGCCCAGCACGGCGACGGTCCAAATCGGCAATCCGAAATCCTTTTCCGCCACCGTCACGGGCACGACCAATACCGCGGTCACTTGGTCGGTGCTGGGCGGAGCCGCCCAAGGCACGATCACCGACGCGGGAATCTACCTCCCGCCCGCCACTCTGCCGGCTTCGCCCACGGTGACACTGCGCGCCACCTCGGTTCAGGATCCGACCGCCACCGCAGCGGCCAGCGTGACGTTGACGCCAGCGCCGGACTACTCGGCCCGACTGGCGGCCGCGCGGATCTTGGAACAGACGTCGTTCGGCCCGAACGACGCCAGCCTGGCCCAAGTCCAGCAACTCGGACTCCAGGGCTATCTCGCCGCCCAGTTCGCGCTGCCGGCCACCCCCATCCCCACGCCCGCTGACAACTACGTCGGCGCGCTTCAACAGTGGCAGCTTCTGGCCTTCACCACCGCGCCCGACCAGTTGCGGCAGCGGGTGAGCTACGCGCTCAGCCAGGTCCTGGTCATCGCCGCCAATAAGAACATCTACGCCGACGCCATGCTCCCGTGGCTGGAGGCGCTGAACCAACACGCCTTCGGCAACTACCGCGACTTGTTGCGCGCCGTCACGAAGAGTTCCTCGATGGGCAAATACCTCGATTTGGCCAACTCGACCCAGCCCGGCAACGGCGGTGGGGCCAACGAAAACTTCGCCCGCGAATTGATGCAGCTCTTCACCCTCGGGCTCTGGCAACTGAATCCAGACGGCACCCTGCGATTCGACCCGAATGGCGTCGCCCAAGCCACCTACAGCCAGACCGATGTCGCCCAACTCGCGCTCGCCCTCACCGGCTGGACCTATGCGCAGCCACCCAGCGGCCCGGTCTACGAATGGCATGGAGCGCCGATGGTGCCTGTGCCGGAGAACCACGCGCCCGGCGCCAAGACGTTTCTCGGCCACACCCTCCCGGCCGGCCAAACCGTGGAAGCCGATTTGGAAAGTGTGCTGGAGATTTTGCTGAACCACCCCAACACCGCTCCGTTTCTTGCCACGCGCCTCATTCGCAGTCTCGTGTTGAGCAATCCGTCGCCCGGCTACATCCAGCGCGTCGCCGCCGTCTTCAGCGCCACCGGGGGCGACCTCAAAGCCACGATCACCGCCATCCTCACCGACGCGGAGGCCCGCAACGACACCGCCCTCGCCACGGCCGGCCGCTTGAAGGAACCGATCCTCCACACCTGCGGATTCCTGCGCGCGCTGAACGGCCACTTCAACGCGCCGAACAACCTGCTCTACCTCTACACCTACATGGCGCAGTCGCCGTTGAATCCGCCCTCGGTATTCAGTTGGTTTTCGCCCCTGTATCGGCTGCCCGGAAGCCCGCTCTTCGGCCCGGAGTTCCAGATCTACACCCCGACAGAGGCGACGCTCCGTGGGAACTTCTTCCACGAACTGCTCAGCCATCCGACCACCAGTGATTACACGCTTGATCTGGCGCCCTTCGAAGTCTTCGGCAACGACCTACCCGGCTTGGTCGAGCTCGTGAACCAGAAGCTCCTCTACGGCCGCATGCCGGTCGGACTCAAGCAGGCCCTCGTGGACGCAGCGGCTCCGGGCTACGACGCCAAGATGCGCCTCGAAACCGTGCTCTACCTCACCGTCCTCAGCGGCCAATACGCCGTGCAATATTGAAACCCACCCACCCGCCCGCCCCTCGACTTATGCCTCCCCTCATGAATCAACCCCGCATTTCCCGCCGCAGCCTCCTCCAAGGTATGGGCGCCGCCGCGATGCTCGCCCGCTTCGGCTGGATGAACGCGCTCGCTCAGCAGAATCCGCCCGATTACAAGGCGTTGGTCTGCCTCTTCCTCGTCGGCGGCAACGACGGCCACAACACCATCGTCCCGCTCACCCAGGCGGCGTTCAACACCTACAAGGCTGCCCGCGGTTCGCTGGCGTTGCCCGACGGCAATGGCCCGCTCGTGCCGGTTCAGGACTACACCAATGGCACGCCCTACGGATTGAATCCCGGGCTTTCGGCCCTCGCCCCGCTCTGGGGTAATGGCGCCGGCACCGGCAAACTCGCCGTGCTCGCCAACGTCGGCATGTTGGTAAAACCCGTCACGCGCCCGAGTTTCCTCGGCAACTCAGTCGCGTTGCCGACCAACCTGTTTTCGCACGCCGACCAGATTCAGCAGATGCAGGCCGCCATTCCCTCCAGCTCGGCCGGCACCGGCTGGGGCGCGCGGGCGGCCGATCTGCTGAGTTCATTGAACGGGGATACTGGCTTTCCCGCCGCCATTTCCTGTGCGGGCCCCGCCCTATTCTGCACGGGCAACGTCGTGCAATCCGCGAGCCTGCTGCCGGGCTTCGACTTGGATCCGAGTGGCCTGAGCCTGTGGCCCGCCGCCGCCAGCGTTGCCCGGAAGCAGGGTCTACAACAGGTGCTGGAATTCGACAGCGGCCTCGCGTTGGTCCAGGCGGCGAATCAGGTGCGCAAGGATGCGCTGGACCTGAACGCGCTGCTCAAAAGTGGCCAGGCCGAAATCACCAGCCCCTTTCCCGGCGGCCACCTAAGCGACCAACTCAAGCAGGTCGCCAAGCTCATCAAACTTCGCGCGGTGACGGGCGTAAAACGCCAAGTGTTCTTCTGCCAGCTCGGGGGCTTCGATACCCACGGCTCCCAGAGGTGGGAACATTGGAATCTCCTGCGCCAAGTCTCCGAAGCGATGGCTGCCTTCTACCAATGCACCGCACAGGAATTGCAGATTCCGAACCAAGTGACGTGTTTCACCCAGTCGGACTTCGGCCGCACGCTGCAACCCAGCGGCGTCGGTTCAGATCATGGCTGGGGCAACCATCAACTCATCCTCGGCGGCGCCGTGCAGGGCGGCCGAGTTCACGGCACCTTCCCCAATCTTGCCCTCGGCGGCGACGACGATAGTGGTTCCCGCGGGGCCCTCATTCCGACGACCTCGGTCGAACAATACGCGGCGACGCTGGCCAAATGGTTGGGTGTCCCCGACGCGGACCTGCCGCTCATCTTCCCGAACCTCTACGCCCACTTGAATCTCTTCGGGCAACCCACGCTGAACTTCCTCACCTGAGTCCAGCCCCAAGCCAAGGCGCGGGGTGGAGGCCCAAAAGACCGGCCGACACCCCGGGTTTCGCGTTTCAAACCGGACGCGCTTCCCTCATAAACGGCCCACGCCATGTTCCGCCGTTTTGCCCTTTCCCTCGTCGCTGCGCTCACCCCGCTCGGGCACCTGCACGCCGCTCTGCCCCCGCACGGCAACTTTGCCCGCACCAACCTCGTCGCGTGGTGCATCGTGCCGTTCGACTCGCAGAAGCGCGGACCGGAGGAACGCGCCGCGATGCTCGACCGCCTCGGGGTAAAGCGCCTCGCCTACGACTGGCGCGCGGAGCACATCCCGAGTTTCGACGCCGAGGTCGCGGCGATGCGGAAGCACGGCATCGAACTCACCGCGTGGTGGTTCCCCGCCGCGCTCAATGACGAGGCAAAAGCGATCCTAGCCTGTCTGGAGCGAAACCAGATTCATCCGCAGCTCTGGGTCACGATGGGCACGGAGCCGGAACCGGATGCCGCGAAGTTGGCCACGAAAATCGCCGGCGCGGTCCAGACGCTCACGCCCCTCTGCACCGCCGCGGCCAAGCTCGGCTGCACCGTGGCGCTCTACAACCACCTCGGCTGGTTCGGCGAGCCGGCGAACCAGGTTGCGATCATCGCGAAACTCAAGGCGGCCGGACACACGAACGTCGGCAGCGTTTACAATTTCCACCACGCCCACGCGCACCTCGACGACTTCGCGGAACAATTCCGCATCCTTCAGCCGCACCTGCTCGCGCTGAACCTGAACGGCATGATCCGTGATGGCGACAAGGCGGGGAAAAAGATCATCCCGCTGGGCACCGGCGACGAGGAATTGCGGCTGCTCCAACTGGTGAATGCCAGCGGTTGGCGCGGCCCGGTTGGGATCATCGGCCACACCGAAGAAGACGCCGAGGTAAAGCTGCGGAAGGAGCTCGATGGCTTGGAGAAGCTCGCGCCGCAAGTGGGACCGGCGCCCTCGCCTGTCTCAGACCCGCGGCCTCCCTCGTCCGCCGGAGCATTGGAGACCGGCGCTCCGAAGAAGGCTGCCGGCGAGCCCGCGATCTCTGGTCGCGAACCGGCGTCGCAGGGCGAGAAGGACTGGGTGGACAACCGCTGGCAGGAGACGGACGTGGGGCCGTTCCTCGCGTCGAACCTGCGCCTGCCCGACGGCTCGGTGATCGCCAAGGCGTTGACGATCCGCGTGGGCGAGCACGGCGAAGGCGCGGTGGTTTACGACACGGAGACCTGCACGCTCCGCGCGGCGTGGACGGGCGGGTTCTTGAAGTTTGATGCGGGGAGGTTTGGGTTGATCGGGATGCCAAAGATCGACGGCACGCCGGCATTCACTTCGTTGGGAGAGAAGCAGCCTCATTCTGGAAACCGGCGATTCATCGGCCTGCACCGCGGACAAGGCGGTCCCGTGCTCGAATACACACTCAGCGGCGTGCGCGTCCTTGAGCGGGTGGAGGCAGTTCCATCTCCGGCCGGGATGGTGTTTCGGCGCAGCCTGTGGGTTGGCCCACGTCGCGAGCGGTTGAGCCTCATGGCTGGCGGCCATCTTCCTGGCACAAACTGGGTGTCTGGGTCCGGCACCGGCATCGCCCAGCAAGGTAACGGCGCAGCCTACACTTTTGACAGCAACGAAGCCGCCGGCGTGCTGTCGGTCGCCGCCGTCGCCGGGGCGGCAATCCCCTCCAGTGTCAACGATGTGGACAACACGGGCGGGCGAAACTTCATCACGCTCAACGCGGGGGAATTGCCGCTGGAACTTTCGGTCTTCCTCTGGCGCGGGGCGCCGAACCTCCGGGCTACTCTGGCAGCCTGGGTGAAAGTCCAGGAACCCGCTCGCGCACTGGAAGCGCTTGCCAAGCCAGGCCAATCCCACTGGCCCACCGTCACCACCCGCGGACAGCGCGGCCCCGACACCGACTTCCTCGCGGTGGATACCCTCACGCTGCCTTACGACAACTCGGCGAAGGCGCTCCTGTTCGCCTCGGGCGTCGACTTCACGCCGGACGGCGCGGGCTACCTCTGCACGATCCACGGCGACGTGTGGCGCGTGACGGGCATTGACGATTCCCTACGCGAATTGAAGTGGCAGCGCTACGCCACCGGTCTGTTCCAGCCGCTCGGCCTCAAGGTCCGCGACGGGAAAGTCTTCGTGCTCGGGCGCGACCGCATCACCCGGCTGCATGACGAGAACGGCGACGGCGAGGCCGACTTCTACGAGAACTTCTTCGACGGCATCGCCACCTCGACCGGCGGGCATGATTACGTGACCTGTCTCGAAACGGATGCCGCGGGCAACTTCTACTACGTGGACCCGCTCGGCCTCCACCGCGTGACCGCCGATGGCCGTCGGCAGGAGACGCTGGCGACTGGCTTTCGCAATCCGAACGGCATGGGCGTGCGCCCGGATGGCCGGGTGCTCACCGCCGCGCCGCAGCAGGGCACGTGGACGCCGTCGTCTGGCATCTGGGAAGTCCGCCCGGACAACGTGGGTCTCTATGGCGGCTATGACGGGCCGAAGGTCACCGCCACGCGTCCGCTCGGCTACGACGCGCCGCTGTGCTGGCTGCCGCATGGTGTGGACAATTCCAGCGGCTCGCAGGTGTGGATTCCGTCCGGGCAATGGGGCCCGCTGGGCGGCCAGATGTTACACCTGCTCTGGGGCCGTTGCACCGCGATGCTTGTGCTGCGGGATGAAGTCGGCGGTGCCACTACGACGGTAAACGGCGCCGTGGTGCCATTGCCGGTGAAGTTCCTCAGCGGGCCGAACCGCGCGACCTTCAATCCCAAGGACGGCGCGCTCTACGTGGCGGGCAGCACCGGTTGGCAGACGAGCGCGGTGAAGGACGGCGCGCTGCAGCGGGTGCGGTTCACCGGCAAGACGCCCGGCCTGCCCGTGCGCTGGGCGGTGAAGCCGGGCGGCTTGGAACTCACCTTCAGCCGCCGCCTTGATCCCCAGACCGGCAGCGATCCCGGTAGCTACAGCCTCAAACAGTGGAACTATCGCTACGCTGAACAATACGGCTCCAAAGACTGGTCGGTAGCCGAGCCGCAGCGGGAAGGCCGCGATGAAGTCACGGTGCGGTCGGCTAAGGTCAGCGACAACGGCCAGACGGTGTTCCTCGCCCTCCCCGACCTGAAACCGGTGATGCAGTTCGAACTGAAATACAACGTGGATGGAGCGCCGGGCGAGAAGCCATTTCGCGGGACGTTTTGGGGCACGATCAATCAACGCACCGCGCGCAATTGAGCGCGCTTGGACCGCTTCGCCGGCCCTTTGCCCCGATTCCCGCCGACGGGCCCACCAAAGGGCGCCATGAAAGTAAACTAAGGCCTAGAGCGGCCCACCTAGGGGACCGCGAGGCCGCCTTAGATTTAGTTACAGTCACAACCGCCTCCCACCGGAGGGCGAATCCAAATCCAATAAAATTGCGGCCCAACGCTCCGGCGAGTGGGCCACTCCCGGGCCTTGTCCCCATCTTTTTCCGCTGAGGCAAACTGGCTGTCGGATAATGTTGTGAGTGTGCGTCGGCAGTTCCCTCGTTTTCAGCCTTGGCTTCGCTCGGAGCTAAGCGCCGGAGCACTACTTGGGTCCTTCCCCGCCGTCGCTCACCTCCGCGCGAAGTCCCCGGCTCAGTGGGTTCCGACTGGGCGTCGGGAAGTTTATGCCCGGCGGGGCGGGGCGACTTCCGAGCCCTCGGGCCGTCGTTCGTCTTCAGGACGGCCCGTTCCGTCTAATCGCCCAGCCGAACAGATCCCCGCCGGAGTCACTCGCAGCGTTTGATTCATGTCCTCCCTAAGCTCTAACTCCACAGTCCCCCGCCCGCCCAGTGGGCCCCCGGCCCAACCGCGGGCAGTGAGTTACCGTGCGAGTCTCCGCTCCAAGCCCTTCGAGCGACTGCGGTTGGTGCGCTGGCGCGGCTTTGATCACGGTGCGTCCCGTTGGCAGAGCGAGGCCAAGCGGGGTGGCCGGTTGTTGGCGATCGTGGAAGGTTGGCATTATGCTCAGGCGGTCACGGCGCTGACCCATGGAGTGCGCGGCGTGATTGATGCCGCCGCCCCGGAATCGATTCGGTTGATGGCGCGGAACACGGTCGCTGCGGGGGGCTGTTTCGTTTGGTTGCCCACAGCCGAGTCCACGCCCCCCAAGCCCGCGCCCAAGCTTTCCCCCGCCCAATTGCGGGTGCTTCGACTGGTCGCTGCAGGTTATTCCTCGGCGGAGGTCGCGGAACGCCTAAAGCTGTCCGTTCGGACCGTTGAAACCCACCGCCACAACATTCTTCGCCGCACCGGATTAAAGGCCGGGATGCCGTTCATGCGGTTGGCCTTGGGCCTGTTTCCCAAGGCCTGACCGAACTCCGGGGCTTCGGCGTGACGCCCCCCCAGCGTAGCCAATGTTGGCTTTGGACTTTACCCGGAGCGGCCTGGTTATTATTTTCCTATGTATGATGACCTGAGTTCCGAGGCGATGTTCAAGCCGAAGATGCAGGGTTTGCTGCGTTTTCTGCTCACCACCGACATGACGCTGACCACCTTGGCTCAAGCCCGCGGCGAGACGCTGGATGAGCTGAGCCAAAACGTGGTGGAAGCCTTGGGCGAAGACCAAGGAGAGCTCGTGCAGTTGCTCCGGCAGGCCGAGCAAGAGTGTGCGGCTGCGGAGCTTCAGTTGGAACTCGCACGCTCAACCCGTCATCATTGGCGACGCGAACTTGCGGTCGCCTCGGCCTCGGCCGGCTCCTTGCCTCTCCCCAAGCGGGGTTAAGGGGGGCTTCCAGAAACCGGGTGTTTTGAGTGCGGGCTATTCAGGATGCACCTGGGACGGTGAGGGGCGTGGCACTTTGGCTCGGCCGGCAGCGGGTTAATCGGTGGCGGCGGGTGCTGGGCGGCGGCTTCGGCCGGGGCCGGCCGGACTTTTCAGCGGGGGCTCAGGCGTGGGTCATCGGATGCAGCTTGAGCCGGAGGATGGTTTCGTAGAGCTGGAGGTTGTAGCACAGGTTCAGCAGCTGGATGGCGGCCCGGTTCCTGGCCAGCCCCACATACCGCTGGAAGATCCGGCCCGCCTGCCCGCTCATCACCGCGAAGGCATGCTCCACCCGGGCGCGGGTCCGGGAGATCAGCCGGTTCTCCTGGCGGTCCGTCTCGTTGAGCGGCCGGCCACGCACCGCCTTCTGCACCACCACCGTGCCGACACCCCGCCCGTCCAGCAGCTCCGTGAGCCGGGCGCTGGCATAGGCGCAGTCCCCATACATGACCACGTCGCCCGCCTGCACCAGGCCGTCGACGGCCTGGCTGTCATGCACGCTGGCCGTCGTCACCGCCGCCGTCTCGATCAGCTTGGTCCGCCGGTTCACCTTGAGGTGGTCCTTGTAGCCGTAGAAGACCTGGCCGTTTTTCTTCGTCCACCGGGCGTCCACGTCCTTGTGGGCGCGCATTTTGACGCTCCACTCCGCCGGGGACTGGCCCTCTTTGAGCAGGGCGTTCTCCGCGCGGGAGTTCCGCTGCCGGGGCACCTCCACGAAGCTCGCATCGACGATGACGCCCTCCTTGGGCAGCAGGCCCCGGCGGGCCAGATGTGCCCGGAACACTTCGAAGAGGGATTGGAACGCCTGCGCCTTTTGCAGGGCCTCGCGGAACTCCCGGATGGTGTTCTGGTCCGGCACGGGGTCGGCGAGGTTGAGGCCCAGGAAGCGCTGGAAGGAGAGGCGGTCGAGGATCTGGAACTGGGTGGCCTCGTCGGACAGTTGGTAGAGGCGCTGGAGGACGAGGATCCTGCAGAGGAACAGCCGGGGGTAGGCCGGCCGGCCGCCGGGCCCCTGGCCGCGGCGGGCGGAAACACCCGGTCGAGCACGGGCTGGAACATCGGCCAGTCAATGACCCCGTTGAGCCGCTCCAGCGGATCGCCTTGCCGGGAGAGCTGAGCCAGCCGGTCGGCCATTGAGAAGAAGGACAGCTCAGCGGGACGGAGGATTTCAGGCACGCCCAAGCAGACGCTGACTTCTCACGCCATACTAAATATCCACCACCGCTTTAAAAATTATTCAGGTTTCCGGAAGTGCCCTTAATTCAGAACCGTCCACCCCCAAGGTTGGTTACCCACGACTTCCGATAGTGGGTGCCCGGCGGGACGCTTACCTTTGTGCTCCTAATGAACTTCAACTCGAAAGGCCTCGCTGCTAATGTCATCTGCATTTCCGTCCTCGTTTTTGCCGTTGGGGCCATTGCTCCATATTCTAATTACATAACTCATCAAGTTACCGTTAGAATGCACAAGCACATTCAAGGGATTTCCCCAACGATCAACAAGTTCTCTTGAATTCTTCCAATGTGGTGACGGTTGACCGATTCTGTATTTTGAAGATTCCTCACCAAATAGTGCCAAGTAGAGACGTTTTGTATCAATTGTTGCGGTTGAATTGGAGACTAATAGATTAGGTATATTGCCAGATTCCTGGACATAAAATCGAGTCGCCAAAGCAACATCCTGAATATCCATCCGAGTTCGTGCAATCTTATGGCTTGCGGCATAGGTTGCCGAACGAAGTTTAGACACTAACCAGCAAGCAGATATTCCCGCTCCGATAAGGGCGAGCATTCCACCGACGAACACCAGTCTTTTACTTAAACGCTTCATCAATTTGGACTCCTGCGGGGACACTGTAGGGAGATGAAGGCTTGGCATCACAGGTGAAAAACAGGCAACAACCATTTCGGGAAGCTAGTTTTGTTAACGCATCTGCTAAAGCTCCGCAGCTAAACTTCAATCCGAAATGTTTGCTGACGTTTGCGAAATCTTTTCCAGTTAGGTTGAAAGAGGTTCTATTTTTGTCATTCAACATTCCACCAGGAAAATTCCCGGGCGCTGCATATTGCGCCCACAAATCCTTCCAGCGTCCAGCGATTCTTTGTTTGTTAAGATGGCATCCTTCATTAAGCATGTCCTCAATCACTTTGAATCGAGTCAATGCTCCATAGGTCTGTTCAAACGTGTAGGCCATTCCTTCATCCACACGATCATCCTTACTGAGGCCAGAGATAAGCTTGTTGTAAGCATGGACTGTTTCGTGAGCGACTTCGCCAGGGGCAGGATCGTTTCCTCCTAACCTGATCCAGTTTAGTGCACCCACATATTCGGCAGCAGTGCCATTGTCAATATATTCGGGATCGATCGTTACCCATCTGACTTTTGGAATCATGCTTTGCAACTTTTGCAGCGCTTCAAAAAGACCGGTAACTTTTCCGATTTCATAGCCGCGCATGTCCCTTTCCAGATTCGCAATGGCTCGCGTTGCGACGTCGTGAAAGTTCCCACTCATGATCGGGAGTCCGAAAGCCAAGCCCAATGGGTCGATGAAGTTTACAGCACTGTTAGCCACGAACCCTTGAAGATTTGGGCCCCCTTCTTCCTCAATTGGATCCCTGTTTATCCACCTTCCCGTTGAGGCGTTGTAGTATCGATAAGCGTAGTAGAGCAGGTCGGACTCGGTGTCCTGATATTTGGACGAAAAACGCATCGGGTTGGCGGCCTGGGTGCCCGAGCTGCGGATCAGTTCGCCGAAGGGGCCGTATTCGTAGGTGGCCGTGACCGCGCCGGACGTGCCGTCCACGAGGGCGGCGACGTTGCCGTTGCCGTCGTAGGCGACGAATTGGGCGGGGCTGCCGCTGGGCTTGACGCTCAGGAGGCCACCCACGCCGCCGGCACCCTGGAGGGAGCCGCTGAGGTCTGTGCCCCACTGGTAGCTCCGGACCACAGCATTGCTGCCATCCAGTTCGGCCAGCAGGTTCCAGCCGTCGTAAACGAACTTGAGGGTGGTGTTGGGGGAACCGGGATAGGCGGAGCCGTTCCAGACATACACCTTCTTGCCGATACGCCGGCTGTTGGCGTCGTATTCAAAGGCCAGCTTGCGTTTGGAGCCGGAGGGGTTGCCGCTGAGGCTTTCCATCTGGGTCAGCCGGTTCTCGGCATCCCATGTGTAAGTCCAGCGGCCGTCGGCCGTGAGGTTACCGTCCAAATCGAAGGTGTAGGCTTCCGGCGTGGGCGACACGAACAGGTTGCCGGTGTTGGTCGTGGTGCCGACGTTGACGGTCACGGACTGCCACAGGGCGTTGCTGCCACCCAAGGACAGTTCGGAACGCCAGTATTCGCTGCGGCGGTAGGCGGTCTGACTGTTGACGATGACGCTGGCAGGGGAGGACTGGTTGAAGGTCGCCAGGCCCAGCACGTCGGCGTAACGATTCACGAGGTTGGTGCGGCCGGCATACTGGTTGAGGTAGTTCCGGGCGTAGGTGGTTTCGCGGAGATTGGCCCCGTTCTCGTCACCGCCCCGTTTGCTGTTCGTGCGGTTGCCAATGTCGTCGAAGCCGTATTCGAACTGCTGGCCGGCCACGGGCGTGCCATCGTTCCAGTAGCGTTTGCCGCCCTTTACCTGCCCGAGGCTGTCGTAGTCGTAGACCCAATGGCTGCCATCCCCGAGCGTGACGCTGGTGCGCTGGTTGGCGTCGTTGTATTGGTAGGTGAACGACGGCAGGGCCTGATTCGCCGCGGAGGGCGTCGAAACGATGATCTGGAGGCGGTTGAGGCGGTCGTAGCGTTTCTGGGTGGTGAGCCGGGTGGAGCCGCTGGTCTTGAAGGTCAGCGTGTCCACCAAGGACGAGTCGGTCTGGTAGGCGTAGGTGGCGGAGTAGGTGCCGTCGGTGACGGACGTCAGCCGGGAAGCGGTGTCGTAGCCGTAGGTGGAGGTTCCCAGCGCGGTGGTTCCGTTGCGGAAGCTGACGGTGCTGCGGCGCAGGTAACTGTCGAAGGTGTTGGTGACGTTCAGGCCGCCCAAGGTGCCGCCGCTGTAGCGTTCGCCCAGCGAAAGACCTGCGTCCAAGTGGTAACGGGTCGTCGTATTGCCCCCCTGGGTCACGGTGGTCTGCAGCCCACGGCGGTCGTAGGCATAACCGACGGTGGCGGTGACGCCGTCGTTGTAGCTCACCTCAGTCAGGTCTCCGTGCGAGTTGCCGCCGGTGGCGTCATCGAACCCATACTTGTAGGTCGTGACAATACGGTTGCCGGCCGAGTATTCGCGCGCCCAGGTGCGGGTCTTGAGCCGGCCGCTGGGCGTGTAGGTGTAGTCGGGGCCGGTCGTGCCCGCCGCGCCGGTGGCGGCATTGGCGTAGTCCTTGGACGAAAGCCATCCGCGATTGGTGTGGTAGTTCCACGTCGTGATGGCGGTGCCGCTGTTGCCCGTGAAGTTCTGCCACGTCTTCATGGTCTTCATCCGGCCGGCGGGGTCGTAGGTGTATTCCACCGGATAGCTACGGCTGCCGTAGGTCTTCTTCAACTGGCCGGTCAGGAAGAACTCGTTGGTCGTGCTCGTGCCGTCGGCCAGCACGGTCTTCCAGGCGCGGCCCGAGGTGTCGTAAAGGCTGGTGGTGGTCTGCGCCGGGGCTCCGGTGCCCGGGGCCGGCGTGGTGACCGTGGCCACGGCATCACCGGCCCCGTAGGTGTAAACGGTCGCCCCGTTGCGGGCGTCGGTCACGCTGGCCACGCGGCCGTGGGGATCGTAGGCGTAGGTGGTCTTGGCGATCTGCGTGCCGCCGGAGTTCTTGCGGGTGACCGTCTGGAGGCGGCCGAAGCTGTAAACGCTGACGGTGGTGCTGCCGTCGGGATTCGTGACCGTGGTGGTGCGGGCACCGGTGCCGGTGTTGACCGTGGTCACACTTTGCGTCGTCAGGCCGAAGGCGATGTTCCAGCTCTGGAGGCCGTCGGTGGAGACGCGGCTTTCATTGACCAGCAGGGGCGTGCTCGAATTGTCGGTCGCCAACTGGTAAGTGCGGGTGCGCCGGACGTTGACGCTGCTGATCGTGGTCACGTCACGCACGGTCTGATTCACCCGGTCGAGCCCGGCGAAGTCGATGACGCTGTCCTGATCCACGTCCACCGCGGTGTATTCGACCTCACCTTGGCCGTTGTATTGGTAGAGCGTGGCCACCCCGTCGGCGTCCACCGACCGGATCAACTGGCCCTTGGTGTTGTAATAGGAGTATTCGGCGGCGCCGTCGGCATAGACCGTCTTGGCGTTGCGCCCCAAGGCGTCGGTGTAGGACTTGACCCATTCGGAGGTGTCGCTGCCGCCGGCATCGAGCTTGATCTCCTTGGTGTATTACCAGGTGTAGCTGCTGCCGTTGTAGCTGGTGCTCTCGACCCCGTATTCGTAGCGGACCGGGTTGGCGGCGGTGCCGGTGACCTTTTCCAGGTCACCACTGGCGCTGTAGGTTTCGATCCGGGTGCCGCCGTCCGGGTTGGTGGTGGTGACGATGCGCTGGCCGTTGCCGTTGAAGGATTCTGCCACGGAAGTCACGCCGTTGAAGGCGTTGGTCGAACTGGTCAGTTCGCCGGTGGCGGCGTAACCACTGCTTCTCAGGATGTTGGTAGAACCGTCCGTGCCGATCCGGCGGGTCTGCACCGTGTGGCCGGCGGCATCGAGCACGTTGGTGGTGGTGATGCCGAGCCGGGTGGAGGCCACTGTCCGCTTGAGCGAGTCATAGAGATATTGGGTGGTCACCCCGTCCCGGTCGGTCGTCGTGTTGACACCACAGCAGCCATACGCGGTGTCTTCGTAGGTGCCGTCCAGATAGGTGACCCGCTGCGGCCGCTGGTAGCCGTCGTAGTTGGAGTAGGTTTCGCTGCTGAGGGTGATCCCGACCGTGCCGCCGGTGATGTCCTTCACCGTGCGGGAGATCATTTCGCCCACGGTGCCCGTGACGGTCACGGTCTGGGTGCCGTTCTGGATGGCGGTCTTCCCACCGTTGGGTTCGCCGCTCGTGACGGTGGTCGTTTTCTGGCCGCTGGCCGTGCTGTAGGCGTAGAAGGTCATCGTCCCGTCTGGGTTCTCGACGCTCTGGGTATCACCCTGCCAGGTGCCACTGGTGTAACGCTTGGTGATGGTCACCAAGTTGCCCGCGTCGGTGGCCGCGCCGGCAGGGGAAACACACTGGATGGTGCGTGTTTCCCCGGCCGTATAGACGTAGTAGGTGCGCGAAACGGCCGTGCCTTTGAACGAACGGGTCACGCACCGGGGACTGTCCGGCATATAGCTGCCGTCGTCGCCGTAGCCGCTGACCGGCGTGTAGCTGTTGACCGTGACCCAACACTGGGCGGCGTTGGTGTTGACCTGGCTGTTGATGATGCCGTTGCTCCCGGTGCCGGAGTAGCGCACCAGCGGCCGGCCGCTGGCATCGTAGTTCTCCGTCATGCTCCAGGTGCCATCGGTATTCCACACTGTTTTGACCGGCTTGTTGTTGGCCCCGGGCGTGTAACCGACGGTATCGAAGTAGGTGTAGCAGTTGGTCTGCATCGCCCCGTTGGTGCCGGCACAGTTGAAGACCACTCCCTCGCCCCAGGAGAAGTTCGTGTAAACGGTTGCCCGCTCGAACCGGATGGTGCCGTTGGTCTCGACCAGCTGGATTTTCTCCACCCGGCGGCCCGAGCCGTCCACCGTCTGGCTGGCCCGTTCCTCGCCCAAACCGCCGGGCAGGGCCAGGCTCCACACCTGGGTGGCGTTGGTGTAGGCGTAGGTCCACACACGGGAACTGCCGCCGTTGGGGGCCTCGGTGATTTTGAGCCGGTTGAAGACGGTGGGGGAAGCGTCGGGATTCTCGATGGTCCAGGTGGAGATCAGGTTGGTGCCGACGTTCACCGCGTAGGTCGTCCCGTTCCAGGTGCCCTTGGCGCCCGGATGATAGACCGCAAGCTGGTAGGCGTAGGCCGACGTGGTGGTCAGATGGCAGAAGGATTCCGGGCTGACCACCTGCAACAGCACACCGTTGACATCACGGACCACCTCGACGCCGCCGGTCGAGTCGGTTTCGGCGGAGAACTGGAGCATCGCCGTGGTGGCTAGGCCAACATTGGGTTCGCCCTCGTTCAGGTAGAAGTCGCCGGCATCCGCGCCGTCAGTGGAAGGGCCGACGTTAATGGACACCGCCACCCCGGGGGACAGGGAACCGCCCCCTCCGCCGCAGGAGGAGCAGCCGGAACCGCCGGACGAACCGCTCAAGCCCACGGTGCCGGAACCGGGCGCGGAGGCGGCGAACAGGCCACCGCCGGAACATCCCAGGGCCAGCCCAAGGAGGAATCCCAGCGGACGCAGCGAAGAACAGGGAAAGGTCATATCAGAAGAGGTCAGGAATTACTTTTCCT
>CAIJLV010000029.1 GCA_903821635.1 uncultured Verrucomicrobiota bacterium | reverse complement strand
TGGCCGCACACAGTTCCACCCAAGGTCAGGTCCCGGCGGGTGGTCCCAGCAACTCCTGCAGCCGGGCCTGATGGGGGACGACAATCTTGGGCTGCAAGCCGGCGCGGTGATGCTGTGCCCCAACCTCGCCGCTCAGAGGAGCTTCTTTGACCGTGCCCAGCGACACCCGGAATCGCCGGGCCACATCCTTGGCGCACGCCCTCGTCGGCTATCATAGGTGGCTAGTATCCGTTCCCGCAGCGCCAACGAAATGGCTACGCCTTTGTTTAATACGCTCTAGCCACGATAAATAGCCACGATAAAAGGCCATCGTGGCCTAAGAAAGCGCCGAATTAGGCGATAGTCGAAGGCTTGCTCTTAGAACACGGGTTGGATGATAATAAATCTGTGAGTAATGCTGCACTTCATCGGTGGGTTTCTGCAAACGAGGCGCTTGCTTACGTTGGCAGTGGTATGCGGGTCTTCATTGGGTCTGGATGCGCCGCGCCCGGGATGCTGATCGACGCCCTTGCCGCTAGGGCTCTCGAGGTTTACGACGTTGAGGTTCTGCACATCCTAACTCACGGACCTGCCCCTTATGCTAAGCGCGAATTGCTCGAACACGTTCGCCAGAATTCGTTTTTTATCGGCGGTAATGTTCGGGCTGCGGTTCATGAGGGGGTGGCGGATTACACGCCAATTTTTCTCTCTGAGATTCCGAGACTGTTTCGTGAGCGTCGTATGCACTTGGACGTCGCGCTCGTCCAAGTCAGTTCGCCCGATCGACATGGTTTTTGCAGCTTCGGAGTCTCTGTGGACGTTGTGAAGGCTGCGGTCGAATCGGCTGACTATGTGATTGCAGAGGTTAATCCCGCAATGCCACGCACGCTGGGCGATAGCTTTGTGCATGTGAGTCAGTTGGACGCAATGGTTCTAAGTGACCGTCCGTTATTTGAGTTTCCGATGGAGGAAATCACGCCGGAAGCGGACAAAATTGCGGAATTCATAGAGTCACTGGTGCCTGATGGCGCTACGCTACAAACTGGAATTGGTGCGATTCCAAGTGCCGTTTTGGCCCGATTGGGACACAAACGGGACCTTGGGATGCATACTGAAATGCTAACTGAAGCAGTGCTGCCGCTCATTGAGGCAGGCGTGCTTAATGGACGGCGCAAGACACTCTTACCGGGTAAAGTTGTCACAAGCTTTTGTTTCGGTAATCGCCGTTTCTATGACTATATTCACGATAATCCGGCGTTCGAGTTTCGGCCCACTGAGTTTACCAACGACCCGTTTCAGATTGCCCGAAATCGCAATATGGTGGCGATTAGTTCTGCCATTGAAGTTGATCTGACGGGGCAAGTTTGTGCTGACTCAATTGGTGGAAAATTTTATTCAGGATTTGGAGGGCAGGTCGATTTTATCCGCGGCGCCGCGCGTGCGGAGGGAGGCCGACCAATCATTGCACTGCCATCGACCACCAAGAATGGTCAAATAACTCGTATTGTGCCGTGGTTGCAGACCGGTGCCGGGGTGGTGACCTCACGTGCTGACGTGCATTACGTTGTTACTGAATACGGAATTGCATCGCTACATGGCAAAACGGTGCGAGAACGAGCCTTGGCACTGATTCATATTGCCGATCCCAAATTTCGCGAACAACTCCTTAAGGACGCGCGTGACTCCAAGTTGGTCAGTCCTAGCCAGATTGCGCTACCGCCGGGCCTCCAACCCTATCCAAAGAAATTTGAGGTAGACCACGAAATGGGGGCTGGCCTCAAAGTTCACATTCGCCCGGTGCGACCGACTGATGAAGGAGCCCTTAAGGAGCTTTTTTATTCGCATACGCCTTCAACAATTTATCAACGCTACTTCACCCAACTGAAGCATCTACCGCCCGAAGCCGTGCAACGGATGGTGACGCTCGATTACAGTTCCAGCATGGCGCTCGTTGCTGAAATACCATGGGAAGGACGACAACGGCTCATTGCGGTGGCTCGTTACATTCGAGACGTGGCAACTAATTGGGCAGAAATTGCGATCGTGGTTCAGGAAGATTTCCGGAGACATGGCTTGGCTTCATTCCTTCTGCGGCATTTGACTAAGGTTGCGATCACTCAAGGTATTATTGGCTTCTGCGCGGATGTGTTGCCGGAAAACAATGCAATGCTCAATACTTTCCAAAAGCTTGCGGATCCGCTCGAGACGCGGTCTGAAGGAGGCGTGACCAAGGTTAAATTCTTACTGGCAGACGTGAAACCTCACGGTTCGAACTGACCGCGACGCATTGACTCTCCAACACCATAAGTCTGCAATTGATATTGGCTTTTGAATCAAGCTGACCTTGTTTTACAGGCGGCTCAAACTTCTATTCGGCCAAAGTAGAGACCAACAGAATAGTGCCTAGGCTTGCTCATATAAACTATGTCGCGTCGGGCGCTTTTAATTTGTAACCCTGCCTCCGCAGGCTCCCGACCGCAGGAATCAAGACTGGATCGATTCATTTCTCGACTTTGCTCGATGGGCGTCGAAACGACTCTACTGGTTACCGAGCGACATGGGCATGCGGTGGAATTGGCAGCGGAAAATACCGATAGCTTCAACTTGGTTATTGGCACCGGCAACGACATCGCTCAACTCGCTGGGATTGTTGCTGATGACACGGCGATCTAGGCAATCAACAACCCGGTGCCACGGGCACTCGATACGATAGAGGTTAGTTGGCGCGAGGGGGAACGGCCTGCCGTCGGCATGCCCTCTTGTTTGGTGGCACAGCTTTCGCCAGCGAGTTGCTCCGTAAGCGGAGTGCGAAGCACCTCTGTCCAGAGATAGCGTAGAAGGCATAGGCTATGGGGTTATGACATCTACGAAGGGGCGGTCGGAGATCCTGGCGGCCTTTGACCAGAGCGGGGTGAGCGCGGCAGAGTTCGCCCTCAGAATTGGCGGCGGCGAAGTTGGTCCAAGTGTTCGAGTCCGCCCATAATGGTTTCAAACGGCAGGCCAAAATCGATTAGACAGGCGATTTCATCCACGCCGATTTCCGCGACTGCCTCGACCATTTTGGCGCAGGTTTCAGTCGAACCCATAAGCCCTGTTTTTTGATAATAACGCTCAAAGGCATATTCCAACATGTCGTTCCGCTTGCGGGTGGGCATGTCCTTGAGTCTCGCGTCACCGATCTGCCATAGGTCAGCACTGCTTTCCAGATAGCGTTTGAAGGGGGCGCGCACCGTCTCCTTGACCTTGGCTTCGTCGGATCCGACGAACGTATGCAACATCAACGTGACTTTGCCGGGGCCCGCGTGACCTGCAGCCGAGCGCGCTGCGCGATATGCGGCGATCTTGGGCGCGAGTTCTTCGAGCTTTTGGAATAGCAGCGCCGTCAGGGCGTTGAAGCCCCAACCGCCGGTTTCCCCAAAACGTTCCGCCCCGCCTGAGCAGGTAAACCAGATGTTCAAATCCGCCTGCACGGGGAGCGGATGAACGGTGACTTGGGTCGTTTCGCCGTTGCCGTTTAACACTTCAAATGGCTGCCCAGACCACATCCGGCGCACGTCGCGGATACCGTCGAGGGTGATTTGTTTGCGGTTCGCATAGTTCTGCGGTGCGAGGGCGAAATCATTTGGGTTCCAGCCGATTGCAAACGAGAGGTCCACTCGACCGTTGGAGAGGTTATCCACGACGGCCCATTCCTCCGCCACGCGGATCGGATTATGCAGCGGCAGCACCACGCTGCCGGCTCGAATACGGAGGTTCCGGGTCGATTCGGCGAGGATGACGCCAGTGAGTGCGGGATTGGGAAACAACCCGCCAAAAGCGTGGAAATGGCGCTCGGGAATCCAAACCGCCTCAAAGCCGCGCTCATCGGCGAACTTGGTCGAGGCGCGGAAGAGCTCGAACTTGCCACGCTCGAAATCGGCTGGCTGGCTGGCGAAAAACAGGAGGCTGAACGAAGGCCACTTCATGTCGGAAACGCAGGAGTTAAACTTTGGCTACCAAAATTGCACCGGTTACACCCCGGTTCATGCCGCCTTCCACCGGCGATGTCCCCACATATATTGCTCAGGATACAGGCGGACGAAGGTCTCGACTTCCTGCGTCAGCCTTTGGGTAAACTCCATCGCATCGCGTTCACGGTCCCCCGTGCGGGGGGCGGTCACGGGGCCGACCGCATGCACTTCAAATTTCATCGGGCCAGTGCGGACGGCGACGGCCAAGATGAGTGGCGCCCGGGTCGTGAAATGCATCATGGCCACCGACTTGGTGGTCCACGCCGGTCGACCGAGAAAATCAACTTGAACCCGCCCATCGTAAACATGCTGGTCAATCATCAGAGCGACCACCTCGCCGGCGGCCAGCGCGTGGAGAAAGCGCATCGGGCTACGGTCATTTCGCGACACCAACCGCAGCCGATCGTTGCTGCGACCGGCGTGAAAGACGCGATCCAGCTCGGGATTGTTGAAGGGGCGATAGACTACCAGCATCGGTTTGAGCATGGACACCGCCCGTGCGGCAACTTCCCAATTGCCAAGGTGGGCGCTGGCCACGAGCAAGCCCTGTTTAGGATCCGCGAGCAGGCGCTCGGCTTCGGGAGAGAGCTTGAGGGTGACAAAGTCGCGCCAGTTGTCGGCGGTAATTCGGCTCCGGGCGGCGATCGATTCCGCGACCATGAGGGCAAAAGAGACGAAGGACTGATGCGCGAGTTCCCGGGCTTCCTCTGGAGTCTTAGCAAGGCCGGTGGCTAGTAGATTTTCAATGGAAGTCCGTCGCCGCTGACTCCAACCGATGAAAATCAGGCTCGCAAACAGCCGGGTGAAGCCGAACAGAAATCCTAAGGGGAGTGAGCCGAGCAACCACAGCAACGTGGCGGCGAACCCGGCGACCGCCTTCTGCCAGAGCTTTTTCAGCCCGCTCACTGGGGAAGGCGGGCGTGTAGATAGTTTACCAAGTCATGCACGGTGGCCATGCCGACGAGATCAGCCATCTGGGTCTGGATTTGGAAGCGGTCTTCGATGTCGTAAATGAAATCGAGGATCGAGAGGGAATCGAAACCGATCTGATCGATGCGCGTGTCTAGGGTCACGCAGGCGGGATCCGTTTTGATTTGTTTGTGCCGTTGAAGGAGCTCCTTCAAACCGGCGAGAACTTCGTCGTGTGTCATTGCTCGCTCCATGAAATCGGGGTGGGGCAGGGAACACAACGCTTGCGTTGAGCCGCCCCCGACCGGTGGTTTGGGCTGCGATCAGTTCGGTAAACACGCCTTTCCCGCAGGGGCGGTCATCGGGCATGGTTGACGTCAGGTTGTCA
>CAIJLV010000028.1 GCA_903821635.1 uncultured Verrucomicrobiota bacterium | reverse complement strand
TCTTCATGTCCACATTCTCGCCTCGATGCCCTCAACCGCTGCGCCGTCCGATTTCGTCGGGAAGCTGAAGTCGAACTCCTCGAAATGGGTGCATGAGAACTTCCCCGAGCACCGGCTGTTCGCTTGGCAGCTCGGCTATTCGGCGTTCAGCGTGAGCGTCTCCCAAAAGCAGGGAGTTTTGGACTATATCGCCGGGCAGGAAGACCACCATCGGAAGGTCTCGTTTCACGAAGAGCTGATCTCGTTCCTGAAGAGGCACGAAATCGAATACGACGAGCGTTACGTGTTTGAATGAAGATGGAGCTCACCAACCCAAAACGCGCTCAGGCGAACCCGAATAGCCGCGGAGCGGCGGCAGAAAGTAGCCCACAGCGTAGGCTGTGGGTCAGCGTTCCCATTAAAGTTCCAGCCCCGGAGGGGCGGCAGAGCGTCCCCTTGGTGTTCTGGCTAAAACTCTCTTTCGCCCCTCCGGGGCTCGTCATTCGTCCACACGAAACCCACAGCTTACGCTGTGGGCTACTTTCTGGCGGTGCTCCGCACCTTTCCCGTCCCGTTCGCGTTGCTCGCCTCAGCCCCTCAAGCTGCAAACCGGCCGTTCGCTTGCCCAACGCATCCCATTTTCCCCCGCCGACCCATGGCTGAGCCCACTTCATCCGCCCAAGCCTCTACCGCTCCGGCCCCCTCCACCCTTGCCGGCGCGACCTACGAGATCATCCGGCAGCGGTTGGCGGCGAACTCGGCGACGTTGCGCGAGCGCATGAGCAAGCTCGACGCCCGGCGGCAGGAGGTCTTCGGGCGGATCGAATCCAAGCTGCTCCAGGCTGACCGCGTCACCACCGCGCACAACTGCATCCCGCGCGACATGGTGCCGCTCGGGCACGGGAGGTTCCTCTTCGCCTTCAACGTCCGTTTCGGTCTCAAGAAGGAGATGGACCTCGCGGACGTCTTCGCCATCTACCGGCGCGACGAGGCCACGGGCGGGTTCAAGGAGGAGTCGCTGGAGCCGCTCCAGGACAAGCAGTTCATCACGGACTTTAAGCGCCTCTACAACGTCTATGAGAAGACGACGTTCCGGAAGTTCGCCGTCATCGGAGCGAACCTCTACGCCAAGTTCGGCACCGGCGCATCGCTCAACGACTACGCCGTCTTCAAGTGGGCCTTCAACGACGGCAACCTCCGCTACCTCGACGGCCGCGCGGAGGCGGAATACCGCCGCGTCGGCTACCCGGCCACGCACGATTTCCGCTGGCAGACGCCCGACCGCGAGTCCTACCGCTACGGCGACCATCCGCACGTTTCCATCGCGGAACGCGTCTTCGTGGAGTGCGTCGGCGGCGACCTGACCATCAAGGTCGAGGACAACACCGCCACCGGCGAAGGCATCTATTCGGAGCCCGTGGACGACCGGCACCAGAAGGTGGACGACGCGGAGATCGCCTTCGCTGAACTGGACCATCTGATCCTGCTCAAGATCCGGCCCTACAAGGAAACCGCCGCCCGCTACTTCATCTTTAACGAGAAGCTCCGCTCCGTTGTGCGCGTGGATTCCATCGGCGATTCCTGCGTGCGTTTGCCGGAGGAACACGGGCTGATCTTCCCCGACGGCTACTACCTCGGCACCGGCGAGCTGAAGCGCTTCGACGCGAAGGAAACCGGCATGATCCTGGAGCGCGTGGTCCATTCGCCCAACGGCGAGGACTCGCTCTACGTCTTCTATGCCCGCGCCTCGGGCGAATACGTGCTGATGCCCTACCGGCTGATCGAGCAGAAGGTGGAAGAACGCATCGCCTGCCACGGCTTCGCGCTGTTCCCCAACGGCCAGCTCATCCTCTTCCGCGCGGACGACGTGCCGCAGAAGCACCATCAGATCCAGCTTCGCCAGACTCCGTTCTACCAGCTCGGCCACGAACCGGCAGGGCAGAAGGACGCCTTCCTCTACCAGGTCGGCAACAAGGACGTCGTCCGCTGTCTCGCCGAATGCAACGAGGTGCTGACGCTCGCCGGCAAGGAGACGCCCTACGCCGAGCTGTATTCCGATCTCGTCCGCCGCTGCACCGCGATGCTCGACGCCTATCCGTGGCTCGCCAGCGCGGATGGGTTCCAGATCAACGACGCGCTCCAGCAGCTCCGCGAGATCGCGGACAAGGCGGTCGATGAATTCGCCAAGGTCCGCCGGCTCCAGCACGAGGCCGTGCTGAAGCTGGCCGACGTGAAGAAGCGTTGCGAAGAGCGCTTCCAGGCGGCGCGCCGGGCGGCGTTCTCCAAGCTGGAAGACTTCGTCCACAACCTCGCCGCGCTGCGCCATCTCCGCGGCGAACTGATCACCACGCGCGAGGTCCGATACATCGACGTCGCCGCCATCGAGACGCTGGAGCAGGCCGTCACCGCCCAGCTCGGCGAACTTTCCGCGCAGTGCGTGAAGTTCCTCCTGAAGCCCGAGGCGCTGGAACCCTACCGCAAACAGGCGGCCGAACACCTCGCGTCCGTGGACAAGGTCGCGAAGGTCGCCGACGGACGGAAGCTGGAGAAGGCCGTGGCCGACGCGGGCGGCGAGCTGGAGATGCTCATCGAGATCGTCAACAGCCTGAAGATCGACGACGCGACCGAGACCACGCGCATCATCGACAGCATCACGGCGGTCTATTCGACGTTGAACCAGGTCAAGGCCGCGCTGAAGAAGCATCTCCAGGCGCTCGTGGCCTCGGAGAGCGCGGCGCAGTTCAACGCCCAGCTCAAGCTCCTCGGCCAGTCGGCGTCCAGCTACCTCGACCTCTGCGACACACCGGAGAAGTGCGACGAGTATCTCAACCGCCTCACCGTCCAGTTGGAGGAGATGGAGGGCGCCTTCGCCGGCTTCGACGAATACACCGTCCAGCTTTCCGACCGCCGCACCGAGTTCTACGAGGCCTTCGAGCAGCGGAAGATCGCGCTCGTCGAGCAGCGCAACAAACGCGCCGGCGCGCTCCTGACCGCGGCCGAACGCATCCTCAAGGTCGTCCAGAACCGTCTCGCCGGGTTCAAGTCGCTGGAGGAGATCCACACCTACATGGCGTCGGATCTGATGACGGCGAAGGTCCGCGAGACGATCGAGCAGTTGTTGGCGCTGGGCGATTCGGTGAAGGCCGACGACCTGCAAGGCCGGCTCAAGACCGTCCAGCAGGACGCGGTTCGGCAGCTCAAGGACAAGCAGGAGCTGTTCGTCGACGGAACGGCCGTCATCCAGCTCGGTAAACACAAGTTCAACGTCAACACGCAGCCGCTCGACCTGACCATCGTCCAGCGCGACGGCCAGCCGCACTTCCACCTGACCAGCACGAAGTATTTCGACGCCATCACCGACGCGGACTACCTGGCCACGCGGCAGGTCTGGGACCAGGAAGTGATCTCCGAGAACGCGGAGGTTTACCGCGCCGAGTATCTCGCGTGGCAGATGCTTGGCGCGTCCAAGCTCGAAGACTTCCTCGCCCTCTCCGAAGACCAGCGCCTTGCCGCCGTGCAGGAGTTCATGGCCGCGCGTTACCAGGACGGCTACACCAAAGGCCTGCACGATCTCGACGGGGCTCGAATCTTCACCGTGCTGGCGGAGACGCATCTGGCGCTGCAACGCGCGCGCTTCCGTCCCGAAGCCCGTGCCTGCGCCGTGGTTTACTGGAGCCGCTTCTGCCCCGCTGAAACCCGCACGCTTTGGACCGCCAAGCTCAAGGCTTTCGGCGAACGCAACCGCCTCTTTCCCGGCGATCCCGTCCAGCAGGACTACGTCATCGCGCTCCAGAAACTCATCGGCGAGTTCCTGAAAACTCAGCCGTTGTATCCCGAGGCGTTGGCCGCCGAGGCAGGCGAATACCTGTTCCACGAACTGAGCGACGGCGAATCGTTCACGGTCACCCGTGAGGCCGATCAGTTGGCCACGGCCTTCCAACAGCACCTCGTCGCCAAAGGTCACGACGACACCTTCGCCGCCGCGCGCGCCGCGTTGAACGGGCATCCCTCCAGCGAGCTGGAGCAGGTGCGCGACTGGGTGAAGGGCTTCCTCCTTTCGCAGGTGGGTTCGGCCGCGCTGCGGCCGAACGCCGAGTCGCAGCGCGACTCGGCCCACCAGGTCACGCACCTCGAAGAAACCACCGCCATCCTCTTCTGCGGCGACGCCCTGCCGCGCACGCCGGTCCACGCCGAATCTCGCCGCGTGCTCGAAGCCCTGCGCGGCGCGCATCCGCGCATCGAAGCCAACCGCTACACCTTCGACTACCTCGACTTCACCGCGCGCCTGCGCCGCTTCGAGACCGACGCCGTGCCGCGCTTCGAGGCTTACCATCGGCTCAAGGGCCAGTTGCTCGACCGCGAACGCAAGCGGCTCCGGCTCGATGAATTCAAGCCGCGCGTCCTGTCGTCGTTCGTCCGCAACCAGCTCACCGACCGCGTCTATCTCCCGATGGTCGGCGACAACCTCGCCAAGCAGATCGGCGCCGCCGGTGCGGCCAAACGCACCGACCTGATGGGGTTGTTGCTCCTCATTTCCCCGCCCGGTTACGGCAAGACCACGTTGCTCGAATACGTCGCCAGCCGGCTTGGCATCGTCTTCGTGAAGATCAACGGCCCGGCCATCGGCCACGCCGTCACCTCGCTCGATCCCGAGGAGGCGCCCAACGCCGCCGCGCGCGAGGAGATCTCCAAGCTGAACCTCGCGCTGGAGATGGGCGACAACGCGCTCATCTGCATCGACGACATCCAGCACTGCAATCCGGAGTTCCTGCAGAAGTTCATCTCCCTCTGCGACGGCCAGCGGAAGATCGAAGGCGTCTGGCGCAAGCAGCCCCGCACCTACGATCTGCGCGGCCGCAAGGTCGTCGTGGTCATGGCGGGCAATCCCTACACCGAGAGCGGGCAGAAGTTCAAAATCCCCGACATGCTCGCGAACCGCGCCGACACCTACAACCTGGGCGACGTCATCGGCGCCAACGCCGAGTGGTTCAAGGCGAGTTATCTGGAGAACGCCGTCACGTCGAACGCCGTGCTCGCGCCGCTCGCCGTGCGCAGCCAGACCGACATCCGCGCGTTCGTCCGCATGGCCGAGACCGGCCAGCGCACGGCTGAGGGCTTGGAAGGAACCTATTCCGCGCAGGAGTTGGACGAAGTGCTCTCCGTCATGAAGAAGCTCGTGGCCATCCGCGACGTCGTCATGCGGGTGAACGAGGAATACATCGCCTCCGCCGGCCAGGCCGACGAGTTCCGGACCGAGCCCGCGTTCAAGCTCCAGGGCTCCTACCGCAACATGAACCGCCTCGCGGAAAAGGTCGTCGCCATCATGAACGACGACGAGGTCCGCGCGCTCGTCATCGGCCACTACCGCGGCGAATCGCAGACGCTGACCACCGGCGCCGAGGCGAACCTGCTCCGCTTCAAGGAACTCATCGGCGAACTCAAGCCCGACGAAGCCGCACGCTGGGCCGACATCAAGAAGACCTTCCAGCGAAACCAGTTCACCCGCGGAACCGACCAGAACGATCCCGTCGGCCGCGTCGTGGCCCAGCTCTCGTTGTTTCAGACGGGCCTCGAATCCATCCAGACCACGCTGGCCAACGCCGCCGCCAAGCCCAAGGAACCCGTCGTGCTCGACGTGAGTTCGCTGGGGCAGAGTTTGGAATCTCTTCGCACTACCGTCGCCGCCGTCGCGTCACGGCCGCAGGCGCCGATCACGGTGGACTTGGGTTCGATCGGCCAGAGCCTCGAATCGCTCCGCACCACGTTGGAGGAACGCCTCGGGCGCGTCATTGCCGCGGCCGCAACGCCCGCCGCCGCTCCGGTGGCCGCGCCCGAGTCCACCGCCGGCCTCGAGAAGTTCGGCGCACAACTGGGCGAAGGCTTGAAGGCACTCGGCGAAAACCTCAGCCGCACCGTCAGCGCCGCGCAGGGTTCCGCCGTCACCGGCAAGATCGACAGCCTCTCGCACGAACTGGAGATGATCCACAGCACGCTGGCCTCGCTGAAGGACCTCGCCCGCCAGCAGCGCGACCACCTCCGCACCGCCGAGGAACTCCTCGCCACGCGCGCCAAGCAGGGCACGGTGGAAGTGGAGCTGACGCAGGAGATGCTCAGCAACGAACGCACTTTCATGGAGCGCTTCCAACAGGTGCTGGATCAGGCGCAAAAGCCGAAGCCGTAAACTGCGTATGGAACCGAAGCCGCAGAAATCCAATCCCCGTATCCGCCGAGGTGACGAGGCGGGACGTGGCTTCCGGCAAATGCCAGCAGGCGCGGAGCGCCGAAAGAACTTAGCCCACAGCGTGAGCTGTGGGTCCATGATCCCTGAAATTCACAAGCCCCGGAGGGGCGGCAGAATGATTTGTGGGCTCAAGGCCCAGCTCCTCCTTTCGCCCCTCCAGGGCTCGTCCTTCCTTTGCACTCCACCCACAGCTCACGCTGTGGGCTACTGTCTGCCGCGCCTCCGGCGCTTTAGCCGCTCCGCCTCCTCACGTCGGCGGCTACGGTCTGCGGTCATTCGTGCTTCTTCGTGTCCATTCGTGGTTTCTCCTCTTTGAGCTCAACCCGCTTCTCGCCATGAACAAAGTTCTCACCCGTCTTCAAGCCCTCCGCAACCAGGCGTCCCAGATCCAGCAAGTCGTCGATGCCGCGCCCGCCAAGGCCGCTCAGTTGCGCGCCGCCGTGAACGCTACCACGGGCCAGCTCCAGCAGCTTCGAGCCGACGTCCAGGGCACCGTGGCGTCGCTGAAGGCCGACACCGATGGTTCACTCGCCGAGACGCTCGTCGAGCTCGACAGTGGAATCGGCACGTTCGCCCGGGCTGGCTATGAGTTGACCGGCGTGGATCTTGAGCAGGGACTGACGCCCCGGGTCATCGTGCACCTCGACCAAATGCTGGCCGCCCGGAGCGTGCCGCTGGAAACGCTCGTTCGGGAAACTGCGGGCCGACGAACTTTGCAGGCGATCCTCAAGGCGCTGATTCAAGCGGAAGCCTTGGAGGAAAAAGTTCACCTCGCCGACCTCAGTTTTAGCGGCCTCATTGTCCACATCGGAGCCGTCCCCACAGTCCGGATTTGCTGGCGGCGGGCGGCGGAAGACGAGGCGGAGTCGGAGCCCGAACCGCCGCCAAGCTTCGGCTCGAACGTCACTCCGCCGCCTTTGCCATCCTACGGGAGTGGTTCGTTCTTCGATCGACCAGTGGTGGGCGCCCCTCCCGTCGCAGTCCCGGCGGCGGCTGAGCCTCAGGCGGCCCCGTCGCCCACCTTGTCGCCCACCCGCTCTAGTTTGCAGTTGAGCTCGGCCCCGAAGGAGCCGGTCTCGGCGCCCACGGGCGATTGGCGGAAGGACGCATTGGCTCGCTTCAAAAAAATGCCGGACTTGTCCCAATAACGGGGCACCGGCTTGCAGCTCACTTGCCGGGGCGCAACGCCAGGGTGCGCCACGTCTGCGCCGGATTGTCGCTGATCAATCCATCCACACCGAGGTCGAGGAGTTCGTTGGCCACGGTGGGATCATTGATGGTGTAAACCCAAACCTTAAGCCCACGGGTGTGCGCGTAGGCGATGGCTTCGCGGCGAACTTGTTTGTTCCAGACCACGGCTTTCAGGCCGATTTGGCGGGCTTCATCCACCCAGCGAGGGCTCAACCATTTGTCGTCATCGGACAGCTTCTCCCCTTTGAACGAACCCCACGGGCCGAGTCCGCCGAGAATCTGCGCGGGTTCCAGTCGGTGAAAATCGGCGAGGTAGTTCCAGTCAAACGACTGCACCACAACGTGGTTCACGAGCGACTTCCGGCGGAGCAGTTCGACACAGGCTTGTGCGTCGCCCGCCTTGCGTTCGATCAAGGTCACGCTGCCCTGCTGGATGGCGTCGAGGGCCGTTTCCAGCCGTAGCAGCCGGGTGCCGGCAAAGCCCGGGGCAAACCACGCGCCGGCCTCAAGTGTTCGCAGTTGGTCGAAGGTGTAATCCGCCACCTTAAGGTCCTTGCCCGGCCAGACGTTGGTCGCGCTGGTCGTGCGATCGAGGGTGAAATCGTGGATCACCACCAGTTCGCCGTCCCGGGTGTGGTGGTAGTCCAGTTCCGTCAAATCGGCCCGGGCAGTCAGGGCGAGCTGAAACGACGGCAGGGTGTTTTCCGGGGCGGCTGCGGGAAATCCCCGGTGCCCGATCACCAACGGACGTCGCTCCTGCCACAGGCGTTCGGCCGGTGTTTGGGCGACTGGGGCGGTCATTCCGAGTGACATGGCCCAAACTCCGAAGGTGAACGAAAACGGGAACTTCATGGGTTCAATTTCCCAGCAAGGACGCGGCGGAGTCGAGTGTGGAGTCGGTTCGCGGTTCTGGTTGAGCGGCGGGTCCGTTCCCGGCTTGCAGCTAGTGCCCAGCGCCGCAAGCTCGGCGGCGAATGAGCTCCTCGCTGGTTCTCCTCGCGCTGCTGGCTGCCTTGGCCGGTTGCGCCACCCGTTCCACCGCCACGCTGACGCCCAAGCTCGGGGTGGCTGGGACCCAGGTCGAGACGACGTTCACCCAGGTGGTGGTCCGGACGAATCAGCTCCGCTTCCGGCTGTCTTTGCCCAAGGATTACGGGGCCGATCCCGCCAAGAAATGGCCGCTGGTCCTCTTTCTGCACGGCGCGGGGGAACGCCGCACGGACCTCCAGAAGGTCGCCGTCCACGGGCCGCCCAAACTGGTGAAGGCCGGCAAGGACTTCACCTTCCTTCTCGCCTCCGTGCAATGCCCAGAAGGTCAGATCTGGGACGCCGACCTGCTCATTGGCTTGGTGGACGTCTTACAGGCGCAACTCCTCGTGGACGTGAAGCACACTTACGCCACCGGCTTGAGCATGGGGGGCTACGGCACTTGGGCGCTAGCGTCGAAATTTCCAGACCGCTTTGCGGCGGTCGCACCCATCTGCGGCGGCGGCGAACGCATCCGCGCCCTGCTGCCCAATCAACGCGAGGCGCTGAAGACGCTCGGGGTGTGGACGTTTCACGGCGGCAAGGACAACGTGGTGGCGCCCTCCGAAAGCGAACGCATGGTGGACGCTTTTCGGAAGGCCGGCGTGGCCGACATCCAGCTCACCCTCTATCCCGAAGCCGCCCACGACTCGTGGACCGAAGCCTATAAGATGGCTGGACTGGATGAATGGCTGCTGAAGCACAGCCGGTAAGTTTGCTTCGCCGACGCTGCCTCTGCCCGGGAATCTGCCGAAATGAAATGTCCAGCCGCCATCGCTGACGGAGCCGGTTCGTTCACGCTTGATGAAATCGAAGTGGCCTTGCCACTCGCCGGCGAGGTGCTCGTCGAGCTCAAGGCCGCCGGCATCTGTCACACCGACCACGCCTCACTGTCGTGGCAACGACCACTGGTCATGGGCCACGAAGGCGCCGGCGTGGTGCGCGCGGTCGGCGTGGGCGTGACTCGCGTGCAGGCGGGGGATCGGGTGGTGCTCAACTGGGCGATCCCGTGTGGCGGTTGTTTCCAGTGCCAGCGCGGCCAAGCCGTATTGTGCGAGTCGAGCCGGCCGGCGCACGTCCTGCAGCCCTCTGCCGGCCATGCCCACGCGGCGGGCACCCAGTGGCGCGGTCGGCCGGTGGACCGCTCGTTCAACCTCGGAACGCTTGCCGGATTGGCGCTGGTGCGCGCGGCGGCTGTGACGCCGATTCCGCCCGGAGTGCCGTTTACCAGCGCCTGCATTGTGGGCTGCGGGGTGATGACCGGCTTTGGTTCGGCGGTGAATGTGGCCCGGGTGCAACCGGGTGAATCCGTGGTGGTGATTGGGTGCGGCGGGGTGGGGCTGAACGTGATTCAGGGCGCACGTTTAGCGGGCGCCGGCCGGATCATCGCGGTGGATTTGCGGGCCGGCAGTTTGGCGAATGCCCGGCGGTTCGGTGCCACGGACACCCTGCTCGCCGAACCTGAGGATCGCGAACTGCAAGCGGTGGCGCTGGAAGTTAAACGGCTCACGGCGGGACGTGGAGCCGACTATGCCTTTGAGGCGACCAGCGTGCCGCACTTGGCCTTTACGCCGCTGCTGCTGGTTCGGGACGGAGGCATGGCGTTGCAGGTCAGCGGGATCAACGACCCGGTCACAGTCGCGATGCCTTGGTTCATGTGGAACAAAACTTACGTGACCCCGCTCTACGGCGGCTGTGTGCCGGAACGGGATTTTCCGCGAATCTTTGACCACTACATGCGCGGCGAGCTGTGGCTGGACGAGTTGGTCACCCGCACCTATCCGCTCGCCCGCTTGGGCGAAGCCATGGAGGACATGATGGCGGGCAGGAATGCGAAGGGCGTCATTGTCTTCGAATGAACGAGGAGCGGGTCTGGGGCGGAGATTTCTCTGGTTCCTGCGAACGGGTCCCGGTTCATGCTTCGGCGGATGTTCAAAACGGTAGAGATTTCCGACCCACGTTTCGCCTTCGAAGGCCTGCGCTTCGTCACCGTGCACAGTCCGGCGCTCGGTCAGCGGGTGGATCTGACGTTGTTTGTGCCGGAATCCGCCGCGGGCCGACGGGATCTGCCCATCGTGCTGCTGTTGCACGGCGTCTACGGCTCGCACTGGGCGTGGGCGTTGAAGGGCGGCGCCCACCGCACCGCCGCCCGTCTGATCGCGGCCGGCGAACTGCCGCCCGTCGTGCTGGCGATGCCGAGTGACGGGCTCTGGAGTGATGGCTCCGGCTACGTGCCGCACGCGACGCAGAATTTTGAACGCTGGATCGTGGAGGAAGTCCCGGCGGCCACCCACGCTGCCGTGCCGGAGACCTCTGCCGCCTCGCCGCTCTTCGTCGCCGGTTTAAGCATGGGCGGCTTTGGGGCGTTGCGCTTGGGCGGGAAGTATCCGCGCCGTTTCAAGGCGGTTTCAGGCCACTCTTCGGCCACGCACAAGGATCAGTTTAAACAACTCGTCGGCGACCGCTTGCGCGATTGGAGCGACGCGGAGGATGACCGTTGCGTGCTCCATGCCCTGCGGTGCAACCGCGCGCAACTGCCGGCGATTCGCTTCGATTGTGGCACGGAAGACTTTCTGATCGAACCCAACCGCGCGCTGCACCGGGGGCTCACGGAGTCGGGAATTGAGCATTGCTACGAGGAATTTTCCGGCGCCCATACGTGGGGTTACTGGGAAAACCATCTCCGCGATTCCCTACGTTTTTTTGCTCAACACCTGTGATCCCGCGCCCGCCGGCAAGGGCCTCGACCGCGGCGCCGCCCACCGATAGGTTGCCCCCATGATTGCCTACCATGATTTCGTGCCGCGCGTGACGGACCGGGGTGGCTTGTTCAAGCAGGCCCAGTTCGACACGCTGCGAGACGCGTTGCACGAGGCCAATGCTTGGATCGGCGAACGACACCTCAAGGTGCTCAATGTCGAGACGGTGGTCCTGCCTAACATGCACACGAGCTGGGAAGAGGGCAGTGAGGACGCCTCGCTCCGCACCAGCGGTGAAATCAGCGCGATGTGGCACCAATTTATCCGCGTGTGGTATGAACTGCCGGACGGTCCACCGCCGCTGGCTTAGCCAACTCCTGCCCTACCCATGACGCCCGAAGCTCACGCCCACCTAGCCGCGGTGGATCCGGTCATGCGCCGACTGATCACTGAGGTCGGTCCTTGCACGATCAAACCGCGCTCGATTTCACCGTATCAGGCGCTGATCCGTGCGGTGGCCCACCAACAACTGAACGGCACCGCGGCGGAGACCATCCTCGGGCGTTTCATCGCGTTGTTTCCCGGGCGGAAGTTTCCCCAACCGGAACACCTCGACGACGTTTCCGACGAGGTGGTCCGGGGCGCCGGTTTTTCCCGGGCCAAGTTGGCGGCCATCCGCGACATCGCGGCCAAGACCAAGGCGGGCATCGTGCCCGAGCGTCGGGCCCTCGCGCGGCTTTCCGATGACGAAATTGTGGAACGCCTCGTGGAATGCCGGGGCGTCGGCCGCTGGACGGTGGAGATGTTCCTGATGTTCACCTTGGCCCGGCCGGACGTCCTGCCGGTGGATGATTTTGGCGTGCGCAACGGGTATCGCCTCGCCTACGGCCTCGACGAAATGCCGAAGCCGAAGGAGTTGTTGGCGCTCGGCGAGCGGTGGCGACCGCACCGGACGACGGCCAGTTGGTATCTCTGGCGCGCCGCCGACCGGGCGAAGGGAAAGTAGCCTACTTGGTGCCGACCAAGCTGGCGGTGGTCAACCGGCGGGCGATGAATTCGCGCACCTTGGGCAGGCGGCAGGCCTTGAGCAAACCGATGGCGCGCTCCGGATCCGACGCGACGCAGCCCTCGGTCGCATACCAGTAGAGCAGGGGCAGGTTGTGATCACCGGCGTCTTCGTGATGGCCGAGCAACTCGGTGACGATTTCCCAGCGGTGCTCCACCGGGACGCGTTGGGCGGCACTGGCGACGAAGCGGCGGACCATGGGCGACTGGTCATTGGCTGCGAGGCCGCGCAGGGTTTCTACTGCGTTGTCAGCCAGTTCGGCGAACTGCGGCAACTGAAACAAGAGGGACGAATTTTCAAAGAACGCCTGCACCGTCCACGAGCGGAGGAGCTCATCTTGATCTTGCACCCAACGAGCGGCGTCATCGGGGCTTAGGGCACCGGTGACATGCAGAGTCCAGAGGGCGCGCAGGCGAACGTTGGAGTCGGTGGCGGTGTCTACCAACTCGACCAACGATCGCGTCGTGGTGAGCTTCTGGGCGGCGAGGTGAAATTGGGCGAAAGGCAGGAGTTCGGCGGGAACATTTTCCGGCGTTTCCCGCTCGGCGGCGACGGCCACCCGTTCCTGTAGCACCCGCCGAGCGTGGCGGCTGAGCCATTCATTCTTCGAAGGCACCAGTTTGACCAACGCCTCGTCGCTCAGTTGGGCGAGGTTGACCTTGGTCTTGGGTTGTCCTTGGTAAACGACCTTATAGACGCGGCCGTTGCTGCGGTCGTGGCCCCCGTCGTTGTTGTGGTGGCACTGGTTCTTGTCATACCAGTCGATCACGAACATCGAGCCGTCCTGATCGTAAAGCTGGTTTAGCGTCTGGGACCACCGGTCGTTGAAGTTGAGGTAATCGGCGCCGTGTTGGGCGACGTAACCCGAGCCCTTCCGGACAGGCAGATCCAAGTTCAGGCGTTGTCCGTGGATGTTGCCGATGAAGAGTTGGCCGCGGTATTCGGCCGGCCAACTGGTGCCGAGATAGGTCATCAAGCCCGCGTGGGCGTGGCCGCCGCCCGCAGAATCGCTCCGGCCGTTGCCGGCGTGCGGTCCTTGGTTACCGGCGTAGTGCAGGTGGTCGGCGTGGACTTGGATGTCCTCGTAAACGTAGGGAAACACCGGCTTGCGCCCCCGCGGGTCACGGTGGTTTTCGTTTCGCGCCGTTTCGGCCGCGCCGACGGTAAAGTGTTCGCCGCCCTGTCGTTGGATGCGGGCGCCTTGAATCATGTGAAACAGGTGCGGGATCACGCACATTTCCGACCAGAGCTGGCCGTGTTCGTCGAAATCAATGCCCCACGGATTGGAGCCGCCTTCGGTGAAGACTTCGAACTGGTGTTTCACCGGGTGGTAGCGGAACACGCCCGCATCCATCCATTGGCGGTTCTGGTCGCCGGCGCCGGGTTTGCCAACGTGCGACGGGCAGAAGACGCCGTGGCAGCCGTAAAGCCAGCCGTCGGGACCCCAGGTAAAGGTGTTGAGCGTTTCGTGGGTGTCGGCGCTGTAGTTCCAGCCATCGAGCAGGATCTTGGGCGCCGCCGCGGGTTTGGGATTGTCCCAGTCGTTGACCGGCACAAAGAGCAGGTAAGGCGCGGCGCCGATCCAGACGCCACCGAAGCCCACTTCGAGGCCGCTGATCAGGTTCACGTTTTCCATGAACACCGTCGTCTTGTCGGCCTGGTGGTCGCCGTCGGTGTCCTCGAGCACCAAAATTCGGTCGGCGCCACCGAGAATGTCCTGCAACTGTTCCGCCGTCGGTTGTGAGGAAGGCGCTGCGCTCTTGGGCGGGTTGCCCTTGCGGCGCGGATAGGTGCGACCCTCGGCCACCCAGGTGCGCCCCCGGTCATCGAGGCAGAAGGCGATCGGTTGGGCGATTTGCGGCTCCGAGGCGAAGACGTGCATTTTGAAGCCCGGCGGTAACGTCGCCTTGGCCGCGGCCTCGGTGGCTTCCAGTCCGGCAAACAGCACAGCATCCGCCGCCGGCGGTTCGTTCTTTTTGGCCGCGGCCAGGCTGTATTCATTGGCCAACTGCGGGCGGGTCGCGTGGAAGGCGAAGTCGTCAAAATTCAGGTGCCCCCAGTGACCGGAGCGCTCGTCCACCAACCGGATAAAGATTTCTTTGCCGAGTCGATCCTTCAAATCCACGACCACCGGCCGGAGGGTTTCACTATCGGTGCCACTGAGCTTGAGGAAGATGGTGCCCGTGACCGCCTCCACCAATTCGACGCGGGTTTCGGCCCAAGCCCCGGCGGCAAACCGGAAGCTGGCCCACGGTTGGGTCACCTTGAATGGCACCGAAGTGAGCCGGCCTTGGGGATCGTCACCGACTTTTTCAAAGCCCCCGATCCAAAAGTCACCGCCGTGCGCCGAACTCATGTCGCTGCGGCGCGGTTTTACCAAGTCGCCCCGAACCGGTTGGTTGGCCCACGCGGCGCCTTCGACCTTCCAGTCGCGCAGGTCACCCGTTTCAAAGTCGAGATTCAGCGGCGCCCCATTGGCGCCGCTGGGCTTGATTCCCACGGGATCTGCGCCCAGCACCGGGACGGCGGCGAGGGCGGCAACAAGGGTGAACCGAAACAGCGGCGGGAACATGGGCATAAGCTAATGCCGTCCCCGGACGCGGGGGAAAGCGGGAAGTTGCAATTCCAGCGTCGCGGCAACGCGGCCGGCCCCAATTAGGGCGTCCGCACGCGGTAGAAATCGGAGTCGTCGCCGGAAAGGGGGAGGGTGACTTCGCGGGTTACCGCCAGCAGCGTGATCGCCTCGACTTCGATCCAGTTGGGGCTGGTCAGGGTCGGGCGGCGTTCGATGATCACCACTTGGCCCGCCCGGGCAGTGATTTGCAGGGTCAGAAAATCTTCGGCCAAGCTGACCGCCAGGGTTGGGGTGACGGGTGGGCCGCCGTCGCCGTTGGGTGGGTCGGACAAGTCCGGCTCCCGATCGTCATCGGCGTCGTTTTCGTCGAACACGTTAAACTCCCAGACGATGTATTCTTCCTCTGCGGGCGTGGCGGGCAGGCCGTCGAACGTGCCTGCGAGGCCATTGTAGAACTGGCGAAAGACGTGAGTGAGGTAAGCCTCGATTTCGTCCGCCGGGATCAAGACCAACCGCTGGCCGGTTTCATTGAGCCATTCGTCCGCCGGAAAGGTAAGTTCCCCGGGCGCGTGGCGTGCGAGATGCCACTGGCCCGTGAGCTTCCCGGGAGCGCCTTGGCGGTCGAGTTCGACCTGAGCTACGACGTTCGTGCCGGGCGCATAGGTGAGCGGACCGAGGTATTGGAAGACTTCGAAAGGAACGTTAAAGGTGGCGTTGATGAAGGTGCCCACGAGTTGGAGGGCGCAGCTTCCGCTGGCGGAACCGGCGGCGCGGCTCCAAGTGGCGGTAACTTCCACTAAACCGAAGATTTCGTCCTCAAACCCACCGCGCGTTACCCGGCTCTCCACGGGGCGATCCACCTGAAAGAAATCGTCTACTCGGTTCACGTCGGCATCCCCCAGTTCCGGCGGATCCACAAACAGTTTGGCAAAGAGCGTTTCGCCGAGCAGCGGGTGTTCCAACAGGATGACCGTGCTGTGAATGGTCGGGGCGTTGGGATCCTCGTCGATCCCCAGTTCGCCATTCGGTTCGCCGTCCACCGTGGTGAAGGCAAGGCGGTAGGTTTGCCCCAGTTGCGTCACGGCGGCGGGGTGTAGCCGCACCGATTGGCAATGAAACGAGAGCCGGGCAGTGTTGGTGGCGCTCTGGCCGGTGAGCACCGACCCAAGCAGCGTGAGCAGGAGCAACAAGGGGCGGACCATGGCGTTAGCTTGCGCCCTGACCGGCTTCCGGCAAGCCATCGTTGACGTCTGGAAAGTGAAGCCGCTAGGTGACTTTACGGCGGCGTTTACGGTTCGGTCTTTGATCCAGCCACCCTCGGCCGCTACCGTCTCCGGACTGATGCCGGAACCACGCCGTATTCTCTTCGTTGATCACGTCAGCAAGGTGCTGGGCGGGGCCGAGGTGAACCTGCTCGAATTGCTGGCCCTGCCGGCGGTGCGCGAGCGTTGGGACGCGCACGTGGCCTGCGCGCCCGGCAGTCCGCTCGAAGCCGCCCTCGCGAAGCTGGGCGTGCCCAGTCACAACTACGGTTTTGCCCCCGCGCTCAACGAACTGCGCGTCGTGGGTCGCGGCTTCAACCTGCTGGCGAAACTCCGCGGTTGGCAGGAACTTCGGCTCGCCACCGAACGCCTCCGCCAGCTCACGACCGGGCTGAAGCCGCAGGTGCTGCTCAGTTGCACCAACAAGGATCACTTCGCCGCTGGTCAAGTCGCCCGCGCCGCGGGTCGGTCAAGCGTCTGGTGGGTGAATGACATTCTCTCGGCCGATTTTTTTTCCTGGCCCGTGCGGCGGGTGTTTGTGCGGCAGGCACGCCAGTTGGCGACCCAGCTCGTGCCAGTGTCGAATTTCGGCCGCGCGGCCCTGATTCACGAAGGCGTGCCCGCCGAACGCATCACCACGATCCACAACGGCATCCCGCTCGCCCGCTACCGGCGCTCCGCGTCCACGTTGCTCCGGGATCAGTTGCGGTTGCGCCCGGACGAACCGCTGATTGGCCTCGCCGGGCGCATCACGCCGTGGAAAGGGCAGGAGCTGTTTCTGCGGATCGCCCGCGAATGGACCCGACAGAACCGGCCGGGACGTTTTGTGATCATTGGCCGTGCCTTTAACGAAGATGCGCCGTTTGAAGCGTCCCTGAAGGAAGTCATTCGGGCCCAAAAACTGGAGGCCCGGGTCCAGTTTGTGGCCTTCCAGAGCGACATTGCGGCGGCGCTGTCGCAGCTCGACGTGCTGCTGCATTGCTCAACCAAGCCAGAGCCCTTCGGGCGCGTCCTCATCGAGGCGATGGCGGTGGGCACGCCCGTGATCGCCGCCCGCGCCGGGGGCGTGCCAGAGATCGTCACTGCCGGAGTGGACGGCGGCCTCGCGAATCCCGGCGACCCTGCGGACTACGTGGCCCAACTCACGGCGTTGCTGGCCGATCCGCAAAAGCGCGCCGACTGGGTGAAAGCTGGCCGGTTGAAGGTGGAGCAGAGCTTCACCTTGGAGCGCGTCTTCGCGGACTTCGACCGGGTGATGACGTCGGTGTGATGGGGGCGGATTTGAGCCTCACCGGTTGCGGGGTTGGTGTTCCGGGTTAGCATTTCGTCACTTATGGCTGCAAAACCTGTTCCCAAAAAATTGGCTGCCGCAACCAAACCGGCTACTAAGCCGGTCGAGCCCCCAGCGCCGTCAGCGCCGATGCCTCAAGTCGGCGACGTGGCGCCAACCTTTTCGGCTACGGCGACCGACGGCTCCACGATTCGGTTGGGAGAGTTCGCCGGGAAATGGGTCGTGCTGTATTTTTATCCCAAGGACGATACGCCGGGCTGCACCAAGGAGGCGTGCGGTTTCCGCGACGTCTATACCCAGATCCAGCAGAAGGGCGCCGTCGTGCTGGGCGTGAGTGCCGACTCGGCCAAGTCTCACGCCAAGTTTACCGAGAAGTTCAAGCTGCCGTTCCCGCTCCTTGCTGACGAAGATAAGACGATCGTCCAAGCCTACGGGGTCTGGGGGGAGAAAACCTTCATGGGGCGGAAATATCTCGGCATCCAGCGTGCCACGTTTCTCATCGGGCCGGACGGCCGCGTCAAGGCGGTGTGGCCGAAGGTGAAGGCGGAGGCACACGCGGCCGAAGTGTTGGCGGCGTTGTAAAGCCGCTGGTGTTCGACGCCCCGGCTAGCCCAGCTCAAGAAACCGACATTTGTGGGGAGAAAGAGCCGGTATAATTTCCCCCAGAACGGTGGGACGCTGAGGTCAGTTTGACAGTTTCCCCGCTGCCCTTTACCTAGAGTTCGAATCGTTACATTCGACTGATTCTACCATCTATAAATTATGCCCATTGCTGTTGGTTCCTCCGCGCCTGATTTTTCGCTGAAGCAGAAGACCGCGTCCGGTCTGGTGGACGTGAAACTCTCCGAAAACTTCGGCAAAAAGAACACGGTCATCCTGTTCTTCCCGCTCGCCTTCACGGGCGTCTGCACGCAGGAGATGTGCGACATCACCGCCGGTCTAGGCGCCTACGCGGGCCTGAACGCGGACGTGATCGCCATCAGCGTGGATAGCCCGTTCGCGCAGGAAGCTTGGGCCAACCAGCACAAGATCGGCCTGAAGATCGCCTCCGACCTGAACAAGAAGACGGCGGCTGATTACGGCGTGCTGCTGGCCGACCTGATCGGCCTCGGCTCCGTCAGTGCCCGCGCCGCGTTCGTGGTGGACAAGGCCGGCGTCGTGAAATACGCCGAACAGACCCCGACGCCGAAGGAACTGCCGAACTTCGAGGCCGTGAAAGCGGTGCTCGCCGACTTGCAATAATGCCGCTGCTGCGGGGTTGAGGGTTGAAAAATCAAAAGGCGCGGTGGGGAGGCCCACCGCGCCTTTTCTTTGAGGTGCCTCGGTTTGACACCCGTTCACATGACCATACCGCCATCGACGGTCAGCACTTGGCCGGTGACATAGCGGCCACCCGGACCCGCGAGGTAGAGGGCGGCTTCGGCGATGTCGTCGGGTTGGCCGAGGGAGCCGAGCGGAATCTGCTTCAGCAGGGCTTCCTTCAGTTTCTCGTCGAGCACGGAGGTCATGTCCGTCTCGATAAATCCGGGTGCGATCGCGTTGCAGGTGACGCCGCGGGAGCCGAATTCCTTGGCCACCGACTTGGTGAGACCGATCAGGCCGGCCTTGCTCGCCGCGTAGTTGCACTGGCCGGCGTTGCCGATCAGACCGATCACCGAGCTGATGTTAATAATCCGGCCGCTGCGTTGCTTGAGGAAGGCGCGGGTGAAGGCCTTGGTGAAGAGGAAAGCGCCACGGAGGTTGGTGTTGAGAACCGTGTCCCAATCGGCCTCGCTCATCCGCATGAGCAGGGTGTCTTTGGTGACGCCTGCGTTGTTGACGAGGATGTCCACCTTGCCGGCCGCGGCGAGGATCTTTTCCGCCGTGCCACTGACCGAAGTCGGGTCCGCCACATCGACTCCGAAAGCCCATGCTTGGCGACCCAAGGCGCGGATTTCAGCGGCGGTCTTCTCGGCGTTTTCCGCCGTGCGGGCGAGGCAGACCACGTCTGCCCCGGCGGCCGCGAACTTGAGGGCGATGGCACGTCCGATGCCCCGGCTGGCGCCCGAGACGACGGCAATTTGACTGGCAAGTAAGCTCATGAACGGGTGGATCGTCGGAATTGGCGGCCAAAAGGGAAGCGGGTTTTCGGGTCAGCGCCCGCTCCGGTCGAACAGCACCGCCGCCTGGGTGCGAGTGTTGACCCCCAGCTTCTCGAAGACGCGCTCCAGATAATTGCGCACCGTCTTCGGCTGGAGGCCCATGGCGACGGCGATGTCCTTGTCGGTTTTGCCCGCCGCCACTTCTGCCAGCACGCGCCGCTCCTGATCTGACAATCCGGCGAGCGGCTCCGCCGCCCGTGCGAGCGCCGACTTCAGCTCGCGGTCCACCGCCCGCGTGACCACGGGGTCAAACAGGCTGCCGCCGCGCATCACGGTGCGGATCGCGGCCACGATGTCGCGCGGTTCGTTATCCTTGAGCAGGTAGCCATCACCGCCGGCCTGCATCGCGGCGAGCACCAGTTGGTTGTCGGCAAACGAAGTCAGGAACAGCACGCGCGGGCCATCGCGCTGCGCCTTCAGTTCCCGACATACCTCTAGGCCACTGCGATCTGGCAGGCGCACATCCAGCAAGATCACTTTCGGCCTGAGCTCGCGGTTGGCCAACAGCGCCTCGGCCGCATTCACAAGGAAGACATTGTGCCCGGACCACCGGCCTTGGTCGCAGCCATCGAGTTCCAGTGGTTTCTGGGCGACGTGGCCGCCAGCGATCCGGTCGTGATCTCCGCCGGAACTCCGGCCCGCGAACTGACGCTGACACCGGTGGCAAGCGTGGCTGGCCTAGTGAACGGCCGGATTTACCAACTGGTGGTGACGCCCATAGATACCTTGGGGGGACGAGGAATCGTGTTCACTAGAGCGGTCTTGGTAGATCGCCTAGCCGAGCCTCCCAAGCTCGTTTTGAGCGGGCTCCGCGTGCTGGCTGACGGATCAGTCCATTGGAATTTTGCCGGTGAGCCAGGCCGCACCTACACGGTCCAGACGTCCACCAACCTGACAGATTGGACCGACCTGAAGACACTCCAACTGGCGACGGAAACGGTAGAATTCACGGACGCAGAAGCTCCGTCAGGCGCCCGGTTCTACCGCACGTTGACTCCGTAGTCGTCGAAGGTTGGGCTAGCTGGTGAGCGCCTTCACCATTGCCTTCAGACTGGCCACGTCGGCGACGTTCAGCATCTCGGCGGACTTGTCGATGCGCTTCATGAAGCCGCTCAGGGCGGTGCCGGGGCCGAGTTCGATGAAGCGGGTGAAGCCCTGCGCCAGTAGGTAACGCATCGAGGCTTCCCACCGCCCGGACGAGGTGACTTGGTCCACCAAGACTTGGGCGATGGTGGCCGCGGCGCCGTGGGGTTAGCCGGTGACGTTGGCAATCACCGGCATCGCGGGCGTCTGGATCGGGATGCGGGCGAGTTTGGTCGCGAGTTTCGGCTGCGCACTCGCCAGCAGCGGCGAGTGGTAGGCGCCGCAGACTACTGCATGAACCGGCCGCGCAACCGCACGCCGCGGAGTCCGGCCTCAAAACTTGTCCTGCCGCGGCCTTGACCAAGCTGTAAGGAGAGGGATGGGCGTAGACGTTTTCGGGATCCCGTTCGATGGCTTCGTGGTCGAAACTGGCTGAAGCGCTTGGCTAATTGAGCCTCGGCCGGGAAATGGTAGGAAACGGATTTCTCCGCAGTCACCCCAAGGGGAAGGTGGAACGCTTGCCGAAGGGTCGCCCCAAGCCCAACCGCGGTTACCCGCTTGGCGGCGCCGGTGCGATTCGGCATCGTTTGAGCCATGTTCATTCGGGTGAAAATCTGCGGTCTGACCTGCCTTGGCGACGCGCAGGCGGCGGTGGCGGCGGGGGCTGATGCGCTGGGCTTTGTCTTTGTTCCTGGCACGCCTCGGTTCGTCACCGCGGCCCAAGCTGCGGACATCATCCGGAGTTTGCCGCCGTTTGTGGCCAAGGTGGGTTTGTTTGTGGACGCGGACACGGCGACCATTGCCCAGACCATTGCCCAGACCGGCCTCGATACGGTGCAACTGCACGGCGAGGAGACGCCTGAATTTGCCCGCCAATTCCGCGGCGCGGTGAAGGTGATCAAAGCGTTTCGCGTTCGGGGCGCGGAATCGCTCGCCGGCTTGGCGGCCTATGCGGACTCGGCGGATGCTTGGTTGTTGGATGCGTTCGTGCCTGGGGTGCATGGCGGCACCGGGGCGCGCTTTGACTGGGAACATGCGGTTGCAGCCCGAAACTTCGGCAAAGCCATCATCCTCGCTGGCGGCCTCACCCCGGATAATGTCGCCGAGGCGGTTGGCCGCGTGCAGCCGTTCGCGGTCGATGTGTCGAGCGGCGTGGAAGTGGCTCCGGGACGGAAAGATGCCACTCGGCTCGCGACGTTCATCCGGGCGGTGAAATCGGCGGCGTGAAGCTTCAGGCCGCTAAGGGGGCAGGCTGGCGGGTGCGTTCGCCAAGAAAACTCCTTCCCCGGCACGCCCCCTCGTTCCCATTCTCTCCGCATGGCTGACCGTCCGTTGGACACGTTAAATCGCCCCGATGCTGCGCTCGAACAGACGCTGCGGCCCTCGGCGTTTGACGATTTTACCGGCCAGCCCAAGGTCAAGGAACGGCTCGAAATCGCGGTGGAAGCCGCCCAGCGTCGAAAAGAAGCCTTGGACCACATTTTGCTCAGCGGTCCGCCGGGGCTCGGAAAGACCACCATTGCTAACATTCTGGCGAAGGCGATGGGGGGGAACCTTAAGGCAACCAGCGGCCCGACCATCGAAAAAGCCTCTGATTTGGCCGGTTTGCTGACCAATTTGGAAGAAGGTGACGTCCTATTCATCGACGAAATCCACCGACTCCAGAAGACGGTGGAGGAATACCTTTACCCGGCGATGGAGGACTTCCGGCTCGACATTATCATCGACCAAGGCCCCAACGCCCGAAGCGTCCGGCTCACGCTGCCGCGCTTTACGCTCATTGGCGCCACCACCCGCAGCGGCTTGCTCAGTTCGCCGATGTTGACCCGCTTCGGCATCCGCGAGCGCCTAGATTATTACTCCGCGGAACAGATCCAAAAAATCGTGCTGCGGGCTGGCCGCCTGCTGAAGGTGCCGGTGGATGACGCCGGCGCCATGGAAATCGCCCGCCGCAGCCGGGGCACGCCGCGCATCGCCGGCAATCTGCTGCGCCGCGTGCGCGATTACGCCGAGGTGCGGGCTGACGGCCGGATCACCGTTGAACTGGCCGATCGCGCCCTCGGTATTCTGGAGATCGACGAAAACGGGCTCGACGAGATGGATAAACGCATCTTGGAGACCGTGATTGTGAAATTTGGCGGCGGCCCGGTGGGGGTGAATTCGCTCGCCGTCGCCGTGGGGGAGGAGCCAGACACGATCGAGGAAGTTCACGAGCCATTTCTGATTATGGAAGGCTACCTGAACCGCACGCCGCAGGGCCGGGTGGCCACGGATCGGAGCTACCGCAAGCTTGGCCTGAAACCGCTGGCCGGCGGGCAGGGGAAGTTTTTGTGAGCGATCTGGGCGCTTGGGGGTATTGCCCGCGCCGGTGGCGATCCGCTCATTCCGGCGTAGCTTGGCTCCTGGGTGTGAGGGCAGACTTGTTTCCGGTAGGGGCTTCCCTTAACTCCTGCGCAACTTTTTCCGGGTGCGACCGTTAAACTCGCCGGAATCGGCAAACGGCATGGCTTACGTATCGCTCCAATCAGTGCTCGACCGCGCGGGTCTCATGTCCGCGGCGCAATTGCGCGATTGGAGTCTCGCGTGGCGCAACGCCGTCGAGGGCGGCAGCACCGAAACTCAGCTCGGATTCTTTGCTCGCGAATCGGGGTTGGGTGATGAGTCGTTCCTGCAAAAGCTCAGCAGCACGCTGAATTGGCCGTTCCTTCACCTCGGTCAGATGGCGGTTGAGCCGGAGGTCCGGAAGAAGGTGTCTACCAAGGTGGCGTTCCAGTTCACGGTCATCCCGACGAAATGTGAGGACGGCATCCTCCAAGTGGCCACGCACAACCCGTTTGACGCGGCGATGCAGGTGGCCGTGCAGTTCGACGCCCGCGGGCCGGTCGAGTTTGCACTGGCAACCAAGGCCGAGATCGAGAAGGCGCTGAAGAAGTATTACGGTGTCGGCGCCGAGACGCTGGATGAGATGTCCGAGGATGAGCCGATGGAATTGGTCCTCGGTAATGACCGCGAAATCACCGGCGATGATCAGGACGCCAGCGTGATCAAGTTCGTCAATCAGGTGGTCTGGGAGGCCTACAAGGAGCGGGCGACGGACATTCATTTCGAGCCCAGCGAAGACGAGTTGCGCATCCGCTATCGGATCGACGGCATCCTGCACCAGACGCCGCTGCCGCCGCAGATTAAGCGTTATCAGGCCGCCCTGATCTCGCGCATCAAGGTGATGAGCGGGATGAACATCGCCGAAAAACGTCTACCGCAGGACGGCCGCATCAACGTCAAGATTAAGGGCGAGGAGATCGACATTCGCGTCTCGACGGTGCCGACCGTGTGGGGGGAATCCGTTTCGTTGCGTTTGCTGACCCGGGGAAAAATCTTTTTCGGCCTCGAAAAGCTTGGTTTCGCGGCCGACGAAGACGCGGCGATCCGCGATTTGATCGTCAAACCGCACGGCATCTTTCTGGTCACGGGACCGACGGGATCCGGCAAATCGACCACCCTTTACGCATTCCTTTCGACCATCAACTCGGTCACCAAGCGCATCATTACGATCGAGGAGCCGGTGGAATATGAGTTGAAGGGTATCAATCAGATTCCCGTGAAGGGCGAGATCGGGCTGACCTTTGCGATGGGATTGAGGCACATCCTGCGCCAAGATCCGAATGTCATCATGGTGGGCGAAATTCGCGACCAAGAGACGGCCGAAATCGCGATTCGTGCGTCGCTCACTGGACACTTGGTCTTCAGCACGCTCCACACCAACGACGCGCCCAGCGCGTTCACCCGGCTCATCGACATGGGCATCGAGCCCTTCTTGGTGGCTTCTTCACTGGAGGCGGTGATGGCTCAGCGACTCGTGCGCTGCATCTGTCCACATTGCAAGGTGCCGCAGAAGGTGGACCGCGATTACCTCATCAAGTGCGGTTTTCCTGAGCACGAGATCGCCACGACGACCTTTTTCAAGGGGGTTGGCTGCGAAGAATGCCGGCAACTCGGCTACCAGGGCCGGACCGGTATTCACGAACTGCTGATCGTCAATGAGGCGATTCGGCCCCTAGTGATGAACCGGGCCAATGCCTCGGCCATCGCTCAGGCCGCCCGCAACCAAGGGATGCGCACGCTGCGCGAAGACGGCTGGCGCAAGGTCAAGGACGGCGTCACGACCCTGGAGGAGGTGCTGCGGGTGACCCAAAGTGAAGAACATGTGAAGTCGCTGATTGGGGAGAAGGAGCCCTTCGGCAAATGAAGGCCCGCGCCCCCCACTTTCAGTCCTGCAACGTCCTCGAAGTCACCGCCGAAGGCCGCCGACTCTGGCAATTTTCGGTTGGCAAGGATTCGTTGAAGGCGACGGGTGACTTGCGGGTTGAACCCGGCCAAACGCTGCCCAAGAAGCTGGTCGCCAAAGAATGGCAGACCTTAATCCGGCCCCGGCTGGACCTCGGCTGGCTGCCGGCGGAACACGCCTTTATCCGGGCAGTGCAACTGCCCTCGGCGGACGCCGCTGAGTTGCCGGGAATGGTGGAATTCCAGTTGGAGAAAATCTCCCCCCTGCCGGTCACCCACATTGTGTGGGTGGCCGAGGGTATTCCTCATCCCGACGGCAAGAGTCAGACCGCGCTCGTGACCATTGCGCCGCGTGATCGGGTGGAAACGGTCCTTCGCGACCTCGCCACCGACGGTTACGTGGCTGACGCGTTTGACGTGGCGATCCTGCGCGAATTGCGCGGCGTGATGCCCGCGGGTGATAGCGTCTGGGTGCTGGTCGAATCACAAGTAACCTCGGCGCAGGCGCTCGTGGGTTGGTTTGTCGGCGGTGTTTGGCGCGATGTTTCGCTGTTCCAACTGCCTGTCGGAGCAGTTTCAGCGACGACCCTGGTTCGCTGCCTGAACCAGACCGCGTGGGCTGGTGAGCTCGACGGGTGGCTGGCGGGGCTGCCCCCGGTGCAAGTGCGGGTGCGGCCCGAGGAGGCCGCCGGACTGGCCACGGCTTTGCAGGCTTGGTCGGGCCAACCGGTGCAGGTCGAAGCCCGGGCCGATCGAAGTGAGTTGGCGGCGGCCTCGGCGCAGGCGCGACTGAAGGCGAACCCGACGGCTTTGGTTCCTGATGAGGTGTCGGCCCGTCAACGTGCCGCCTTTGTCGATCGCGTCTGGATGCGAAGCCTTGGGGGCGTCTTCATGACGTATCTGTTGGCGGTGTTTGTCTACTTGGGCGTCTTAAACTGGAAAAAATACCAACTCGACGAACTCAAGGGCAACGCGGTCGGGTTGGCTCGTCAATACACCAACACCATCCAGATCCGTGAACAAGTGGCCGTGCTGCAGGAGCAGGTGGGCCTCAAATTTGCGGCGCTTGATGTCTGGCAGGCTGCGGTCGAGGAACTCCCGCCGTCACTGACCCTGACGCGGTTGGATTTCAAAAAAGGCCAGCAACTGGACCTCACTGGAACGGTGCCTGCGGATAGCCAGTCTGAGGTGACGACCTACAGCAAGAAGCTGCAGGCCGCCAAGGCGAACCAGCAGTTGTTGTTTTCCAAAGTGGCGGTCGAGCGAGTGGATGCCACCCGCGCTGCCGTGGGTGGCGCCACCTGGACCATCAAGGCGGAATTAAAGAAAGTGGAGGCGCCATGATGACTTGGCTGGATCGCCTGAATCTGCAACCCCAAGAGCGGCGCGCTGTTTTGGGCGGGCTACTGCTGCTGGCCTTGGTGCTGAACTACTGGTTTGTCTGGCCCTACTTCAACGAGTGGACTCCGATTCACAACGAGATCAGCAAACTGGAGCAGCAGAACAGCCGTTTCCTCGCGGAGATTGGCAAAAAAGACGTTTACGAAAAGCGCCGCCAAGAACTGCAGAAGGCCGGGGCCGAAGTTATCGAGGCGGATCAGTCCAGCCGGGTGCAATCAACCATTTGGACGCAGGCTTCCGCCCATGGCGTGACGGTGAACCGGTTGAATCCCTCCAATGTGCGCACTGGGTTGACCAACCAATTCTTCGATGAGGTCGCCCTGACCGTCGATTTCGTCGCCGGCGAAGAGGAGCTCGTAAATTTCCTGCATGCGCTAGGGAGCGACGCTTCGATGATTCGGGTCAAAGATCTGATCAACCTCCGGCTCGACCCGGCCCAGACCAAACTCACGGGCCAACTGACCGTGGCTGCCAGCTTCGTAAAGAAACCCAAGGCCCCAATGCCGTCCGCGGCTTCAGCGGCCCAAACTAAAGTGCTGGCGCCCGGTGCGCCGACCAATCGCCCAGCGGCGAAGAAGTAAAGGAATGTTGTGAAACTGTTGTTGTTTGCGCTCGTCACCAGCCTGGTTGGCTTGGGCACGGTTGCCCAAAATCCAGAGCTGGCCCAGCCCACCGCCGTTCAGCCCCAACTGAATCCCGCAGATGTTGACCCGGACTCGGCGGAGGCCGTGCCGTCGCCGTTGCCCTTGGTGAATCCGGTGCCGCTGCCCACGGTGAAACCGTCTGTGGCAGCGCCTGCCACGCCGATTTCTGCGCCGGCACCCGTGACCAATGCAATCACTGGCTCCACGCCCCGTGGTCCGGCGCTGCCGCGCTCTTTTCCGCGCTCAAACGCCCTAGCCACCAATCCGGTGGCGCCCGCGTTTCCCACGCTCCCCGGCGGTCGCCCACGGGCTGCTGGACCCGCGTTGGCCGGTGGCGCTCCTGCCGGCGCTGCGGGCGCGGTAACCAACGATGTGCCGGTCAAGGTCGATGATGAAGGTGGGATCGTCAGTTTCAACAAGATGCCCCTCGACCAGTTTCTCCGGATGTATCAGGAGACGGCGGGCCGGATTGTGTTGCGCGGTCAAAATCTGCCGCTCCAGACGCAGATTGATTTCAACATTCCCGAAGGGTTGACGCTTTCCCCAGAAGAGCGTTTGCAGATGTTTGATACCATTTTGGCGCTAAACGGCGTGACCTCGATTCCGACCGGGGAAAAGGCGGTCTTGATGGTGCCGTCGCAGCAGGCGATGCAGGAAGGTGGTGCGTTCAGCGGGAGGGATAGTAAGGACTACGCCGAAGCCAGCCAGTTCGTGACCCACGTCGTGCAGTTGAAGCATGTAGAAATGCAGGACGCGGTGGATACGGTGAAACAGTTTGCCAAGAACCAGAACGGCATCATCGGCATCCCGACCACGAAGACCCTCGTCCTGCGGGATTTTGCGATCAACGTGAAGCGGATGCTCGAAGTGCTGAAGCGGATCGATGTCGAAGTGGAGAAGGACTGGGAGCTCGAGGTCATTCCGATCCGCTACGGCCGGGTGGAAGATATTTACGCGACGATGGGCAGTGTGATCAGCGGCGGTGGTGGTGGTGCCGCCGGAGTGGGGACGGCGCCCGGAGCAGCAGGGGCCTTAGGGCAGGGGACGCGCTCCCAAGGGGGCTTCGGGAGCAGTCGGGGCAGTCAGTTCAACAGCGGGAGCAGTCGCTCTCGAAGTAGTGGTTTTGGCAGTGGTTACGGCAGCGGTTTTGGGGGTGGTTTCGGTGGTGGACTGACTCCGTATGCGGAGGAAACGACCTTGTTGCCGCAGCAAAGCAGCACCACGCCCGTGGGTGGGGTGGCGGCGCGTGGCACTACTTTTCAAGGTCGTTTGAATCAAACCGGCCGAGCTGGTCAGGCTGGCCAAGTGGAGGTGTTGGTGACGGATGCTCAGATTACGCCTGATCTGCGTTCCAATTCGTTGATCGTTTACGCCAGTAAGAAGGACATGGCGATGATCAAAAAGGTGCTGGAAAAGGTCGATACGCTGCTCCCGCAGGTTTTGATCGAGGGCATCGTGATGACTGTCAGTCTGGGAGACACTTTCAACTTTGGAGTCAGTGCCGGGCAACGCCCCAAGGCGTTGAACGGCACGGTCACAGGGGGCGGGCAGGTCAATAATAATGGCGATTCTCTGGGCAGGGGGATCGACTTCTTATCGGGCTCCCTGACCAACGGATCTTATGCCTCGGGCAATGGCTTGGGCTACGCAGCGATGTTGGGTAATTCTTGGGACATTGCCCTGAATGCGGCCGCGACTGATAGCCGAACGGATGTCATTCAGCGCCCTCGGTTGATCACTTCCCACGCGGTCGAAGCCACTTTTTTCGTTGGGAGTTCAATCCCGTTTGTGCAGGGAGGCTACAACTTCGGCGGTGGAAATTCTTACAATTACACCACTGTTCCGGTCGGTATAACGCTTTCGGTGACCCCGTTTTTGACACCTGACAACCTCGTGGTGATGCAGGTGGGGCAGGAAATATCGGGGGTTGCGGATGCCGGTGATCCAGAAAAAGGAGTCCCGCCGACGACGGACCAGAAGACGGCTGAATCCACGGTCACCGTGCGAAGCGGGGATGTGATCCTGATGGGCGGATACTTGGACAACAACACCCTCTCCAGTCAGTCCGGGGTGCCTTACCTGAAAGACATTCCCCTTTTGGGAAATCTGTTCAAAAGCAGGAATCGTAACGCGTCTAAGAAGGAGTTGCTCATCTTGGTGCGCCCGACGATTCTTCCCCGCCCGCAGGATGTCGCCGAATTGACCGAGCGTCAGCGCTTGGAGTCAGGTGCCATTCAAGAACTGGAGCGACGAATGAAGGAGGACGACGAAAAATCCTTAAGGAAGGCCAACTCAGATAAAAAGAAGAAGTCCGCTAGTCGTAACGAACCGGTAAATCAGGAACCGCTCAGGTTCGGCGCGCCTTGAGGAACTGGCCGACGTATTTGCCCAGCAGGTCTGCTTCCAGATTTACAGCGTCACCGACCTTGCGTGAGCGCAGGGCAGTGACCTCGTAAGTGTGGGGAATAATCCAAATCTTAAATCCACGCCGAGTGACTGCCGCTACCGTCAGACTGATGCCATCTACGGCCACTGAGCCCTTGAAGACGAGGTAGTGCCGCACTTCGATCGGTGCGGCGATTTCAAGCACATGGTCTTGGCCGCTGCGTTCCCAACGGGTGATGATGCCTACGCCATCAATGTGTCCGGTGACGAAATGGCCGCCCAGCCGATCCCCGACAGCGAGAGCGCGTTCGAGATTCACCACCGAATCCACCTTGGTGGAGGACAAATTGGTTCGTTCCCAAGTTTCCTTTAGCAGATCAAAGACCAGCGTTTTGCCGCCTTTGGAAGTTCCCAACTTGGTGACCGTCAGGCAGCAGCCGTTAATCGCAATGCTGTCGCCTAGTCGGACGCCGCGGGCGCATTTGATGGCGCGGACGGTCAACTGAATGGAATTAGGCGTGGGTTTAAGAGCGGTGATGACGCCCGTTTCTTCGACGATGCCGGTAAACATGCCGTGGGATACGAATGGTTAAACGTTTTCCAAGTGCGAGAGCGGAGCGAGTTGCTAGCTGAACCAGCCTCTGCAGAGGGAACTCTACTGGAGTTTAGCCTCCAGCAGCAAATCTGGACCACACCGCCGAGTTCGAATCGAGTGCAGCCGAGGCGATTCGGCGAGGTCGGCGAATCCATCACCCGCTACTGCTCGCCGGGCTTGCTCTCCCCCAAGAATCTTGGGCGCGTAGAAAAAAGCAACCCGGTGGGCAACCCCAGCGGCGAGAAAGGAAGCATGCACTTCTCCGCCACCTTCGACCAAGACGCTAGTGATTGAAAGGCTTCCGAGTTGGGCCATCAGCCAAGCAAGATCAATTCCCGCCGCTGTCGTCGGGGCGCTCAATAATTCAGCCCGTTGGCGTAAGGCTTCAACCCGGCGAACCGGAGCGGAGTTTCCGACCACGATCAGTGTGTGTCCGGCAAATTCGTCGGTGATCACTTTGGCCGTTAGCGGGGTCCGAGCCTGACAGTCAAGGATGATACGGCGTTTGCGCGGCAGCTTGGTTTTCCGCAAGCGGGACGACTCACTAAACGGCCACAGTCCCGGATCATCTGCCAGCACTGTATTGATGCCGACCAGCACGGCATCAGCCTCGTGCCGCATTCGACGCACCTGAGCGCGAGCCCGATCACCGGTGATCCACTTGGATACGCCGTCAGGCGTGGCGATTTTGCCATCAAGCGTCATAGCCGATTTTAGGGTGATGAAGGGCGTGCGTTTAACGATCCAGTGGTTGAACACCTCGTTTAGTTGGCGTGCTTCGTCAGCCAAAACGCCAGTCACGACTTCAACCCCAGCTGTGCGGAGGATTTCAAATCCTTGTCCCTCATGGGCTGGATTTGGATCCGTTGCCGCAACCACGACCCGGCGGATACCCGCCGCAATAATCGCCTCCACGCAAGGAGGCGTTCGTCCGTAAGTGCAACACGGTTCGAGAGTAACATAGAGGGTCGATCGTTGGGCTCGCTGCCCTTGGCGGGCGGCATCGTTCAACGCTTCGATCTCAGCGTGAGGCCCCCCAGCTCGCCGATGCCACCCTTCGCCGACGATGGTGTCGCGATGTGTTAGCACGGCGCCGACCATGGGATTAGGTGAGGTGAAGCCCCGGGCACGGCCGGCCAGCAGCAATGCGCGCCGCATAAATAAAACATCTACAGGGTTCATACTTTTTGCGGGCCGCAGGCCGTGCATGCTGAGTCATTCCACAAGCGTTCCCAATTACGCCAAAATCAGGGGTGGGCGTTGCCGATCAATGGGCCCACCGGTCGGTAGCTTAAAAGCATCCACACGCCGGCGCACCAGCATAACGCACGCCGTTGGTAATCCGGCTGGAATGCACCGGGCTGTGATTCAGCGTGGGCGAAGGAGAATGGAAGTGCAAAATATGACCCCATCCCCAATCGGGCGACCTCCGTAGAACATCCAATCTTTCGACTCCCTCAGGCGAAGTGTTGACCACCCCTCGACGGACAAATTCTGCTCGTTACCTTAAACTAGGTTGGCGGGGCTGAACGTCCAACCGGTCAAAGCGTCGAGGGGCAAACGCCGATTCCGACAATGGAACACGCGCGAACGATCTTCAGTCCCGTCCGCTCAGTCGCCGCAACTACTTCAGGAGAATCGGAACCAGGATTTAGCCAGAGTTCATCGCAGTTATTGGGCGAAATCTGAGGAAGCACTTTGAGAAAAACTGCTGGCGGCAGATAGACTGAAATCAAGCTCGGTCGTTCGGGTAGTTCACTAAGGTTGCGAAAGACTGAAAGGCCCTCAATCTCCGATTCCTTTGGGTTAATCGGAAAGACCCGAAAGCCACGGCTCAAGTAGGCTCTGACCGCCTTGTTCCCAAATTTAGAC
>CAIJLV010000027.1 GCA_903821635.1 uncultured Verrucomicrobiota bacterium | reverse complement strand
GCTTGGTCAGTTCGTCGTAGGTGAAGGATTTGAAGCGCTCGCTCTCTTTGCGTTGATGGCGGTCCTTCGGGTTGTAGCAGGCGACAAAATCATCCAGATCACTCCGCTTGAGCGTGTTTTCCTTGAGCGTGAAATGCAGGTTCGTGCGCAGGTCGTAAAGCCAGAGCTTCTGCGTCCACGGCTTTTCCTGGGCGGGTTTGCGGTCGAAGAACAGCACGTTCGCCTTCACGCCTTGCGCGTAGAAGATGCCGGTGGGCAGGCGCAGCAGCGTATGCACGTCCGCCTGCTTGAGCAGTTCGCGCCGGATGGTTTCGCCCGCGCCGCCTTCAAAAAGCACGTTGTCCGGCAACACCACCGCGGCGCGCCCGTGCTGCTTGAGGATGGTGAAAATGTGCTGGAGGAAATTGAGCTGCTTGTTGCTCGTGCTCGCCCAGAAATCGTCGCGGTTGATGATGAGCGATTCCTTGGACGACTCGCCCGCCTCGTTGACGATGGTCACGCTGCTCTTCTTGCCGAAGGGCGGATTGGCCAGGACGATCTCGTATTCGCCGTGCTTCCCGGCCAGCGCGTCTTTGGTGACCACGGGTAGGTCAAATGTGGAAGCGGCGTCCCGCCGCTTATCATCCGGGTCAAGCGACGAGACGTCGCTTCCACCTTCACCAATGCCATGAAGGAGAAGATTCATCGCGCAGAGCCGCGTGACGCTGTCCACCAGCTCGATGCCGAAGAACGTGCCGCTCTTGAGCTTCTTCTTTTGCGCCCGGTCGAGCGAGTGATGCTTCGCCAGGTAATCATGCGCCGCGAGCAGGAAACCACCCGTGCCGCACGCCGGATCACAGATGGCCTGCCCCGGCTGCGGGGCGACCACGTCCACCATGGCGGCGATGAGCGGGCGGGGCGTGAAGTATTGGCCCGCGCCGCCTTTCACGTCCTCGGCGTTCTTTTGGAGCAAGCCCTCGTAGGCGTCGCCCTTCACGTCAGCGGAAAGCGAAGACCATTGCTCCTTGTCGATCAGGTCCACGATCAGCCGGCGCAGCTTGGCCGGGTCCTGGATCTTGTTCTGCGCCTTGCGGAAAATGACGCCGAGCATGCCCGACCGTTTGCCGAGGTCTTCCAGCGTGTGCCGGTAAAGAATTTCCAGATCATCGCCGTCCGCGCCCAGCAACGCCGGCCAATCTTTGCCCTTGGGAATGGGCGACGGCTTGTTGAACGGCGGCCGGGCCTGCTCATCCGCCATTTTCAGGAAAAGGAGAAACGTCAACTGCTCCACGTAATCGCCGTAGGACAGGCCGTCATCCCGCAGGATGTTGCAGTAATTCCAGAGCTTCTGGACGAGTGCGGTGGGATTGGTCATCACGTTCAGGCAAAAGCGCCATGCCTCGTCTGGTGAATCATTTCCCAGATCAAGTCGCGTTCGCCATTCGTGATCAGAGTCCACGGTCGTCGTCCACCAAAGCCAGGATTCGGCGTGCGCAACCAAGTCGCGAGTTCGCTGGCTGGGATAATTTCCAGCAACGCGTTCACCAGTCGCAACCCTTCGTTCACTTGAGGACGGATGAGCGGAGGAAGGGCCTTGTGCTTTTCATAGGTGGCCAAAGTGCGTTCCGAAAAATTCGCCAAGCGGGCGAAAGTTTCACGATTTACCCCGACCGATCGCCGCCACGTGTAAAGGGCGGTGCCGCTCTTCTTCGCGAGCTGAATCGTTACAGGTTTTGCTTTGGCCGTTGTGGGCATGATGTAATTAGAACCTGTCTTCCGCAGGATGCAAGCCAAACCTGCAATATTGCAGGTTTGCTTTCAAGCCCATTTCACCTCGGTGACAACTGCGAAGTGGCTGCCCGCCAGCAGATTCTCTGGAAAGACCAGCACGTTGGCACCATGGGAATCCGCCGCGCTGGGCACTATCGCCGCCTCAAATCCTCCATGGGCCAAGGCATGGCCCCATGCTTGAGTCACGGCTTCCGCGCCCTTCTGATTGTCGGCCCGCCAGTCCAGTTTCTTGATCGTATCATCGGAAAGGATCAGCGTCTTGCGCACCTGACCGTCTCGGAGGTCCAAGACCCGTGTCGCTTTCAAGTGCAGCGCAACCAATACCCCCGGCAGCGCTTTGCTGGTGGGAAGGTTGAAGTATTTCACATGCGCCAGCGCCTCCGACAAGGCGGTATCGGGGGCTTGGGAGGTGTAACTCAAGCGGGCGACTCCGTTCAGATTCCATCTCCCGGCCGCGTGCAGCGCGCCCGCGCCGCTGATGATGTCAGCTGCTTTGGAATACTTCGGGTTGATGAACCGAAAAAGCTCTCCCTCAAAAGGCACGTCGAGAGATCGCCCAAACGCGGCGAGGCGCGCCGCGTATTTCGCTCGATCAGGGTGAGTGGCAATCTTCATTTGCAGGTGAATCCACCACTAAACGCTTTTTGGAGGATGGACTGGCGGAGGCGGGTAGCGCGCTGAAGGTTGGCGGTCACCACCGACTCCAACTCCTGCACCACGCTCAACCGCCGCTCCACTTCCGCCACGATCCGCGTCTGCTCGGCGGGCGGAGGGATCGGAACTGGAAGCCCTTTGAGCTTCGACATGCTGATGGAGGCGAGATTGGTCGTGTGTTTGCCTTCGTCGAAAAAGAATTTCTGCCCGAACGTGTTCGCATACCACGAAACCAGTTTCGGATTGAGCGCGGCGACGTAGAGGCGAGCGCGGAAGACGTGGTTTTGGTGAATGCATTCCGGCAGCTCGCCATTCCAAACCCAGCCACGTCCGAGTTTGTCCCTGTCGCCGCCTTCGTTGAATAGGATGTCGCCCGGCTTCAACGCGAGTTCCCAAATCTCGTCCTCGGTCGTGACGATTTCCTTCACTTCAGTCAGATCGATGTAGCCGCGCTGGACGTTCGCAACGCGCAGGTATGGAACTGAGCGAGCCGGGGCGGTGTGTTTACGGTTCTGGTCTTTCGTGATGCCGCCTTTTATTTCCGCCAGCGCGTCGAGCGTTGTCCACGTCCAGCCTGCCGGTAAGTCGAAGAGCTTCGCTGTGTCGAGAGCAGCGGGCTCCTTTAATTTTCCACGGCCCTGCCAGTTTTGGCGGCGCTCGGTGAGGATGCGGGCGAGGAGGGCTTCACCAGTTTCGTAAGCAGGTGGCCCGTTCTTGGTGGAGCGTGGAGAGCGGGCGAGGGCGGCTTCGGTGGGGACGAGGCGACCTTCGCAGGCGGCTTTGAGGACGGCGGCGCGGTAGCGTTTGAGGTTGGCCTGCACCCGCCGCAACGCCGCCACCCCCGCCTCCAGCCGCGTGAATTGCTTCTCAATCTCCGCCACAATCCGCCGCTGTTCGGGGAGGGGTGGGAGGGGAATTGAAAGTGACCGCGTGTCTTCCAAACTGAAGTTCGCCCGCGCAACATCGACCTTCTCCGAATGAATGCGCGCCTGTGCCAGCGGAGAAATCAGGAAGTGGACGAGGAACTTTGGAGCTAAGACTTCGGGCCGCACACGAATCACGGCCACTGCTTGATTCACATTCCCTCCATCGACTTCGGAAGTTGCCACGCACGCACGTCCAATCGACGCGCCAACCAAGTTCAAGAGCACATCGTCTGTTTTCAGAACCGACTTCTTTTCCTTCTCATTGAACGCTGCTGGCAGGTGCGCGACTTCACCGAGCTTCAGGTCGCCCCATCCCACATTTTGGCTGCGGACGAAAATGATTCCGCTGTCGCAATAGTCGAAGCCCTGCCAATTGGGTGAAGAGCCCTTTGTAATCCGCTCGCAGAGTTCGCCGAGCGGCGCGGATTTCCACCCGGTGGACAATTTGCCACTTTCTGTCGCCCCTTCAGGGCTCGACGTGTTTTGGGATGCGTGACCCAGGGCGGCATCGCTGCGCTCCTTGCCCTGGGCTGGTTCGTTTCGTCCCGTTGGGGCTGCGGTGTCGGGGGTCGCACGGCCTACATGTTGTGATGACGCGCTCATGTTGTAGGCCGCGTGCCCTCACGCGGCGTTTTCGGTTCATTCTCAACCGGCGCTTCCTCAATCAACTTTCCCGTCTCCAACAACGGCGGTGTGCCGCGCGCCAATCTCGGCCCTCCCGCTTCATCGTAAAAAATCTCGCCACCGAATGGCCATTCTTCCGGGCGTTTCACCAAACCGGCGCGCACGGGATTCAAACACACGTATTCCCATTTGCGGGTTTCGCTCTCGGGCGTGCGGAATTTGTGGTCGTGGAAACCGTCCTGCCATCGCCACGCGCGTTTGATGCGGGTGAATTCGTGTGTGCCCCCGCCCGGTGGGGACACCGGGGCTACAGGGGCATCGTCTTGTAGGCCGCGTGCCCCCACGCGGCGTTCCAGTCCACCCACCACCGCTTTCAACGCCTTGATCCATTGGCCGAGGCGAATGGCGTCATGTCCCATGTGCGCAATCAAATGGATGTGGTCGGGCATGATGACGAACCGCCGCCCGAACCAATGGTATCGCGTCGGGCTATCGAGGAGGAACGCAACGAAGCGCTCGAACGTGGTTTCATTGTCGAGGACGCGCGCGCGGCCGTCCACGCACGGCGTCAGCAGGTAGGAAATGTTTCCGTCGCGGTCGGGCCAGACGCGATGAAGCCGGCGGAGGCGACGTGGCGGTGGTTCATCCGTTGGCGGAACGGGGATGCCGTGTGGGGGCACACGGCCTACATCGGTGGGGCTGTTGTAGGCCGCGTCCCCTGACGCGGCGTCCGGTGGCGACGGGGATGCGCCGCGTGAGGGCACGCGGCCTACAACATCACGGTTGCTCTCGCTCGCACTCATGCCGCGAGGACCTCGTTGAGTTCATCGAGCAGCTTGGGCAGTTGCTCTCCAAACAACTGATGCGCTTTGCCGAGGCCGCCGCGCTCGCCGAAGGGCGTGTATTCGAAATCCTCGGGGTCGATGCTCAGGCTGGTGGCGATGTGGTCTCGGATGAGGCCGAGCCACGCGAGTTGCTCGGGGGTGAAGACGGCGCCGGCCTTGGCTTTGTCCATGAGCCATTCGTGGAAGCGCTCGCTCACGGAATCGGCGAAGGGGGCGAGGACGGGTTGCTGTTCCAAGGCGAAGCGGACGAGGGCGACGAGGTCGGCGAAGCGTCCGGCTTGGGAGCGGCCCTTCACTTTGTCGGGAGCGGTGACGGCGAAGGCGTCCCACAGGCGGTCCTCGGTCCACGTGGCGTGGGTGTCGCGGAGTTTCTTTTCCAGTTCCTTGAGCATGGGCTCGGTGAGGCGCTCTTTGAAGGGGCGGCTGTAAAGGATCTGGAGGGCGTCGATCTGGGCCTTGTTCTGCGCGAGGTAATCGCGGAAGGCCTGGACGAGGCCGGCGGCTTTCGCCTTGGCGGCGGCGTCGAAGCCCTGCTCCAGCACTTCGTCGGGGGTGTAGATGTCGAGGGCTTGCTCGGTTTCCTGCTTGAGCGTTTCGAGGGTCTGGCGGAGCGCGGGTTTGTCGAAGGGGGCGCAGGCGGTCGCGATGAGCAGAGTGGAAGCGGCGTCCCG
>CAIJLV010000026.1 GCA_903821635.1 uncultured Verrucomicrobiota bacterium | reverse complement strand
GTTACGCCAAACGGGAGGTCGAACCTTCAGTGGATTCTTCAGTGAATCGGCTACCCGGGCACTACACCCCGACTACCCGTTCACCGCGCTCCCACTGCCGGTTCACAGGGTTTCGGATCGCGGGGCATACTCGAATCCATGCGAATCGAGATGAAACAGCGCTACCGGGTCTTTCGCCGTGGTTGGGGCACCTACTACGTCCAGGATCTCGAAACCAAGAAGCAGGAATCCCTGCACACCCGCGACAAGACGGAGGCCTATCGCCTCGTCGCCGCGCGCAACGAAACCGACACCGCTCCCGCCTTCAGCCTCCAGCTGGCCCGCGTCTACTGGAAGGCCGGGGACTCTTCCGCCGCCACCCGCGATTGGGAGTTCGTCATGGCGGAACTGGTGCGGACCAAGAAGGGCGACACTCGCTACCGCTGGGACACCGCCATCAAGGACCGGGCCTTCACGCCGTTGCGCCAGTTGCCCGTCGTCGAAACCAAGGCCGAGCACTTCCTGCGCGTCCTCGCCGTCGGCACGGTCTCCACCAATGTCTACCTGCGCCGCCTCCACAACTTCGCCCTCGATATGGGCTGGCTCCCCTGGCCGGTGATTCCCAAGAAGCAGTGGCCCGCCGTCCGCTACCAGTCCAAGCGCGCCATCACCCAGGATGAACACCGCGCCATCGTTGCCCGCGAGACCAACCCGGAGCGTCGGGCGTTCTACGAGATGGCCTGGCACCTCGGAGCGTCGCAGACCGACATCGCGCTCCTGGAGGCGGACAACATCGACTGGCCCAACCGCATCATCAGCTACACCCGGAAAAAGTCCGGCGAGCACGCCGCCGTTCGTTTCGACGAACCGGTCGCCGCCGTGCTCCGTTCCCTTCCGGCCCGTGGACCGCTCTTCCCCTACCTGCGCGGCGTGCGCGCCGCCGACCGCGCCACGGAGTTCAAGCAGCGCTGCCGGGGACTGAAAATCTCCGGGGTGACCTTGCACTCCTACCGCTACGCCTGGGCGGAGCGCGCCAAGTCGGCCGGGTATCCCGAACGCTTCGCCCAACAGGCCCTCGGCCACAACAGCAAGGCGGTCCACCGCGCCTACGCGCGGCACGCGCACGTCATCATTCCGTCCCTCGGAGAATACGAGAAGCAGGCGGAAGCCCAGCGGGTCATCCCGTTTCCCACCCCGGGGGTTTCCGGAGGCAACACCGAGCCGCCTGCGAACACGGCCGGAGTTCAAATCGGAGCCGCTCACCAAGGACACGCGTGAAACCCTTCCCCGGATTCTCAATGGTGGGTGGGATTCCTTCCCGGACCTCCACCGCCAGTTTGACAGGTTTAACCATACGACCGTATGGTAATGGCGAACATGACGGACTTAGCCGTAATCGTCGCCAGCCGGGTGAAGGCGGAGATCTTCCGCCTGCTCTTCGGGCTTCGGCGACCCGAATTGCATCTCCGGGAAATCGTCCGGCAATCCGGGCTTTCCCTCGGCACGGTGCAGCAGGAGTTGAAGGGCCTGACTTCCGTTGGGCTGCTCAAATCCCGCCGGGACGGCAACCGGGTGTATTTCAGCGCCAACCCGGATCATCCCGCCCATCGGGAATTGTCAGCCTTGGTGCTCAAGACCGATGGCCTCGTCGGGGTGCTGGGCAAAGCCCTGACCGGTCCGGAGGTGCAGCTGGCCTTCGTCTTCGGCTCCATCGCCCGGGGGGAGACCCGCGCCGAGAGCGACGTGGACCTGATGGTGATTGGTTCCATTGGGCTTCGCGGGCTGACCCAACTGCTGTCCGGAGTGGCCGAGGTGGTCGGCCGGGAAATCAATCCGCACATCCTGACGCCGGAGGAATTCCGCGAACGAAAACGGAACAAGGATCACTTTGTCACGTCGGTGCTCGCCGCCCCGATGCTCTTCGTGAAGGGAACCGAGCATGAGCTTGCAGCAATGGGCCAATAACGGCTGGCTGAAAGCCCACCAGACCAGCCCGAAGGAAATCCAGGACCTGCTCAGAATCGTCGAGCGGGACCTGGCCGATGCCGTGGTGGGTGACCTCTCGGCCGATTGGCGTTTTGGCATCGCCTACAATGCCGCGCTGAAGCTCTGCACCATCCTGATTTACGTCTCTGGCTACCGGCCCGAGAAGTCGCTTCAGCATTACCGGACCTTGCAGGCCCTGCCGCTGATTCTGGGGGCCACTCGACGGACCGACGCGGACTACCTCGATGCCTGCCGGATCAAGCGGAACACCGTCGAATACGACTACGCAGGCGGCGCGACCAAGAAGGATGCCGACGAGCTGATCGAGTTTACCCGGGAACTGCGGGCGGACGTCCGGGCCTGGTTGCAGAAAAACCACATCGAACTGCTGTTGCCGGAAGACCACAAATGAATGGCCTGCGACCGGGGGACACCCGGCTCGCAGGGATCCTTCGGAAGGCATTGTCGCACTTCACTCCCAAAGCGGGGCGGATTGCCGTTGAGGCGGGTTGAAGGCGTCCGAAGATTTTTTGTCCGGTTTTGCGCGCGGCAAAGAACTGCATGGGCAAAGGGGCAATCACGCCCTGATCAAAACCATGACTGACATTTGCCAACCTTACCTGCCGCTGGGCGACGTGGTGCTGCCCCTCCCGGATCCGACCCCGGAACTGGTGGAACAAGCGATGAAACGGATCAACTTCGAGCGGATCCAGACCGCGATGCAAGCGGTGGGCTGGACCTACTGGAGCGAGTCGGAGGCTCCGTCCATTGAAACGATCCGCGCCAAGGCGCGCGGACTTTTGGAGACGGTGGCCGAGGAGAAGCAGGACGGGGTCGAAATTCACTGCGGCGGGTTCCGGGCCAGCTGGTATTTCCCGAACACGCTCGTCCTGACATTCGTGCTGGAATCCGGGCACGCCAGTTGGCGGCCCGTGGCCCGGTTGCGGAGCCTTCATCTCACGCGGTAAACTGAAGGTTCACCCGGAGGTATCCCATGAGCGACATATTGCTGCTCCCCATCCGTCCTGTTTTGCATCGCGCCATCAATGCCCTGGAGGCGCTTTACGAACTGAGCGTCTGGCCGTGGAGTGCCCACTGGGAGGGCGACGCGCTCGTGATTGGGCGCGCCGAGTTCCTGCCCGAGGAATTGATGGAACTCGACGGTTCCGATATTCGGCCTACTCTGGAAGCGTTGGCCCGACAGGTTTGGGAAGCGGCGGTCACCGGTAACGAAACCACGGTGTGGTTCATCCGGAACTTTTCCCCGGAGGCTTCGATCCTCCTGCTCCTCTGCGCGGTGTCCGAGGTTCCGCTGGGGAATATTCTGGATCGGGAATTGTCGGAGGCCCAGTTCCAGCGACTCACGTCGGTGATGGCTCGCCTCACCAACAGTCCGCTCTTTGTTTCCGAAACTCCGGAGGAAGATTCCTTCGGCGAGCGGCTGGGCCTCGCCCGCTGGGGCCAGGGTGCGGAGGTGGGGATCTGCGACTGGGTTCTTTCCGAGGAGGAACTGAACGCCGCGCTGAAGTCCGGACTCCGGGTTCTCGCCCCCAGTGAGCTTCCCGAATCCGAATGACCCCGAAGTCTTTCGCAGCCAGCCCACCGGTTCTGCTGGCGGAAGCTTTCGCTTCCGGGTGACTGCGAAAAGGCCTCGGGGTTCGGTGGTTAGTGAGGCGATGGGCCAAGGGTCACCTCTGCCACGCGAGCCAGCGTTGCATGAGGTTTTTCACGAGGGGCGTCAGGCGGGTGCGGTTGTAGAGGTCGCCGGTCCGGCGGATCGCTTCGGCCTGAGTCGGATATGGATGAATCGTCGCGCCGATGGTTTTCAGGCCGAGCTTGCCCTTCATGGCGAGGGTGAGTTCGCCGATCAAATCACCCGCGTGCGCCGCGACGACGGTTGCGCCGACGATCTCGTCCGTGCCCTTGCGCACGTGGACGCGCACGAAGCCTTCGGTTTCGCCGTCGAGAATCGCGCGGTCCACCTTGCCCAGTTCCTGCGTGAACGTATCCACCTCGATGCCGTGCGCCTTCGCGTCCTTTGCGTAAAGGCCAACGTGCGCGATTTCCGGCGACGTGTAGGTCGCCCACGGGATGATGAGCGAGCTGGCCTTCGCGCGGCCTTTGAACAGCGCGTTCTGAATGACGATGCGCGCCATGAAATCGGCCGCGTGGGTAAACTGATACGGCGAGCAGATGTCGCCACAGGCGTAGATGCGCGGGTTTGTTGTCTGCAACCGGTCGTTGACCTTCACCCCCTTCTTGTCGAACTCGACGCCGACGGTTTCGAGTCCCAGTCCCTCGACGTTCGGGGCACGCCCCACGGCGACGAGGAGTTGGTCCACCTCTTCATCATAGCCCTTGCCGAGCGACTCCACTTGGAGGCGCACGCCGTTCGGGCCCCTGGCGAGTTTCAGATCCTTGCCGCAGCAGAGAAGTTTGACGCCGTCGCGTTCCATTGCGGCGCGGATGATCTCCGCCGCATCGCGGTCCTCACGGGGCAGGACGCCTTGCTCCGCCTCGACCAGGAATACTTCCGAGCCGAAGCGCGCGAAGCTCTGCGCCATCTCGCACCCAATCGGGCCAGCGCCGATGATGCCGAGACGCTTCGGCAGCTCGGTCAACGAAAACAGCGTTTCGTTGGTGAGGTAGGGAACGTCCTTCAAGCCGGGGATCGGCGGTGCGGCAGCGCGTGCGCCCGTGGCGATGACGGCCTTGGCAAAGCGCAACGACTGTCCCCCCCCCTCGATGGTGTCCGGGCCGGTGAACTTGCCCGCGCCGAGGAAGACATCGACGCCGAGATCGGTGAAGCGTTGGGCGGAGTCGTGCGGGCTGATGTCAGCGCGCAACCGTCGCATTCGCTCCATCACCGCGCCGAAGTTCGCCGTCGCGCCCGGCGGAACATTCACGCCTAAGTCGCCGGCTTCCCGCACCGCCGCCATCGCCCGGGCGGCGCGGATGATCGCCTTTGACGGCACGCAGCCGACATTGAGGCAATCGCCGCCCATGAAATGCTTCTCGATGAGCGCGACCTTGGCGCCCAGTCCAGCCGCGCCGATGGCGGTGACCAGTCCCGCCGTTCCGGCGCCGATGACCACGAGATTGTAGCGGGGAGCGGGAGTCGGATTCTTCCAGTCCGCCGGATGGACATTGGAAACGAGCTTCTGATTGTGCGCGTCCCACGGGAGAACGGGGGGTGGAGATAGATCGGTCATAAACTTTTCCTGACGCCCTTTAGGCTGTGATTTTCCTCGCCAGTGCCTGTTTGGCGATGCGGGTGACAAAGATGGTCACGCCTACGGTGGCGAACAGTCCGACGCCGTAGAGCGCCCATTCGCCGGTGGTGCGAGCGCGTTCGCCCGACGCGGCTTTGGCCAGCGAACCGAGATACACAAACATCACGGTGCCGGGCATCATGCCGATCCACGAGGCGAGGACATAGTGACCTAGCTTCACCCGCGTGATGCCGAAGGCGTAGTTCAACAAGGTGAAGGGAAACACCGGCGAGAGGCGCGTCAGGCCAACGATTTTCCAGCCTTCGTTCGCCACGGCCCGGTCGATGGCGGCAAAGCGTTCGTTGCCCTCGATCTTGCGGGCAATGGCGTCGCGGGCGAGATAGCGGCCCACGAGAAACGCGCAGGTCGCGCCCAGCGTGGCGGCGACGGACACATAGATCGAACCCCAGACCACCCCGAAGACCGCTCCGGCGCCGAGCGTCAGCACCGATCCGGGGACAAAGAACACCGTCGCGACCACGTAAAGCGCGATGAAGATCACCGGTCCCCACGGGCCAAGTTGCGCGACCCATTCGAGGGCCTGCTTTAGCAGGTCCTGCACATGGAAGAACTTCGCGGCGGCGACCAGCACGCCGACCGCGCCGACGTAGAGCAACCATTTCCAGCGGACGCCGGTTGGGGAATTAGTGGATTTGTTCATGATAGTTGAATGGTAGAAATCAGCGTCGGGATGTGCTCCGACTACACGGCTTCGTCTTCTTTCCCGGCGGTTCTGCGACCCAACTCCCGCTCCAGTTCGGCGATGCGCGCTTTCAGGGGCGCCACAGCCTCGCGAACTTCTTCCTCGGTGTAGCGCGGGGTGATGTATTTCGGGCAATTCCAGTCGAAGGAAACGACATCGATGAGGAACACCCGCTCCGCGATGCCGCGCGCCTCGGGTTCGGCGAATTGGGAGACCAGTTCGGGATGCTCCCGGGCATCCGCCACGCGGCCATGGCCGAGGATCTTCAGCCGCTCGCGACGAGGGTAATCCATGAGAAACAGCGCGACGCGGTCGCTGGCGGCGAGGTTGCCGGTGGAAAGCATCTGGCGGTTGCCTTTGTAGTCCGCGAACGCGAGTTGCGTGGGGCTGACAACCCGCAGAAAGCCGGGCTTGCCGCCACGGTGCTGCACATACGGCCAACCGTTCTCGCTGACGGTCGCCATGTAGAACGAGTCGCGCCCCTCGATGAAGACACGCTCTTCGTCGCTGAGCGGATCGACCTGCGGTTGGGGAGGAATCGCCTGCGAACGCCCGAAGTAGCGCTGCTGGGCAGCGAGAACCTGCGGCGTGAAATAGGTTTCGAGATAGCGTCCGGCCATGGTGGGTTGAGAGCTGGGGTTTGAAGGTTGGAAGGAACGCGGCAGGGCCTGCGGACCCGACCGCGTTCCTGGGATCGGGATCAGAAGACGAGCGTCTGCCAGCCTTCGGCGAGGTAACGTCGGATGCTCACGAGGCCGGGGGTGCCGGCCAGCGCGTGATCCTTGATCTCGGGCAGTCCGCACGCGGCGACATCCTTCGTCGCGCCGAAGACGGCGGAGCAGCCGCACGACGCCCCGGTGATGACCGGGCGCGCGGCGTTGTAGAGACCGTTGGCCGGATTGGACAACTTGGTCATTTCGGCGGGCCAACGGGTGCCTGCGCCGGCAAAGACGACATTCACTTCGTCGTTCTTCGCCTGGGCTTCAACCGCGAGGGCGAGGGCGTTGAACGCGCGTCCGAGCGCTTCTTCGCCGTTCTTGGGATCGGAGGTGATGATGATGGCTAGTTTCATTGTGTTCTCTTTGTTTTAGTTCTGACGGAAATCTGGGATCGGCGGGGCTTCAGGCCTTGCCGCCGAAGCTCGCGTGGTCGTCGGCGTCGAGGTAGTCCATGATGGTGTGGAGGTCGGTGCGGGTGGGATTGAGGCGCTTCACCTGGGCGGTGAACCACTCGAAGTCCTCCGCATCGCCGATGGGCATTGTTTCGAGCCACGCCGACCAGGCGCGAATCTCGTACGGGGATCGTCGGGGATTCGCCTGCTCGTTCACCCAGCGGAGAATCTCCCAGTCTCCCGCGTCGTTCTTTACCTGCTCGAGCAATGCCGCTTGGGAAATACCCGTGAAGACCAGGAACTGCTGGTCCATCGGGTTGCCGAACTTGTAGTCCCCAGCCTTGCCGTGAAGCGAGGCGCGGGCCTTGTCGAGGATGCGCGGCAACATGGCGTAGCCGCCGAGACGGACGCGCGGGCTGCGCGGCGGACGTTGAGTCAGGTCGGGAGAGGAGATGATAAGGTGATCGCTCATGATCTTGGTGAGGGTGAGAATGCTTTGGTCGGTGGATCAGAACTGCGACATGCCGCCGTCGGCCACCAGCTCTTGACCGGTGACAAAGGACGCATCGTCGGAGGCGAGGAACGCGACAGTCTTGGCGATCTCCTCGGAGGTGCCGAAGCGCTTGAGCGGCACACCCGCCAGGATGCCCGCCGCGACTTGATCCAGCGTCTCCTTGTCCATGCCCATTTTGCCGAAGATGGGCGTCGAGATGGGGCCGGGGCTGATGACGTTGACGCGGATGCGGCGGCCCGCGAGTTCGATGGCGAGAGTTTTGGCCAGGCTGTTGAGCGCGGCCTTGCCGGCGGCGTAGATGCTCGCGCCCGGCATGCCGAAGTGAACGGCCACGGTTGAGGTCAGCACGATGGACGCCCCGTCCGGCATCAAGGGCAGCGCACGATGGATGGTGAAGTAGGCGCCCTTGAAATTGATGTTCGTTATCTCGTCGAACACCGCCTCGGTCGTTTCGCCAACCGGCAGGAACTTCCCGATCCCGGCATTGACGAAGAGAATGTCCACCCGGCCGGCCTTCTCCCGAACCTCGGCGAACGCACGGTCAAGGTCGGCCACGCGCCCGACATCCGCCGTCACTCCCAACGTGTCGCCGCCGATTTCCAAGGCCGCCGTCGCGACGGCCTCCGGGTTGCGTCCGACAATTACGACGCGAGCGCCGAGTCGTTTGAGTTCCTTCGCGGTGGCAAGGCCGATTCCGCTGTTGCCGCCGGTGATGACGGCGATCTTGTTGTTGAGTTTCATGGGAGCGTTTGTTTGGAGTGATGAACTGTCCGGCGACATCGGTTCAGACGGCGAAACCGGGGGCATTTGCAGTGTAGCCTCCGTCCTGCACCAGTGGCGGCGAGATGGCGGCGGCGAGTTCGAGTTCGTGGGGCACGCAGGGGAGACATTCGCCGGCGGCGTCCACCCACTCCGGATTCTGTTCGCGGAGAACTTCGATCACCCGGAGTTGGGCCTCTCCGAAGGAAGGGGATGGGTCAGCGACCGTGTCTTTGGGGTTGGTGTTCATTTTAGGGTCTGGATTGAAGTTGTGGATCACTTGCCAAAAGGGGTTTGGAATTCGGTTCAGGTGCCCGATGCAGGGCGTTCCCAGCGGAACTTCCGGTCGCCTTCCTTGATGGGCACATCATTGATGCTGGCGAACCGGCGTCGCATCAGTCCGTTGTCGGCGAACTCCCAGTTCTCGTTTCCGTAGGCGCGCCACCATTGGCCAGACTCATCGTGGAATTCGTATTCAAAGCGCACCGCGATGCGGTTGCCGGCAAAGGCCCAGAGTTCCTTGCGCAGGCGGTAGTCGAGTTCGCGCGCCCATTTCCGCCGGAGGAGTTCGATGATGGCGGGCCTTCCGTTGACGAACTCCGACCGGTTGCGCCATTCGGAGTCTTCCGTGTAGGCGAGCGCGACGCGTTCAGGGTTTCGCGAGTTCCAGGCGTCTTCGGCGAGCTGGACTTTCTGTCGCGCGGATTCTTCGGTGAACGGCGGCAAAGGGGGGCGGGTGTTCATGGATCAACGGTGAAACGTGATTGTCCGAGAGGAATGGGCCGCCCGGCGGAGTCCGGGCGGCCCTGCGCCTGATTGGTTACTTGGTGTGGTCAGCGACAAGCTTGGGCCAGTTGGCGTCGCCCTTCTTGAGGTTCCCCTGCGGGTCCTTGTTGAACATCTTCTGCACATCCGCGCTGTAGTTCAGCACGAGTCGGCCATCGACGATCTGCCACGTCGAGATGTCCACCGGCAGCAGGACGCCCAGCGCCGCGCCGACCGCGCAGTAGCCGCCGTAGGCGGGCACGTAGCGTTCAGGACTTGCCTGGAAGGCATCGCGATTCTTCTTCGAGGCGAAGAAGTAGGTCGCGCCCTGGTGGGATGCGGTAATTTTGAAGTCGCCCTTCACGGCGGCCTTTTCGGTGAAGAACGCCACGGGATCGTAGGCGTCCAGCGCGTGGCCCGCGGCCCGGTCGATATTGAGGAGTTCCGCGCCGAAGGAGAGCGTTGCGGACAGCGCGAGCGCGGCGACGGTGGTGGTGAGGAAGCGTTTCATGTTCGTGTTTCTTTGGTTGGTTGTCTTGTTTTGGTTGGTTGATCCGTTCACGGCACCTGTCGGGTGCGCGTCACGGAAATCTTGTCAGGCGCAGGCGCAGCCGTCCGTGGAGCACGCCGCGGCAGGAGTTGCAGCGGCGGATTCTGCCGCGGTGGATTTGACCTCGGGGAAGTCAACGACGGTCTGGGCGACGTGGTTGACGTAGTTGGTCAGGATGTTGAGCGCGACGTTCGCCGTGGTCTCGACGATCTCGGCGTCGGTGAGCTTGGCGGCGCGGGCGGCCTTGAACTCGGCCTCGCTGAGCAGCCCGCGCTGCACAACGATGCTGCGGGCAAGGTTCAGGATGGCGGCGGTATGCTCATCGGTCGCGGAGACCTTGCGGGCGTCGGCCATCTCCTTTTCCGAAAGTCCCACCTTGCCACCGATGTAGGTGTGCGCGCTGCGGCAGTAGGTGCAGTCGTTGATTTCGGCGACCGCGAGAGCGATCTGCTCGCGCACCTTGGCATTGAGAACACCGCCTGCCAGCGAACCACTGAAATTCAGGTAGCCTTCAAGCGCGGCGGGTGAGTTTCCAAAGACTCGGAACAAGTTGGGGACGATGCCGAGTTTGGCCTGAACTCCGTCGAAGAGCTGCTTGGCCTTGCCGGTGGCACTGGCGGGGTCGAGTTGGGTGATGCGGTTCATGTTCGTGCTTTCGGTTTCGATCTTGGTTCGTTTGTTTGCCCGCTTTGTGCGGTTCTGCTCCTCCTTAATCATTCGCCATGCCAGCACGACTATATCGACAGAAAGCCAATAAAAACGGGGTTTTTCTCCACAACCGCCATCCAAAACACAACTACGATATATCGTGAATTACGAACTCTCGTTGATGCTTAGAGCGAAATCTCGTAGTCTTCACCCATGCAAGAGAGCCGCGCTCGGTTTAGGCCGGTTTCCGAGATTGAAAGGCTACGAAATCTGGGCCCAGAGAGCGCCTCGTGGCTGGCGGAGGCAGGCATTACGACCCGCGCTGAGCTGGCGCGGGTGGGCGCCATAGAAGCTTGCCGCCGGATACGGCGCGCAGGTCATCCGGTGACGACGAATTTGGCTTACGCCATCGAGGGCGCGCTGATGGACTGCGACTGGCGAATGTTGCCATTCGAGTTTCGCAAACACCTGAGAATCGAGTTTCTGAAGCTCCGACACGAATCGAAGAAGCCATGAACTGCGCGAACCTTCCCCAAGTGATGGTCTCGATGGCTCAGAACCGGTCTTTGCCGGACCTGTTGCGGGCCATCGTGAGCGGCATTGCGCACTGTGAGAACGTCGTGCTCGCGCGCATCTGGCTCGTTGCGCCGGGGGACGTGTGCGATTCGTGCCGCTTCCGTTCTGAATGTCCCGAACAGACGCGTTGCCTGCACCTCGCGGCGAGCGCGGGCAATCCGGGCGACAGCTTGCAGAACTATTCGCGGCTGGATGGCGCGTTCTGGCGCTTCCCACTGGGCGTGCGGAAGATTGGGCGCGTCGGGCAGTCCGGGGAACCGTTGCTGCTCGCCGATGTGCGCGGCGATGAGGAGTGGATTGCCGAACCGAGATGGGTGGAACGCGAAGGCGTTAAGACATTTGCCGCCCAGCCGCTCATCTTTCATGGCGAGGTGCTTGGCGTGCTCGCGATCTTTGATACGAACGTCCTCGGTCAGGAGGATTTCGACTGGCTGCGCGTCTTCGCCGACCACGCCGCCGTGAGCATTGCCAATGCCCGCGCGTTCGAGGAAATCGAATTCCTGAAGGCGCGGCTGGAGGAGGAGAACACTTACCTGCGGGCTGAGGTCACCTCGGCACTCGGCGTCGGCGACATCATCGGCAGCAGTCCGGGGCTGAGGAAAGTGACGCAACAGATCCAGCTCGTCGCGCCCACCGACGCCGCCGTCCTCATCACCGGCGAGAGTGGCACCGGAAAGGAACTCGTCGCCCGGGCCATCCATGAGAACAGCCCGCGCAAAGACCGCGCGCTCATCAAGGTGAATTGCGGCGCAGTGCCGGAGACGCTGTTCGAGAGCGAGTTCTTCGGACACATGAAGGGATCGTTCACCGGCGCGATGAAGGACAAGCCTGGCCGCTTTGAACTGGCGGATGGCGGCACGCTCTTCCTCGACGAGATCGGCGAGGTGCCGCTCGCGATGCAGGCGAAGCTGCTGAGAGTCTTGCAGGAACAGGAGGTCGAACGCATCGGCGACACGCGCGTGCGCAAGGTCAACGTTCGCATCGTCGCCGCCACGAACCGCGACCTGAAGAAAGAGGTGGCCGCCGGCCGATTCCGCCAGGACCTGTTCTATCGGCTCGGCGTGTTCCCGCTCGAAGTCCCGCCGCTGCGGGAGAGGAGCGAAGACATCGCGCCGTTGGCCGCGCATTTCGTCCGTGTGGCGGCCAAGAGGATGAACCGGCCCGTGCCAAGGTTCACCAAGGCCCACGCCGGGCAACTCGCCGCCCACGACTGGCCGGGCAACATCCGAGAACTCCAGAACACGGTGGAGCGCGCCGTGATCCTGGCGCAGAACGGGCCCTTGCAGTTCGATCTTCCGCAGTCCGTTTCAGCCCGTTCGGTTCCGCCGCCGACGCCTCCGGTCGAGACGGCTTCGATCCTCACGCGCGAAGACTGGAAACGAAAGGAACGCGAAAGCATCGCCGCTGCCTTGCAGCAAAGCGGCGGGAAAGTGTTCGGCCAGGGTGGTGCCGCCGAACTGCTGAACATGAAGCCAACGACTCTGGCATCTCGCATCAAGGCTCTTGGCGTTAGGTAATTCCGACGATGTTCAATTGTTGCCCACTTAGCGGAACCCGGGAGTTCCGCCGAACGGGCTACACTGGAAGCGTTTGCCCGACGGATTTGGGAGGCTGCAGTCACCCGTAACGAAACCACGGTGCGGTTCTGCAGGAAGAATCTCCGGAGGTTGCGATCCACTTCCTCCTCTGCGCGGTGTCCGAGGTTCCGCTGGGGAAGATTCTGGACCGGGAACTGTCTGAGGCCCAGTTCCAGCGACTCACCTCGGTGATGGCTCGTCTCACCAACAGTCCGCTCTTCCTCTCCGAAACTCCGGAGGACGATTCCTTCGGCGAGCGGCTGGGCCTTGCCCGCTGGGGCCAGGGTGCCGAGGTGGGAATCTGCGACTGGGCTCTTTCCGACGAGGAACTGGATGCCGCCCAGAAATCCGGGCTCCGTGTTCTCGCTCCCTCCGAATCCCTGGAATCCGAGTGAGACCGACGTCTTTCGCAGCCGGCCCACCGGTTTCGCTGGCGGAAGCGTTCGCTTCCGGTTGACTGCGAAAGGACCGTGCCTTCCCGGAACCACGGCTATTTGAGGATTCGGAGAAGGTCGCCCAAGACCGCCTCGACGTAGCCCGCCCCGGTGGCCCCCGGCGGGACGTGGATGTTTTCGCGGAGGAACGCGGGGGCCAACGTATCGAGACAGGCCCGAAGCTCGATGGCCTGCACGGCCGGTGAGGCACGCTCCAGATCCGATCGGTTCAGGAACCGGGCGACCGACTCCAGGGCGATGAAAAGCGAGGCCCAATCCACCCAGCGCGGAAACTCAGGGGCGCATTCACCCGCGCCCGCAGTCCAAGTGAGCAGGAAACGCCAGTCGTCGCGGCGGAGCCAGAACCGCTTCTCGTGGCCCTCCCGCCGGGACTGCAAATGGCCGGACCGGGCCAGATCATTCAGCGTCGTTTGGAGGGTCCGGGGGAAATACGCGAGCCGCTCGGCCATCTCGCCCGGATGCCCCGACTCCACGGCCAGCAGATAGGCCATGACCTCGGCCCGGGCCTGCATGCCGAAGAGGGCGCGCAGCTTGATGAGAAAGTTCGTCGGCCGATGCGGATCGGCCGGTTGGCTGAGTTGGCGGAGTTTCACCGGGCCGCGCAGCCATCCGTGTCGGGCGAAAAGCTCGTCGGGTGAGCCGATCACCGGCACCCCGGGGAACAGCAACCGGGAATCGGCCACCGGGGATTTCTCCCGCAGCAGCGTCTTCCACTTGGAATGAACCGACCGGCGCGCCAGGTGAGCCGCCATCGCCCGCAGCACCGTGAGCTCACCGAAGCGTTGCCCCAAGTTTTGCAGCCGCTGGAGGTTGATGAACTGGCCGTTGATGTTGAGCCAATCGAGCACCTCGTCGAACAGCCGGGGGTCCCGGCCCAGGCTCGTGGTGGCCAGGAGCAGCGCTTCCGGATCAATCATCCAGCAGTCCACCGGGTGCGATTGCCCCGCAACCCCCAGCGCGGACCACTGGCGCCACAGGAAGCC
>CAIJLV010000025.1 GCA_903821635.1 uncultured Verrucomicrobiota bacterium | reverse complement strand
TCGAGGAAGCCGGCGGGCTGTAGCACCGCCTGATCCCAAGCGGCGAGAGTTTCGCCGGCGGCCAGTTGGACCGGCGCGGCGGCTTGATCAAGGTAACGGAGCGCGGCCGACTTCACGATCATGTAAGACTGCACGGCCCCATTGAGCCGCGATTCGTTGACGGCGGTGAAAATGCGGGGCAGCACCGAAACGGACAGCATCCCGACGACGCTAAGGGCCCCGACCGTCTCGATCGGGCTGAAACCGGCACGCCGGACCGAGCGATTCCGGGCGGAGGAGAGGTTCAGGTTTAGGTTCATGGTTCAGATCAGTTTTCGCCGCGGCTTTGAAGTTGCTCCCGGCACTCGACTGGCGGCTTCCCTCGGCCACGTTTGCGGTCCTTGCGTCAGTCGCCTCCGGGAGCAATTCAAAGCGACCTCAGTTTGCGCAGGCATACCCACTTTCAAATCGCCAGATGTCAGTAACTGGGTGGTTTTGTGCTGATTTCGCCTAGTGAGTTTTAGGGAGGAGGCAGCGCCCAATGCGTCGGCTAGGTTACGGAAGTCGTGGTTCGCCCCCCTCGGGGCGGCCGCTGGCTGGGAGGCCGGTATACGACGAGGAATCAATGCGCTGGAATGCATCCAGGGAGGTGGAACGCTCAGAGAGAGTCGGGTTTGCGGGCCTAGGAAATGGCCGGCACTCATTTCTCCGGGCGGCGCTTTGGCTGCTGTGGCTACAACTCTTGGCTCCCGCCGTGTGGTCGGCGGCCCCGCCCGCGCCGGACTATTCGGTGCGCCGCTTGAGCGGTGATGACGGGTTGCCCCAAGACGCGGTGACGTCACTGGCGCAGACGGGCGATGGTTACCTGTGGGTGGGCACCGGGTTTGGACTCGCCCGGTTCGACGGCGCGCGGTTCACCGTCTTTGATCGCTTCAATACTCCAGCACTGCATTCGGACGCGGTGACGGCGTTGACGGAAGATAGCCGCGGACGGTTGTGGATCGGCACGACGCGCGGTTTGGTGCGGTATCGGCACGGCGCGTTTCGCGATTGGACCCAGCTCCCCTTTTTGCCGCAGGAACGGGTGGCGGCCCTGCTGCCGGCGCCGGATGGCACGCTGTGGGTGGGGTGGAGCCATGGCTTGACGCGGGTGCATGACGACCACGCGGACAACTACGGGGAATCGGCCGGCATCCAGTCCCTGGATGTGCGCGAACTGCATCGCTTGGACGACGGCCGCCTGTTGCTGCGCACGGCGGTGGGTTGGCAGGAATTTGACCCGCAACTGGGCCGGTTTTTGGGCGCCCGCGACCGTTATATTCCCGCCACCGGCGCCATGGCGGCGTGGCCGGTGGATGCCGAAGGGCTCGCGTGGGTGGCGGAGCCGGAAGGCATCTCGGTGAACCGCGCCGGGAAATGGCGGCGGGTGCTGAATTTCCCCGGTGATCGGCCGGCGGAAAACGTGGAGTTTTACAGTCATCCCGCACTGGGCTTGCTGGCGCAGGTGACGCCCCACGGGGTTTACCGCTGGAACGGCTCGGGGTTTCAGGCGGTGACCGCGAATTTTCCGGCCTGGTTGCAGCGCCCCCGGGCGGCGTTGCGAGATCAGGAAGGCACGCTGTGGGTCGCCACCGTGGACGGCTTGATGCAACTCCAGCGGCGCTCGGTGCAAGTGATCGGCCAGCGGGAAGGGCTGCCGAGCGACCACGTGATGACGGTTTCGGAAAGTCCCGAGGGCGGCCTGTTTGTGGGCACGGCCCGCGGGGTGAGCTGGCTGCGGGCGGGCCGGGTGAGCGGGACGATTCCGCCCGCGCCGGGAGGCCGGTCGAGCGAATCGGTCGTGCTCGCGGCCCGCGACGGCCGGCTCTGGTATTCCACCGGCAACGGCGAAATCTCGGTGCGCACCCTGCCGGTGCGCGACGGCAAAGTCACCGTGCTCAAGCTCGGCGAACGCCAGGTGCGTTGCCTGTATGAAGACCGGAGCGGCGCGGTCTGGATCGGCACTTCGGCCGGCGTCTTTCGTTCGCGGGGCGAATCGTTGGAGTCGTTTCCCGGTGAAGCCACACTTTCGGTGTATGACGTGCGCACCCTGCTACAGGACCGGGCGGGCATTTTTTGGATCGGCACCCACGGCTCGGGCTTGTTGCGGGTGGAAGGGAGCAAGGTCACGCCCATCGACTCGGGCGGGGGCACGCCGGAGCGGGAGATTCGTTCCCTGTGCGAATGCCGGCAGGGCAATCTGTGGGTGGGCACCACGGCGGGACTGCATTTGTTGCAGGGGTCGCGCTGGCGCCGATTTACCCGCGACGATGGGCTCGCCGAGAACTTGGTGAACCAGATCCTGGAAGACAATGAGGGCCGGCTGTGGCTGACCGGCGTCCGCGGCATCCACGGCATTCCCCTAAACGATTTGGACGCGGTGATGGCCGGGCGGTTGGAACGGGTGCGATGTCTCACCCTGAACCATCTTGACGGCATGATCGGTTCGGAGACCGGCGGCGGCTTGCAGCCGGCGGGTTGTCGCGACCAGTTGGGCAAGCTGTGGTTTCCCACGCCGGGGGGGCTGATCCAAATTTCGCCCCTGTTGGTCCGAGCCAACACCCGGGTGCCGACGGTGCTCATCGAGCAGGTGAAGGTGAATCATGTGGCGCTGGATTCGACGCGGCTCGATGGGTTGGTGCGGGCCACGACCCCCGAACTGCTGACCCTGCCCCGGGGGCCGGGCCGGACGCTGGCTTTCCGGTTTACGGCGACGACTTTTTTGCAGAACGAACTGGTCCACTTCCGTTACCGGCTCAAAGGCCACGATCGCGATTGGCGCAAGGCCGACGGGGTGCGCGAGGCGACTTACACCAATCTGCGGCCCGGCGATTACGAGTTCGAGGTCATGGCTGCCAACGCCCATGGGCACTGGAGCATCGCGCCCGCGTCCCTGCGGTTCGCCATCCTCCCGCAATTCTGGGAAACCCGCGTCTTTGTGCTGGCCGGGGTGGGGGTGTTGGTCGGCGTCGGGTATCAGGTCGGGCGTATGCTGAACCGGCGGCGGGTGGCGCGCTTGAAACGCTCCCATCGGGCTTTGGAAGAAGAGCGCGCCCGCATCGCCAAGGATTTGAACGACGAAATCGGGGCCAGCTTGAACGGCCTCGCTTGGCAGGCGGACCTCGCCAGCCGGGGTTTAGAAGGCGACGCCCGCAGCGAACTGGAGACCTACGCCCAGCGTTCCCGCTCGTTGGTGGAACGCCTCCGCGAAGTCGTGTGGGCGGTGAATCCCGAGTGCGATCTGCTCGACAACTTTGCGTCGTATCTCGGCTATTACCTCGACGGGTTGAACGTCCCGGAAGTGCGCTTCCGGCTCGACCTGCCGACCGACCTGCCTGCCGTCCAACTCCGCTCCGAAGTGCGGCACCACTTGTTAAATGTCTTCAAGGAGGCGATTGCCCGGGCGACTGGTCCTGCGGGCGCCAAAGTGGTCCAGATTTCGCTGCGATTTGACGCGGGGACGGTCTGTTTGCGCGTGAACGATGACGGTCCGGTGGCGGTCGGTGCCGCCGAGGAGGCCGCCACGCGGTTGGCCAGCCTGCGCGCCCGGGTGGCGGCGATTGGCGGGCGGGTTGACATTATCGCTCGGCCGGGGGAAGGAACGGAGGTCTTGTGCGAAGTGCCGGCCGATGCCTCAGACACATCGGTGCTTCGTAAGGCGTCCTCCCCTCCTTGATGAACATCAGAATCGCCATCGTCGAAGATCACGCGCAAATGCGCGAAGGACTTTCGGCCATCATCCGGATGACCCCCGGATTTCAGTTGGTCGCCAACTGCGCGCACGGTCGTGCCGCCGTCGAGGAACTGCCGTCCGTGCGCCCGGATGTCACCGTCATGGATATCAACATGCCGCAACTGAACGGCATCGAATGCGTGCGGGAACTCCGCCGCCGCCAATGCTCCGGCCAGTTCCTGATGCTGACGATCGAGGAGAACACGGACCGCGTGTTTGCCGCCCTCGAAGCCGGGGCCCACGGCTACCTGATCAAAAACATTCCGGCGGACCGCATCATCGAGGCGATCCGTGAATTGCATTCCGGCGGTTCCCCAATTTCTCCCCAGATTGCCCGCAAGCTGGTGCAAACCTTCCAGCGTCCCCCCAGCGCGGCCCCAGTCAGTGAATCGGCCGAACATCACCTAACCGAACGGGAACAGCAGGTGCTGACCCGCTTTGCCCAGGGGGATCGCGCCAAGGATGTCGCCGATCAACTCGGCATCTCGGTTTACACTGTGCAGACCCATGTGCGGAACATTTACGACAAGCTGCATGTGCGGTCGTTGGCCGAAGCCGTGGCCAAGGCGCGCATGGCGTAAAGCGGCGGGGGGCCGGCAATCGCGCTTCGCTGGCGCTTGTCAGGCCGTGGCCGCCCCGTAGGTTCCCGCCATGCCTTCACCAGTGGAACTGCCACTGCCGGTCAAAGAGATCACGCCTGAGGAGAAATCGCGCCTGACGCGGGAACCGGGCTACCTCGTCATCGCGTGGAACGATCCGGTGAACCTCATGCCCTACGTCACCCACGTCTTCCAAACGGTGTTCGGCTGGGACCGCAAAAAAGCGGAGCAGCACATGGTGGAAGTGCACGAACTCGGCAAGTCCGTGCTCGTGCGGGAGAGTTTCGAGAAGGCTGAATTCTACGTCCACCAACTCCAGAAATATTCCCTGCAGGCGACCTTGGAACTGGCGGAGTGAGCCCAAGTTCAACGGAGCCCGGGCCGCCCGCGTTTTCCTTGCCCCGGCGCCGCCTTGGAGCTCCCCCTGCGTGGGCGGAGCCATTCATCGGGTGAAGGGGGAACCGTCCGGCGCGTTGCGCCGCCCCCGATCTTGGCCGCCTGGGTTCGCTGGCGGTGGCGCGCGGCGCCGGATGCGTTGTGAACGCGGCTTGCACGCGGTTCGTTTCACTTCGTAGTCTCGCCCCATGCACTCCCCGCTTCGGGCTCTTACGCTGGCATTGTGTTTCGTTGGCTCGGTTTTTGCCGCCGACAAATCCTACACCATCGCCGTCATCCCCAAGGGCACGACGCACGAATTCTGGAAATCGATCCACGCCGGCGCGGTGAAAGCAGAGCAGGAACTCGCCACCCAGGGCACCAAGGTCCGCCTGTTCTGGAAGGGGCCCCTGCGGGAAGATGACCGCGACCAACAAATCCAGGTCGTCGAGAATTTCACCGCCCGCAAGGTCCATGGCATCGTGCTCGCCCCGCTGGATTCGCAGGCACTCGTTGCCCCGGTCACCAGCGCTGGCCAGGCCAAGATTCCGACCGTGGTTATCGATTCCGACCTCAAGTCGGACCAGCAGATCAGCTTCGTTGCGACTGACAACTTCAAGGGCGGCCAGATGGCCGGCGACCACTTGGCCCAGCTCCTCGGCGGCAAGGGTAACGTCATCCTGCTCCGCTATCAGGTCGGCAGTGCCAGCACCGAAGCCCGCGAAGCCGGCTTCCTCGACGCGCTCGCCAAGCAGCCCGGCATCAAGCTCATCTCGTCCGACCAACACGCCGGCGCCACCCGCGAGACCGCCTACCAAGCGTCGCAAAATCTGCTCAACCGTTTCGGCAAGGAAGTGAACGGGATCTTTGCCGCCAACGAAACCTCGACGATCGCCATGACCAAGGCGCTGCGCGACCTCGGTCAGGCCGGCGGCAAGGTCAAGATGCTCGGCTTCGATTCGGGCACCCAGTCCGTGCTCGACCTCAAGAACGGCGACGTGCAGGGCCTCGTGGTGCAGGACCCCGTGAAGATGGGTTACCTCGGCGTGCTGACCGTCGTGCGGCACCTCAACGGCGAAAAGGTCGAAAAGCGCATCGACACCGGCGTCACGCTGGTGACCCGGGAAAACATGGCGCAGCCTGAGGTCGCCGCCCTGCTCGCCCCGCCGATCAAGCAGTATCTGAAGGAGTAATCCGCCGAAGTAATCAGTCGTCAGTGATCCGTAATCAGTGACGCGGTGCCGATTTTCGGTCCCTCCTGATTGCTGAACCTTGCCGCCTGAATCCCGCCTCCTCGCGATGAACCGTTTTGCCCGTCTCCTCCAAGCCTCCGGTCCGTTCCTCGGGCTGCTGCTCGTCTGCGGACTCTTTGCCCTCACGGAGGAACGCGAGTTCATCTTCACCGGCGGCAATTTCAAAAACATCCTCACGCAGACGGTCATTGTCGCGGTCGGCGCCTTGGGCATGACGCTCATCATCGTCGGCGGGGGCATCGACCTAAGCGTGGGCTCGCTCGTCGCGTTTACGAGTGTGCTGGGGGCGAAATTGCTCGTGGCGGGCTGGTCCCCGCTGGCGACGCTGCTGGCCCTTGTGCTGGTGGGCGCCGGCGTGGGCCTCTTCAATGGCCTGATCGTCGCCGGCTTTCGCATGATGCCCTTCATCGTCACCCTCGGCATGATGGGGGTAGTGCGCGGGGCCGCGAAGTGGCTGGGCGATAATCAGACCATCAATGCCCCCCCCGACTCGCCCGTGCACCAACTGATGGCGCGGATCAATCCCTCCGAATTCTGGCCGCTGCCCTGGGGCGTCTGGATCGTGCTCGGGCTTGCCGTTGTGATGGCCCTGCTGCTTCGGCGCACGGTGTTCGGCCGGCACGTCTTCGCCATCGGGGCCAACGAAACGGCGGCGCGCTACAGCGGCGTGCGCGTGGGGTTGGCCAAGGGCGCGACCTACGGCGTCGCCGGCCTGCTGTTCGGCCTTGCTGGCCTGCTGCAATTGTCGCGCCTGACCCAGGGCGATCCCACCGTGGCCACGGGCCTCGAACTCGACATCATCGCGGCCGTGGTGATCGGCGGCGCGAGCCTGAATGGCGGCGTGGGCAGCATCGGAGGATCGCTGATTGGCGCCTTGATCATGGCCCTGCTGCGCAACGGCACGAACCAGCTCGGCTGGCAGACTTACACGCAGGAAATCATCATCGGCTGCGTGATCGTGCTGGCTGTCGGGCTGGACAAATGGCGCCAGAGCCGGAACCAGCGTTGATCCCACTTCCGCGGTCGGCCTACCCGAAATCGGGCTTGAGCCATCCTGAATTCTGGGCGACCAAACTCTCGCAACACCTGTAGATCCATGAGCAACGCCCCCGGCACTGACAGCAACAACCCACTTCAATCCCTCGACGAGGTCGAGGACTTCTACAAGGAACGCTACCCGGAGCCGATGACCGAGCCGCCGCAGAGGCCGCCGGTGGTGGGTTACGCCCCGGACAAGCAGGAGGCAGAATTCCGCAACTACGAGGCCGACGCCCGGCCGACCGTGCGCGAATTTTACCGCCTCAATCACACGCATCAGACCTACGACTTCGTGTTGTCCAAGCGGCGGGAATACCTCGGTCTCAACCGCCGCCAAATGGGCATCTGGGAGGCCGCCGAGTATCTCAACCAGCTCGTCGACGACAGCGATCCCGACACCGACATGTCGCAGCTCGAACATCTGCTCCAAACCGCCGAACAGCTTCGGCGGGACGGTCAGCCGCGCTGGATGATCCTCACCGGATTCGTGCATGATCTCGGGAAAATTCTCTGCCTCTGGGGCGAACCCCAGTGGGCCGTCGTCGGGGACACCTTTCCGACCGGGTGCGCCTATTCGCCGAAGATCGTGTTCCCGAAGTTCTTCGCGGCGAACCCCGACAGCTTGGACCCACGTTTTCAGTCGAAAAACGGCGTCTACGAAGCAGGCTGCGGGCTGGATGCGGTGAACCTCTCCTGGGGCCACGACGAATACATCTACCACGTCTGCAAGGAGCACCTGCCCCTGGAAGGCCTCTACATGCTGCGCTACCACAGCTTCTACCCGTGGCATCGCGAGGGCGAATACGGGCACCTGCTCAACGACCAAGACCGCGCGAACCTCAAGGCGGTGCAAGCCTTCAATCCCTACGACCTCTACACCAAGAGCCACACCAAGCCTGACGCCAAGGCGTTGCGCCCGTTCTACGAAGAACTGATCGCGGAGTTTTTCCCCGCCAAAGTCCGGTGGTGAGTTTCGCTTGAATCCGGATTCGACGAGAGCCGCGTTGACGTTCGTCGCGCGGCTTTTTTTTCTTTGTCTCATGAAGCCGAACCTCGTGCTCGTTGCCGTTGTCGCCTTGGGCCTCGCGATCCTTGGGTTTGGCGTCGCGGGCGGCCTGTTCTTGGGGCGCCTCCTGCCGGCGCCGGCCCCGCCGACCATCGCCGCCACGCCAGCCATCATCACGCAGATCCAAGCCCTCTCGCAGTGGGTCACGGTGAAATATGTCTTCGAAAAAGTGGTCCAGCTCGATGACGTGAAATGGTATGGGCAAAACCGCCTGCTCATGGTCGCCCACGGAGTCGTCAAGGCGGGCGTGGACCTTCAGCGAGTGACTGCGGCGGACGTCACCGCGCACGCCGGTAAACTCACCCTCTCGCTCCCCAAACCACAGTTGCTCGACGTCTACTTGGACGAAAAGCGCACCGAAGTCATTGAGCGCTCGACGGGCATCTTGCGTGAATTTGACCAGCAGTTGGAACAAGACGCCCGCCGCCAAGCCGTGGACCAGATTCGGCTCGCCGCGCGGGCGGCCGGCATTTTGAAGGATGCGGAAGAACGCACCCGCCTCCAAATGTCCGCGCTCGCGCAAGCCGCCGGCTACGGCGAAGTGACGATCCAATTCCGTTGAGGCCTCGCCGCCTCGCGGCCCGCTTGCCGAGTGGTGCCGACCCCAGTTCGGCCGGGCTGCCCGCGGGTCCGCGGGCCCAGCGCGACAGCCGCCGGAGCTGGGTCGAGGCCAGCCCTTGGCGCGTCCCATTTGCAAAAGCGGCTTGCCGCAGTTGGTTCGCTCGCTTAGATACCCGTCGCCGCCGGGCAATCCGGCGGCAAATTCACCTAGCCGGTGTAGCTCAGTGGTAGAGCAACGGTTTCGTAAACCGTAGGTCGTCGGTTCAATCCCGACCACCGGCTCCATTCATAGTCAACGACTTACAGCGGATCGCTGTTTTCCGACTTGGCTTCCGCGCAACAACGGCGCAACCGCTCCGGAGGCAGCGAGGTTCGCCTCGGCCGAACGACGGTGCGCAGCTATCCCCGGGCCGCTGAAACGGGGACTGAGGGCCGGAACCTGATTCGCGCTGCCGAGGTGGTTGCGCGGGGTTTCGGGAGCCTGCTCGGAGTTCGCCCGCGGAGCGGGAACGCCGGCCGCGGGGCTGCTCGTTCGCTGCTCCGGTTCAGCCCAATTTACCCCCACCCGTGGCTTGGCATCGAGTGGCCGTGTTGCGTAGCGTGATCCCATCGAGCACCCACTGATAAAATCCCCTCCCACGCAGTCGCCGTCGTGAAGCCGCCGCGCATGAACAAGCAGCACCTCACCGAGGCGGACATTCGCACCAAATTCATCACGCCGGCTCTGGTCGGCGCCAACGAGGACAAGTGGAACGTGATGACCCAGATTCGGGAGGAAGCTTATTTCACCAAGGGACGCGTCATCGTGCGGGGCAAAATGGTGCTGCGCGGCGAGGCGAAGAAGGCCGATTATCTCCTGTCCTACAAACCGAACCTGCCGCTGGCCGTCATCGAGGCCAAGGACAACCACCATTCGGTCGGCGCCGGAATGCAACAGGCGCTGGCATACGCCGAAATCCTCGACGTCCCCTTCGCCTACAGCTCCAACGGCGACGCCTTTCTGGAGCACGACCGCACCGCCACCAGCGGCCCGGTGACCCGCGAAATCTCGCTCGACCAGTTTCCCGGGCCGGAAGAGCTCTGGTCCCGCTACTGCGCCGCCAAGGGCTTCACCGCCACCCAGGCGAGCATCGCCACCCAAGATTACTACTACGACGGCTCCCAGAAAGCCCCGCGCTACTACCAGCTCGTCGCCATCAACCGCACGGTGGACGCCATCGCCTGCGGCGAAAACCGGCTCCTGCTCGTCATGGCCACCGGCACGGGCAAGACTTACACCGCCTTTCAGATCATCTGGCGCCTGTGGAAGTCCGGCGCCAAGAAGCGCATCCTGTTTTTGGTGGACCGCAACATCCTCGCGGACCAGACCAAGACCAACGACTTCAAGCCGTTCGGCACGGCGATGACTAAGATCACGAACCGCACGGTGGACAAGTCGTTCGAGATCTACCTCTCCCTTTATCAGGCGGTCACCGGGACCGAAGAGGAGTCCAACATCTACAAGCAGTTCTCCCGGGACTTCTTCGACCTCGTGATCGTGGACGAATGTCACCGGGGCAGCGCCGCCGAGGACGCCCGCTGGCGGCAGGTGCTCGAATACTTCTCCTCCGCCACCCAGATCGGCCTCACTGCCACGCCCAAGGAGACCAAGGACGTCTCCAACACCGAATACTTCGGCGCGCCCATCTACACCTACTCCCTGCGCCAGGGCATTTCCGACGGCTTCCTCGCCCCCTACAAGGTCGTCCGCCTCGGCCTCGACAAGGATCTCGACGGCTGGCGGCCCGAGGACGGCCAGACCGACAAACACGGCCAGCTCATCGAGGACCGTGAATACAATGACCGCGACTTCGACCGGAACCTGATCCTCGAAAAGCGCACCACCGTCGTTGCCGCCAAGGTCACCGAGTTTCTCCGGGCCACCGACCGTTTCGCCAAGACCATCGTCTTCTGCGAGAACATCGACCACGCGGAGCGGATGCGGCAGGCGCTCGTCAATGCCAACCCCGACCTCGCCGCCGCCAATCCGCGCTACGTGATGCGCATCACCGGCGACCACGACGAGGGCAAGGCCCAGCTCGACAACTTCATCGACCCCGAATCCACCTATCCGGTCATCGCCTGCACCTCGCAGCTCATGTCCACCGGCGTGGACGCCCAGACCTGCCGCCTCATCGTCCTCGATAAGCGCATCGGCTCGATGACCGAGTTCAAGCAAATCATCGGGCGCGGCACCCGCATCAACGAGGACTACGACAAGCTGTTCTTCACCATCATGGATTTCAAACGGGCCACCGCCCTGTTTGCCGATCCCGCCTTCGACGGCGACCCGGTGCAAATCTACGAGCCCAAGGACGGCGAATCGGTGCTCCCCCCGGAAGAACCCGCCGACGCGGCGCACGACGACGTGCCTCCCTACTGGGTGGACGGCCCCGGCCCTGATCCCAGCGGCCCGCCGGGCCCGTCCCCGACCAAATACTACGTGGACAACGTCGAGGTCCGAGTCGCCACGGAGCGCGTCCAATACCTCGACGAACACGGCAAGCTGATCACCGAGTCGCTCAAGGACTACTCCCGCAAGACCGTCCGCAAGGCCTACGCCTCGCTCGACCAGTTCCTCACGGTCTGGCAGGACGCCGAGAAGAAACAGGCCATCCTCACCGAACTGGCCGCCCAAGGCGTCTTCTTCGACGAGCTCGCCGAGCAGGTCGGCCGCGACTACGACGCCTTCGACCTCGTTTGCCATGTCGCCTTTGATGCCCCCGCCCCTCACGCGCAAGGAGCGCGCCGACCGCGTGAAGAAGCGTGACGTCTTCGCGAAGCACGGGGCCAAGGCCCGCGCTGTCCTCGACGCCTTGCTCCAAAAATACGCCGACAGCGGCCTCCGGAGCGTCGAGTCGCTGGAGATTCTCAAGGTGGATCCGCTCACCGCCTTCGGCACACCGGTGGAGATCGTCGGCCTGTTCGGCGGCAAACCCGGCTACCTCACGGCCCTGCGGGAACTCGAAACCGCCCTTTACCAGCACGCCGCCTGATGGGTTGCCAACCTCCGCCCTCCGCGTAGCCTCTCCATGTCCGACGATGCCGCCAACTTCCGCCAACGCGATGCCAGTGAAACCGCTGCTCTCCGCCGAGCAGATGGCGCGGATCTTGTCGGCGCGGCGTTCGCTCACCTCCGACGAAGCCTATCGCCAGATGGCGCAGCACTTGGGGCGCCCGCTCTCGCCCGGCAGACGGAAAGCCTTCGTGAATGGGCGCGAAGTCTGGGTCTGCTGCTGAGTCCCGCCGACCTGCCGGCCAAAGTTGTCCGCGGCGGACAGGAGCACGACCTGTTTCACGACGAAACGACCGACCGCTATTTCAAGGTCACCCGCGACGGCATCTTCGGTCTGGCCCCCGGCATTGACCTCGCGCTGGTGTCTTCCGACGAAGACGCCCGCCGCTTCCACCTGTGGGAAGCCACCCCGCTCGAATACCTCGAACGGCTCCACCTCCAAAACCAGCTCGTTCCCGGCCTGAACCACCTCGAAGGCATCCTCGACCAGGGCGACGACCTCGCCGTCGTCACTTCCCAGCCCCGGTTCGACCTCGTGCCCGTCACCCAGCCCGAAATCGACGCGTGGTTCACCCAGCTGGGCTTCGAAAAGATGACCGAATGCGGCTACTACCGCGCCGAGGACAACCTCGGCATCTTTGACGCCCACACGAAGAACTTGGTGCGCTTCCAAGACGACCTCATCCCCTTCGACGTGATCCCCTGTCGGCCCGCCGGCGGGTTCCTCCAGTTCATTGCCGACACGCTGGCCGCGGGCCATTCCATCCGCGCCGTCCGCACCGTCACCACCACTCCGCGCCCTGCTTAGCCCATGCCCAACGTCTCCAACCTCATCAAGACCATCCAGGACATCATGCGCAAAGACGCCGGTGTGGATG
>CAIJLV010000024.1 GCA_903821635.1 uncultured Verrucomicrobiota bacterium | reverse complement strand
GCCGCCGCGGCAACTGCTATGACAACGCCGTCATGGAGAGCTTCTGGAGCCGCCTCAAACGCGAGCGGGTCCATCGCCGCCAGTTCCAGACGCGGGCCGAGGCCCAAGCAGCCATCTTCGAATGGCTCGAAGTCTTTTACAACCGGGAGCGGTTCCACAGCGCCCTCGATTACCAATCCCCGGTGGACTTCGAACTCAACCTCAACTAACAAACCCACGACTCATGCGCCTCGCCGGATGTCCACCAAACCGAAGCAAGGGCATTTGATCATGCTCATGGCGTTTTTGGAATGATTGGATTCGGCTTTGGTGCTGGTTGAATCTGGTCGCGGTATTGACTCCAGCCGTGCCCCACGCCGTGCCCACGCTGCAAACCGTCGCCAAACCACCCAGTGACCACGCTGAAAGGGTCCAAATAAGGAACCGGATCGCCTGAGTTACGCAGGTTGCGGCTGAATGCAATACCTGCAAAATCATGATCAATGAAAGATTGCGGTCCGGTCACTTGAAACGATAACCCTTCACGTTCCGACGGTGACAGAAGCATCAATGCACCGTATGCCACGCTGGCGCCATTACTGTAACCTACTATGCTTGCAGCTCCTGTTTCGCGCATGACGTAGGCCATATTGATTGAGGAAGGTGTGATGAACCCCAAAGCTTCAACCAACACCTGAATACCGTCCCCAATCCAACCTCCTGTCAGATTTTTAATTCCGGTCGTTACTTCACCGTTGGCGTTTTGTGTTTCAGCGATATGAAGGTCTCGCTCTCTCGGACCTTCATGCATTCCATTGACAAAAACCTGAGTAGTTCCGGGTTTGACGTCTTGTTTTGCGAAGATGTCGCCGAAGACCAAACCGACCGCAACGCCGCCAATCACGTCAACGCCTACCAACGCTTGGCGGGGGTAAAAGTCCACACTGAGCGGATTCAAGCCACGAAACGGGTGAGTAAAGAGTGTTTCGAGCATGTTCCCTGCGCCAATCAGCGGGGAGAAAATCGTGGTTATCACGAGGTTTGCCACCTGTTTTGCTCTGCTCCCAGGCGCCGTGGCCGGTTCCGGGGCGCCCGATCCAGCGCCGGGAGTTGAAGTGGCATCACTGGTTCCACCCGGATCAGCATGACCTCCTCGACCATCCAGCCCCCACCCAAAATTGTAGGTGAGACCGGAATCATCGCAGTCTTTGAACGGCAGGCGGGTTCCGGTGCAATCCGGGCGAGGCGGTTCCACTGGGGAATGGGAGGGATCATTGGGAAATACTCTCCGCCACCAATCCCTAAACGAAAGCCCATACGGGTCCGTGCGGTTGACCGGGTCATTGCCGCAGTAGTGGTAGAGGTTGGCGCCCCCGGCCTCGCCGAGGGGATCGCGGGAGATGAAGCGGCCCAAGGCGGGAGCGTAGGCACGGCGGCCGAAGTCGAGCAGGTCCACGGGCCAGGCGCCGGCCCAGTTCTGCCCGAGGGCCCACTTGCTCTGGAAGCGGAAGGGCAGGTCGGCGAGGGCGCCCTGGCTACGGAGGATTTCGCCGTAGGGCGCGTATTCCACGCCAGCCTTGAGGTTGTTGGCGGGCGTGCCGGTGTCGGTCGCCAGGGCGTCGAGCAGCACGGTGACATCGCCGCGGCCGCTGCTGCCGGCGAGAAACTGCTGGGTGCTGCTCTTGTCCACCAGCAGCAGGCCGCCAATGCCCGCCGCGCCGTGGAGAGTGGAGGAGAGGTCAGGGCCCCAGACGCCCTCGCATTGTGGTCCGATCCGACGTCAGCACCACCCGCTCCGTGCTGTCGGTGAAACTGTCAGGCGGACCGGGTGGCCGAGCTGGCGGCGGCACTGGCGAAGGCTGGCGAATCGTCGCGAAACCACCCATGCTTAACCCGTTCGGAACTCGGCACCGGTCTGCGCGCGTCAGAGCGCGCAGCTCAGGGGGAGGAAAATCCCGAGTTGGGGGAGTAGATCGTGCTGCCAGCGGGTTTGGGCAACATGCGCCAACTGAGAAGTTTTCCGTCGGCAAAGACGAGTTCGGCGCTCACGTAATCGCGATAGTTGTAATCGCGATCCAAAAAGCGCTCCAAGAACACGGTTCCGTCCTTGCGGGGGACTTCCCGATATCGCCAAAAAAGAAATTCGTCGGCCGTGGAGTTGTGGAAGAGCCAAGTGACGCGTTCGCCGTTCGCATCTCCGCTGCGCAGCACCTGCGCGGGTGGGCCCCAAGCGATGTAAACCGCATCCTCGTTCAGGCCCACTTTGATCTGCCCGGAATCAACCACAGCGCGCTGTTCGTCGGTCAAGGCGGTGTAGGCGGACGCCCGTTCCGCCCGGCGTTTAGCGATGAGCTTGGGATCTGTGGGGTTGGGCGAGGCGCACCCGGCCAACCCGAGCAGCACCGCTCCGGCAAAGCCCAAGCGGAAGAATCGTTTCACGTTCATGCGACGTAGAAGGCCAACGAAGATTCAGTCACTTCTGTCGTCGAGTATGCGGTTGCGACCCCGCCGAACAATCCCATACTCCGCACCCGTATGAATTCTGCTCCCGCGGCAGCTGGCCCCGGCAACACTTGGATCTATTTTGCCCTCCTCACCGTCATCTCTTGGGGGGTCTATGGGGTCATCTTGCACAAGGGCCGTGGCTACATGCCGATGGGGCCGGAAACGCCCCACGCCGGGTTGAAGGCATTTTTGTTCGTTTGCATCGCTTATGCCCTGATTGGAGTGGCCTCCGCCGCGCTGCTCAAAGTGCGGGGCTCCAACTGGAGTTTCACGGGTGACGGCATTCGCTGGAGCTTGATTGCCGGGGCGGCCGGCGCCATCGGGGCGTTTACGCTCGTGCTAGCGCTTGGGGCGGCGGCCCCGATTTACAAGGGCGCCGCCGCTGCGGCGGTGATGCCGATCGTTTTTGGTGGGGCGCCGGTCATCAACACCGTCACCGCCATGCTGCTGCATCCTCCCGCCGGCGGCGTGAAGGCGCTCCCGCTGCCGTTCCTGCTTGGTTGCGTGCTCGCCGCCGTGGGAGCGGTCATGGTCGCCAAATACGCCCCCTCAAACACCGGGGGCGCCCCCCAGCCGGTCGCGGCGCAAGTGGTGCCAACGGGTTCCGCTCAGCCGCCCCGGAAGTAAGGTGAACCCCACCGTTTCCGATGGCCGACCCCATTCCCAATTCCTCGGCGGTCGCGGCCCGGCAGTTGGCGGCGTTACACGACCTGTTGGCGGAGGTCGGGCCGCAAAACCCCTTCTACGGGCGCAAGTTCGCGGCGGTCGGCTGTTCCGCAGTGCCGGCGTCGCTGGCTGATTTCACCCGGCGATTTCCGTTCACCACCAAGGCCGAACTGGTCGCCGACCAAGCCGCTACCCCGCCGTTTGGAACCAACCTGACGTATCCGGTTTCGCACTACACGCGGTGTCATCAGACCAGCGGCACCACGGGGGCGCCGCTGCGTTGGCTGGATTCGCCGGCCTCGTGGAATGCGATGGTGGCGGACTGGGTGGAGGTCCTCCGAGTCGCCGGGGTCTCGGCGGGCGACCGGATCCTCTTCGCCTTCAGCTTCGGGCCGTTTCTGGGCTTCTGGCTGGCGTTTGAAGCCGGCCAGAAATTGGGCGCGCTGTGTTTTGCTGGCGGCGGCATGAGCAGCTCGATGCGGCTGCGGCTATTGCTCGAAAACGAATGCAACGTGTTGTGCTGCACGCCGACCTACGCCCTGCATCTGGCCGAAGTCGCAGCCCGGGAAGGACTTGATCTAAATCGCAGCCGGGTGCGGACGCTCGTCGTCGCGGGCGAACCCGGCGGCAGCCAACCCGCAATCCGGGCGCGGTTGAGTGCGACGTGGCGCGGCGCCCGGGTGTTTGATCACCACGGGATGACCGAGACCGGGCCGGTCACGCATGAGGATCCCGCTCACCCGGGCAACCTCGTGGTGCTGACGGATAGTTACTTGGCTGAGATTGTGCAGCCGGCTTCCGGTGAACCCGTGACGCCAGGGGAAGCGGGCGAACTGGTGCTCACGACGCTGCGGCGGGTTGGTTCCCCCCTGATCCGCTACCGGACGGGCGACCGGGTGTGCGGGGCGGCGGTGGCGGGGCCGATTGCAACGCTTGTGGGCGGAATTTTGGGGCGGGTGGATGACATGGTCATTGTTCGCGGGGTGAACATCTACCCCAGCGCCATCGATCAACTGCTCCGGGAGTTTGGCGATCTGGCTGAATACCGGGTCACCTACGATACGCGCGCGGCCATGGCGGAGCTCAGGCTTGAAGTCGAAGCGTCGCCCGGCGTCGCCGCCGCGGTCGGCCAGCGACTCCATGAGTTGCTCGCCTTGCGAATTCCGGTCACCGATGTCCCCGCAGGCTCCTTGCCGCGCTTCGAGCTGAAAGCCCGTCGTTGGCGTCGGCTTTAAGGCCGTTGGCACTGGCCTCACCTGCGGCCCCGTCACTTGGCCGTGGTCCCCGCGAGCAGGCGGTTGGGTTTCGCCCAACGAATCCGGGCCACGAAGGTGGCGCCTTGGGCCCCGCGTGCCTTCGAGTCCGGCATAAACATGCCTTCGGAGACGGTGACCCAGGATTCTGTGGCACTGATCGCGGCGGCGCCGAAGTTGCCGAGTTCAGCGCCGCGTTCAGGGATGACGACCTGTTCGGTGCGCCGGAGGATTTGCCGCGTCTCGGGATCCACTTGCGCCATAAAGAGGGGCGCCCGATGCCGCACGATGTGGTCATTGTTGGCGCCGCGGCGGGTGTAAACGAGGAAGAGCCCGTCGCTGTGGGCCAGCCAATGCTGCTGGGTGTTGTAGCTGCCGAGTTCGGTGCCGTCGTCAAAGGTCCAGGGCTTGGGCTCGGTAAACTGAAGTCCATCCGCACTCGTGCTGTGGTAGCCGCGGAGGTCGTTGCGCAGCGTGAGGTGGTAGCGGCCCCCAAAGGCGACCAGCGAAGGTTCATACAGGCCGCGGGCGGTTTCGAGCCGGAGCTCATTGCCGGAGCGCACATAGGTCAGTTTCGTTCCGTCAAAGCGGGCTTCGGCGACGGTGGTGGCGAAGCGATCCGTGGCGCTCTTGCCGATGTAAAGCGGCACTAAGAGCGTGCCATCGGGCTGCACGAGCCATTGGGAACACGCATTCCGGGCGAAGTTGAACCGCTCCTCGGCCGGCAGTTCAAACACGTGCCAGGGCGTCCACCGGCCGGACTTCGGCTCATACACGGCAGACACGGTCTGATGCGCCCGCTTCACGTCGTCGAGTTGCTGGCCGGCGGGGCTGTAGCGGACGCGGCAGCCGAGGGCGATGACTTTGCCGGTCGGGGCATGAAAGCCGGGCGTCACGTCGGCGACGCTGAGCGTCACGCCGTCCGTTGACTTCTGCCAATCCAGCTCCGCCGGTAACTCCGGGCCGCGCCAGGCGCCGTCCAAGCCGTCGCGGGTCAAGAAATGCAGTCCGGAATAGTAGTCGGAGACCTTGAGGTGTTGCTGAATCGTCAGCACGACGCCCCCGGGAATCGCCGTCGCCCGGGGGTGAAACCAGAGGAACTTGCCGTCGTCGTGTTGCATGACGGTTTCGAGGGTCACCGTGAAGGCGAGCGGCTCCACCGCCTGAAGCGGCCCACCCGTCGCCAGCAGGAAGACAAAAAGGCGCAGCAGAGCTTTCATCGTGGGGCCATTGAAAAGGCAGCGTGGCCAAGCGCAACTCTCGCGGCGGGCGCCGGAGCGGTTCCTCAAGGCCGTCAGGCGATCCACGGTGGTCTTGGTCGGGTTCGGGTGGGCGAGATTCATGGGCCCGCTTCAAGCTAGGCCGAGAAGCCAGCCTTCCAGTTGCGCCTGCGTGCGTTCGGCGGGGCGCAACTGCGGCTGAAAGTGGCCCCCGAGCGTGCCGTCAGCGTCGCTCTCCTGCAGCCAGCGGGCGACGCTGTAGGCGTCGTGCTGGTGGTCATTGCGGGCTTCGCGGGGAAAGGTCCGGTTCCAGAGCGCGGGGTAAATTTCGGCGATGACAGAGCGGCCGACCGGCGGAGCCCAGCCCTCAAAGGGCCAGAAGTGCACCCGTGAGCCGAGTTGCTGCCGGAGGTAACGCAGCCACGGCAGGCCGGCGTGAGTGGACTTGGCGACACTGCCTGGCACATCGAAATGGAAGACGGATTTCGCCCGGCTCCGTTCCTCGGTGAGCCGCCGCCAGCGCGAGTTTCCGGCGCGTTTGGCCCCGTGACCATGAAAGCCGTCCCGGATGAAATCCACCGACTCGTGGTCGCCATCGGTGGGCCAGTGGTGCTGGAAATCATCGAGGAACTGCGGCCAGTGGAGCGGTAGCGAGTGGACCTCGAAATACTTCTGCGGAAAGGAAAACGCGTGGTCGATGCCGACCAGCGTGGGGGGACCGTCCCGCAGTTCGGCGGCGAGCCACTCGGCGAGCCCGCGGCGCGTCCAATACGTGCGTGGGCTGGGCGGCGGCGGGATTTCGGTGGGCGGCTGCGTTGGCGTCGCCCCGTAGAGACGCAGGCCCGGCAGGCTGCGGGTGGGCGTTTGCGCGCCGGAATAGTCGAGCCCGAGATAGCGTTCGAAACACAGCATAGGCGAACCCGCGAGGGTGAGGTTGGGGCGGAAAAGCGGATGAGGCGGGCAGGTCGCTCAACGCGAAGGTTTTAACCACCCGCGCTCGCCCAGCCATTCCAGGGAACGCTTCTGCCACGCGTCCCATTCTTTGCCTTGGTAGCCATTGTAACCATGATTACCCTCGGGAAATTCCTGCAACTCCGCCGGAATCCCCTGCGCCTTGAGTGCCGCATAGAACATCCGGCTATGCCCCACCGGCACGACCGCGTCGGTCCGGGCGTGGGTCAGAAAGGTCGGCGGGGTCTGGGCGGTGACCTGCTTTTCGTTGGACAGATAATCCCTGAGCTCGGCCGTGGGGGCGGGCCCAAGCAGATTGTCCCGAGAGCCCCCGTGCGTCAGTTCTCCCAGGGTGATCACGGGGTAAACGAGCAGCATGAAATCGGGCCGGCAACTCCACCGCTCGATCGGGTCTGCCGACTTGGCCTGACCCGCGTCAAAATGTGTGCCCACGGTCGAGGCCAAATGGCCGCCGGCCGAAAATCCCATGATCCCGATCCGGCGGGAATCGAGCTGCCATTCCGCGGCGTGCGCCCGGACCACGCGCAAGGCCCGCTGTGCATCCAGCAGTGGGCGCTGGTAGTTGCCCGCCGGCAGCCGATATTCCAACACCACCCCGGTGATGCCGTGGGCGTTTAACCAGCGGGCAATGCCGTGGCCTTCGCCTTCCACGACGCGCCCGCCATAGCCCCCGCCCGGACAGATCACGATGGCCGCGCCCGTGGCCTGGCTGGGCTCAGGCAAATGCACCGTGATCGGCACCTCGACCTTTTCCGACTGGCCCCCGCCGAGTGGCGCCGTGTCGGGCCAGAGCGACAACCGGCGTGGTTCCGCCGCGAGGGAGCCCACGGTGAGGCAGATAAACGCGGCGAACCGCCTCAGCCCGGTGAGTGAAATGGGGGGTGTTGCTCGGTTTTGCATAAAAATGTGCGGCCAGTCTGAGCGCGGCGCCGGCGCGGGCCGAGCGAATTGAAGGCCGGAAAAATCAGGCTTGGAACAGCCCAGGGAAGCCAGTTCGACGCCGAGTGGGGAGCCCATTCGCGGCCGTGAAGGCCCACGGTTTGTCCCAAGCCCGCCCGCGGCAGCGTCCCAAGCCCGGCGGTTTGGGCCGGGGCGGGGCAGTCAATTCCGCCTTCTCTTTGGCCGCTCCTTCAAAATAGTGGGGCCGACCTATGCGCCCTGTTTTGGCCCTGTTCGCTGTGCTGCTCTTGGCTTCGTGTGCCGCGCTTCCCCAGCGGCCGCCGCCGGTGCCGGGCGACGCCGACTTTCCCACGCCCGCCCCGAGCCCGCGCCACGAACAAAAGGTGGCCGAGGTGCAGGCCGGTCCGCATGAGCTGGTTCTGATCGGTGATTCGATCACGCACACCGTGGGCGAGATGCCGGGCACGATCTACGAACCGCTGAAAGCGGTCTGGGATCGCCACTTCGCGCCGCGGCACGCCGTCAATCTGGGCCACAATGGGTTTCGGACCGAGCAGATCCTCTGGAACCTCCTCAACGGCGAACTGGAGTTCTCGCCGTCGCCCAAGGTGGTGGTGCTCCTGATCGGGACGAACAACAGCGATGACCGCAACTTTAGCCGCGTGCATACCGCCGAGCAGATCGCGGCCGGCACGAAGGCCATCGTCGAACTCATCCGCCAACGGCATCCGGCGACCAAGGTCCTCATCTTGCGGATTTTCCCCCGGGGCGGGGATGACCAGGCCGGCCCGGCGGCCCGGGTCTTTCACAGCAGCCCCACCTGCATCGAAACCTGCCGTCGGGCTGGTGAACTGACGGCGCAACTGGCCGATGGGCGGCACGTCTTCTGGCTGGATCTGGGCCACGTGTTCCTGCGCGCGGACGGCAAGATCAACCCTGAGTTGATGCCCGACCTGCTGCACCCAAACTTGGCGGGCGCGGAAGCGTGGGCGCAGGCGTTGGAGCCGACTTTGGCTCGGTTGTTGGGGGAAAAGCCCGGTGGAAACCACCGGCCGGCGCGATGACCCCGCGCGTTCGGGTCGGCTGCGCCCCGGCTTTCACGAAGATTCCCCCGCTTGAGCGCGCCTGCTAAGATCCCCGTTGGAAACCTCTACATGGCCCTCAAAGCAACGATCTACAAAGCCCAGATCCAGCTCTCGGACATTGATCGCAATGTCTATTGCGACCACTCCGTGACGATCGCCCGGCACCCATCGGAAACGGACGAACGCCTCCTCATCCGCCTGCTCGCCTTCACCCTGAACGCGCCGGGTGAGCGGGACGAGAGCCCGCTGGAACTCGCCAAGGACATGTGGGAACCCGACGAACCCAGCCTCTGGCAGAAAGACCCGACCGGCCGTGTGCTGCACTGGATTGAGGTCGGTCAGCCGGACGAAAAACGGCTGTTACGCACGTCGGCCCGCGTGGAGCGCCTGAGCGTCTACAGCTTCAGTTCGAGCACCCCGACTTGGTGGAAGGGCCTCGAAAACCGGCTCACCCGCCTGCGCAACCTCACGGTGTGGCAGGTCCCGTCGAAGCCCAGCCAAGCGCTGGCGGCGCTGGCCCAGCGGACGATGCAATTGCAGGTCACCGTCCAAGACAGCTCAATCTGGGTGGGTGACGGCACCCAGTCAGTTGAACTCATCCTCCAGCGACTCTGGGCTCCGGCGGCGGCTTGACCGCACCGGTTCGGCCGCGATAACCCCCAAGCTAGGACTGCTACGCTAGCCCTGAACCGCGGGGCGCACACCGCTTACCTGACAACGCACCTGACCGGATCAACATCTGGCCAGCAGGCCTGACACCGTGGTTGCCACTTCAAAACGGGCGCCGGTCGAATTGGGTGCGGCCAGTTCAGCGAAGTGCGCCTCGCCGCACTTGATCTTCCCGCTCTCCTTGTCGCGGAGGTCGTCGGTGAAGAGGCTGCTCTTGGTTTCAACCACGAAATAAACGCGCTCGGTGCCGTCTTTGTCCACGAGCACGGCCCAGTCCGGGTTGTAGGGGCCGAGGGGAGTCGGGACGCGGAACCAACTGGGTAGCTTGGCAAACACCTTGATGGCTTCGTTCTTGTCCAACTGCTCGGCAAAGGTGCGCTCCGTGTCGGATTGGTAGATGACCTGCTCATGGACCGAGTTCTTCACATCGACCATAGACTTCAGATAGCCGGTAAGCTCCTCGGTCTCGAAAAGCTGCTGGGCATAGTATGCCTCGGTCCCGATGCGCTGGTATTTGATGCCGTCCACTAGCGCCAAGCGCTTGGCGCGGTTGATGAGCTCGGCGGTGAGCTCGATGAACTGCTGCGGGTTGCGTTTGAAATCGTCCAACCGAGCGCTGTCCACCAGAACGCGCCGGAGACTGCGGCGGGTGAGCTGGGTTTTGTCCTGCAGGTCGGTGAGGATGTCGGGCAGTTCGATGTCCCCTTCGTCGAGGGTCACGGGGGCGGAGGTCGCCGTTTCCTTGGCGTCTACGCCGGAACGTCCGATGGCAAGGTCGGCCTTGCGCCATTGCAGGCGCGTCCTGGCGATGGGAGGCGCCCCTTTGAGGGCTTCGACGCACTGCCGCAGTAGCGCTTCGTTGTCGAATTCCACCCGGTAGGTCGTCTTGTGCTTGATGCGGTCCCACAGCGCCTTGAAGTCCGCGCCGTGGAGCACGGCCTGACGGGTTCTCACCTGCTTGCGCTCGTCGGCGTTCTTGATTTCCAGGCGACCGGCCAGCTTGCGGAGGATTTCCTTCACCTGCGGCAGTTGCGCGCCGAAGGGCTCCGGTAGGGTGAGCGTGCCGTCCCTCAGCTTTTGCCTCAGGCCGTCCTGCACTTTGCCCTTGGAATCCACGAGCCCGGCGGCGCGCAGATGTTCCCACAGGACTTTCGACTGCTCGAAGCCAAGCGGCGCGGGCTGGCCATCGGCGCCCACGAGGCTGACTCCGGCAAATTGGTGCGTCTGGACAATGCCGAAACGGATGCCGGTATCCTGCTCAATCTCCTTTTGCAGGTTCTCCGCGAACTGTTCGTAGCTCTCGGTCGCGATGACCGTCAGGGTGTTCACCTCGAAACCCCGGAGCCGCTCGCCGCTCTGGTTCACGCAGAGCCGTAGGCCGCGCCCAATGGTCTGGCGGCGCTGTTGTTCGGACGACATCTCGCGGAGGGCGCAGATTTGAAAGACGTTGGGGTTGTCCCAGCCTTCGCGCAGGGCCGAGTGGGAAAAGATGAACTTCAGCGGTGTCGCGAAGCTCAGCAGCTCCTCCTTCTTCTGCATGATGAGCTTGTAGGTGTCGTCATCCGCGGCGGTGGTGCCCTTGGTGTCCTTGAAGACCTCTACGGTCTTGGTGCCGACCTTCTTTTTGTCGATGGAGAAGTAGCCGTCGTGGACGAGTTCGGCAGCAGTGGTGACGTCCACCTCCTTGAACAGGCTTTGGTAGTCGGGATGCCGGGCAAGACGCCGGTATTCCTCCTCGAAGATGCGGGCGTAGTCGCCCTTCATCCGATTCCCATCAGCATCGTATTGCCGGTATTTCTCGACGGCATCGATGAAGAACAGGCTGAGCACCTTGATGCCCAAGGGCGCGAGGCGCCGCTCCTTTTCCAGGTGCTCCTTGATGGTGCGATGGATCATCTGGCGTTCCACGGCCAATGGCTCCACGTCGCCGTGAGCTTGGCCGGGCCGGAGGTATTGCTCGCCGCCGGGAAAGCGGAGTTCCATGAACTCATCGCCGGACGCCACCCGAATCTCACCCACCCGGCAGTCGCGGTAAACAGCACGGCCGGTGGTCATCTCCAGATTGTCGCCGTCCTCCACCGGGACTTCCTTGCGGACCACGCCCCCGGGCGTTTGCGTGTCGAGCTCCACCTTGGCGGTGATGACACCGCGCCGGTTGCTCACGGACAGCAGGCGCACATACGGCTTGTTGTGCCCGCCTTCCACGGAGGCAGCGGCCACTTCAATCTGCTTCACCAGCTTGCGCTCGTAGGCGTCCACCGCATCCAGCTTGAAGACCATGTGGTGGGCTTCCTTGGGCGTCGCGGAGTAGCGCAGGTTGCAGAGCGGATTCATGCGCTCCATCGCCTTCTTGCCCTTGCCGTCCAGCCCACCTTCCACGCTCTGCGGTTCGTCCACGATCAGGATGGGGCGCGTCGCCCGGATCAGGTCGATGGGCTTCTCGCCGCCCGTCTTCTCGCTCGGGCGATACATCACGTTCTTCGACTTCTCGCGCCGGGCGGCCTCGTCCGCCTCCTCCGCCTGCGCCTGCTGCTCGTCGCCGAACTTGTTGATGGCGCCCACCGTCAGCACCATGATCTGGACCTGCGGGCTGGTGGCGAAGTTGCGCACCTGGCCGAGCTTTGCCGAGTCGTAGAGAAAATAGTCGAACGGAGCGCCCGCGTAGAGCCCCTTGAGGTGCTCGGCCGCCGTCTCAATGGTGTGATAGACACCTTCCTTGATCGCCACGGACGGCACCACGATCACGAACTTGGTGAAGCCGTAGCGCCGGTTCAGTTCGAACACGGTGCGGAGGTAAACGTAGGTTTTCCCGGTGCCCGTCTCCATCTCCACCGTGAAATCGCCGGAGGCCAACGTGGCCG
>CAIJLV010000023.1 GCA_903821635.1 uncultured Verrucomicrobiota bacterium | reverse complement strand
GTGCCGCTTCGAGCTGCGCGGGACCGTCGCCGACTACTGCGTCACCGCGGCTCAACATTTGGCGGCCGGCGGATTTTTCGCCTGCGTGTTTCCAAACGAGCCGGCTCAGCTTGCACGGGTGGAAGCCGGCGCGAAGGCCGCCGGCCTAGTCATCGTGCGCCGGCGGCCGGTCGTGTTTCGCGAGGGCGATCCCGCGTTGATCGGGCTCTTTGGGATGATGCGCGCCACCGATCTGCCGGAGTGGTTCCGGGGGCAGACTTGGGTGGAGCCGGAGCTGATTATTCGCGCCCGCGATGGTCGGATTCACCCGGAGTATTCGGCGGTAAAACTCGGCATCGGCTTCCCGCCCTAAACCCCGCTCCGTTCCTTCTGTCGGCCGCGCCGAGGCCGGCCCGGTTGGGGGAACGACGAACGGCAACCAGCGAGCGTTTCGGAGGGGCTTATTTCCGCCCGCCACTGGGGGCTCCTTTTACGCGCAGCTTCACGCCGTAAACGGACTTGCTGGCGGTGATGAAAAGCAGGTCGTGGTCCTTACCTCCGAAGGTCACGTTGGCGGTCCAGCCTTCGGGGATGTCGAGGTGGTCGATCTGTTGGCCCGCCTTATCGAACACGGTCACGCCTTTGCCGGTAAGGTAGACATTGCCGTCGGTGTCGAGGGTCATGCCGTCGGAGCCGAGGTTGCAGAAGAGTCGTTTGCCAGTGAGATCGCCGCTGGGTTGCACGTCGTAGGCGTAGGTCTTCCCGGCACCGATATCGGCGACGTAGAGGGTCTTGCCGTCGGGCGTGCCGATGAGGCCGTTGGGCTGCTTGAGATCGGTGGCGACGGGGCGGGGGGCACCCGAGCGGTCGGCGGCGAGGAAATACACGTATTGGCCGGGTTGCTGGGGCTTGGGATCGCGCTTCCAGTATGGGCGCGGGTAGAGCGGGTCGGTGAAGTAGAGCGCTCCATCCGGGCGAAGCCACAGGTCGTTGGGACCGTTGAGGAGTTTTCCGCCGACGTCCCGCACCCGCACAGTGACCTTTTTGTCGGGCGCAATGGACCAAAGTTGATTCAGTTCATCAGCGCAGGTGAGCAAGTTGCCTTGGGCGTCGAAGTAGATGCCATTGGCACGGCCGGAGGGTTTTAGCCAGTCGGAGAAGGCGCCGGTTGCGCTGTCCCAGCGCACGATGCGGTCATTGGGCTGGTCGGTGAAAAAGACATGGCCATGTGCGTCGGCCGCGGGGCCCTCGGTGAACGCGTAACCGTCGCCGAGTTTTTCGATCCGCGCGCCGGGGGCGAGCAAGGGGGATTCGGCGGCGGTCGCCACCATGAGACGGGCCGCGGCGAGAGTGCTGAGGAGGGCTAGGCGGTTCATGCGGTGAAGACGGGAAAGATTCCGGGGAAGGGGGCCGCTGGCAAATAGTTCGCGGTCTGGGCGCCCTGCCGAAACCCCGTCAACAACGCTGGCATCGTGGGTTTACAACCACGCGCCGAAACTTCATGGTTTCCGGCACATGACGGCTGAACTCCGCCACGATTGGACGCTCCCGGAATTGCGCAACTTACACGCCACGCCGTTGCTGGAACTGGTGTTCCGCGCGGCCAGCATTCATCGGCAGTTCCACAATCCCCGCGAAATGCAGGTGAGCAAACTCATCAGCATCAAGACTGGGGCCTGCCCGGAAGATTGCGCCTACTGCGCACAGTCGTCGCGCTACAGCACCGGCGTTGACGCCGAACGGCTGATGGAAAAATCGAAGGTAGTCGAGATCGCGGCGCGGGCGAAGGCCGCCGGGGTTTCCCGCGTCTGCTTGGGAGCCGCGTGGCGCAGCGTGAAGGACAACGATCAGTTTGACCGCGTGCTCGACATGGTGCGCGACGTCACCGACATGGGGTTGGAGGTTTGCTGCACCCTCGGCATGTTGAATGAGGCTCAGGCCAAGAAGCTCGAAGCGGCCGGGCTCTACGCCTACAACCACAACGTCGATTCCTCCGCGGAATTCTACGAGACGATCATCACCACGCGCACCTACGCCGATCGGTTGAACACCCTCGCCAACGTCCGCAAGACCAGCATGACGATGTGCTCGGGCGGCATTATCGGCCTCGGGGAAACGGTGGATGACCGTCTGAAGATGCTGCAAACCCTCGCGCAGATTCAGCCGCATCCGGAATCGGTCCCGATCAACATCCTCTCCAAGGTGGACGGCACGCCGCTCGCCGAAAATGCCGATGTGCCCGTGTGGGACGTGATCCGGATGATCGCCGTGACTCGCCTCGTGATGCCGCGCTCGGACGTCCGGTTGACGGCGGGGCGGGTGAAACTGGACCCCACCGCCCAGGCGCTCTGCTTTCTGGCGGGTGCCAACTCGATTTTTTCCAGTGAAACCGAGTTCATGCTTACCAAAGCCGTGCCGTCGCCTAGTTATACGGCGGACCAAGCACTGCTCGACGCGGTTGGAATGGTCATGCGTCCGCCGTTCGTAAATCCCAATTCACCCCGGGCGGCCGAACTGGCAGAGCAAGTGGGCTTGGGTTCGCTCCCGGAGTTGCCGGTGTGCGAGCTGAAGCGGGCCGCCTGTGCCGTGGCGTAATTCCCGCCCGTCGGGAATTTCCGCTGCAACTTTCGGGTTTCGTGCCGGGTGGTGCTCGTGGCATGACTGCCAATGCAATGAGCGATTCCACTCCCTCCTCGTCTGATCCCGGCCGGCCGGCACCGAACCTTCCTCCAACCGGCGGTCCGGTCTCCCCGAATGATCCGGCCCGCAGTTGGAATGTGGCCTGCCATCTCGCGGCGCTCACCGGCCTGTTCACCGTGGTGGGATTCATCCTCGGGCCGCTGATTGTTTGGCTGCTCAAAAAAGCGGATTACCCCTCGGTGGATCACCACGGGAAGGAGGCGGTGAACTTCCAACTGTCCGTGCTGCTTTACTCGTTTGGCCTCGGGGTCACGAGCGCCTTCACCTGTGGGTTGACCGTTCCGCTGTTGCTCGTTTTGGTGGTGGCGCAGGTCGTTCTGGTCGTCGTCGCCTCGATCAAAGTCGGCAACGGCGAAGACTATCGCTACCCGCTGACGCTGCGGCTGATCAAATAGCCGGTGGCGGGCGCCTCCAGTCGGGGCGCACTGCTCATCAATAGGCGCCGTTGTCCGCGCTGGCGCCGTGCACAATCGCCACCCCGGCGCTGGTGCCGATCCGGTTGGCGCCGGCCGCGATCATGGCGAGGGCCGTCGCGGTGTCGCGAATGCCGCCGGCGGCTTTCACGCCAAACTTCGGGCCGACCAATTCCCGCATCAGTTTTACGTCGTCGAGCGTGGCCCCGCCGGTGCTGAAGCCGGTGCTGGTCTTCACAAACTGGGCGTCGGACTCGATTGCGAGGGCGATGGCCCGGCGTTTTTCGTCCTCCGTCAACAGGCAGCATTCCAAGATCACTTTAACCGGCGCACCCGCCGCGGCCTCGACGACATCGCGTAGTTCGCGAAACACGTATTTGTCGTCCCCATCCTTCAGTCGGCCCAAGTTCAGCACGAGGTCAATTTCCTGCGCGCCGAGATCGATGACGTTTTCGGTTTCGTAACGCTTGGCGTCGGCATCCATCGCGCCCAGCGGGAAACCGATCACGGCGGCGACTTTGACGTCGGTGCCTTCGAGCAGGTGAACGGCTTGCGCGACGCGGGAACCATTGACGCAAACGCTGGCGAAGCCGTGGGCCCGGGCTTCGGCGCACAGGCGGACGACGTCCTGGGCGGTGGCGTCGGCCCGGAGCAGCGTGTGGTCGATGTAGCGAGCGAGTGCCTCGGCGGTCAGTTGCATGGCGCGAGGGTGAAGGAAGGAGCGGCCCGATTTCCAATGTTCAATTCGCCCGCCCCGCGCAGCGGGCACATTTCCCCCCCCAACGGACTGCTTCGCCTGAGGGGCCGGGGCTCAGACTGACGCCGGCGGCCCGCAGTGCCCCTTGGCCGGCTTGGCGCGGGTGCTGGGTTGACCGCTGCGCCGGCTGTTTCACACTCCCCCTACATTATGCCGATCTACATTTACGAAACTGTCTCAGACGAGGCTGGATTCAAGCCCCGGCGCTTTGAGGTCAAGCAATCCATGAACGACCGTCCGCTCACGCACGACCCGGAGACCGGTTTGCCCGTGCAGCGCCTGATTTCCGGCGGTTTTCTGATGCTCAAGGGTGAAGAAGCCACTCCGGGTTGCGAAAGTGGCGCCTGCGAAATGCCGAAACCCAGCCACTCCTGCGGCACGGGTTGCGGTTGTTTTGCCGGCAATTGATTCCGTCATGAAGCTCTCCCGTCGCCCCCGCCGGTTGCGTCGTTCGCCCGCCGTCCGTGAACTGGTGCAAGAAGTCTATTTGCAGCCGAGCGACCTGATTGCGCCGCTGTTTGTGCGCCCAGGCGACGGGGCGCCAGAACCCATCGGGTCTATGCCGGGTGTTTTCCGGCTGTCGCTGCCGGGCTTGGTGGCGGAATGCCGGGAACTTTGGGCCCTCGGAATTCGGGGCGTGGCGCTATTTCCGGTGACCCCCGCTGAGCTCAAAAATGCCCACGCCAGCGAAGCCTTGAATCCGGACTGTCTGGTCTTGCGGGCCGTCCGGGCAGTCAAGGCGGCGGTGCCGGAATTGGTCATCTTTACCGATATCGCACTCGATCCTTACACCACGCACGGGCATGACGGCTTGCTGACGGCGGACGGCACCGACGTGGACAACGACGCGACGGTCGCGGTGTTGGCCCCGATGGCCGTGTTGCACGCGCAAGCGGGGGCAGATTTTGTCGCCCCCAGCGACATGATGGATGGCCGCGTGGCTGCCATTCGCAACGCCTTGGATGCCGCGGGGCAGACGGGCACCGGCATTCTGGCTTACTCGGCCAAGTTTGCCTCGGCGTTCTACGGGCCGTTTCGTGATGCGGTTGGCAGTGCGGGCGCGGCCGGAACGCGGGCGCTCGACAAACGCACGTATCAGCTCAACCCCGCGAATCGCCGCGAAGCCATCGCCGACGCTTTGCTCGATGAACAAGAAGGCGCCGACCTGCTGATGGTAAAGCCCGCCGGGCCGTATCTGGATGTCCTGGCCGAGCTGCGCGCCCAAACGCGACTGCCCTTGGCGGCCTATCAGGTGAGCGGCGAATATGCGCAACTCCAAGCGGCGGCCCAAGCGGGCTGGCTCGACCTGCGGCAGACCCGCGACGAATCGTTGCTGGCCATCAAGCGGGCCGGGGCGGACCTGATTTTGACCTATTTCGCCAAGGAAATGGCCGGCGATTTGGCCCGGGCTTGAAGTCGGCGAACCGGTAAAATCAAGCGCGAGCCCACGCCTTGCCGAGGCGTTGGCCCAGCGCATGGTAGAGCCCCAAGCCGCGGCGGGCGGTCGCCTCCCACGTGAAGTTGCGCCGCACATGCGCCAGCGCTTGGCGACCCAGCCGCCGGGAAAGTTCTCGGTCGTGAACCAGCCGTCCGATTTGCGTCCCGAGCGCGGCCAAATCGTGGGGCGGCACGATGAAGCCGGTTTCTCCGTCCACCACGAGTTCCGGCAGGCTGGTGGTGCGAGTCACGATCACCGGACGGCCGTAAGCCATGCCTTCGAGGGCGACCAAGCCCAGCAGCTCCGAGCGATCGAAGCCGGGGCCCGGCGAGGGCAGGGAGGTTTGCAGCACCACCGCCGCGCCCTGATAGAGCCGCCGCAACTGCGCATCGTCGGCGTCGGTAATGAAAGCTACGTCTTTGCCGGCGGCTGCGGCCTTCAACGATTCAAAATAGGCGGGATCATACGGGCGCCCGACCACTTTCAACGGCACGCCGGCCGGCAGGCACTGGATGACGTTTAAGATGCCCTTGTGGGGCAGGAGCCGACCGACAAAAAGCGCGTAGGCGACCGCCGGAATCTCAGTGAATTGATCGGGCTGGGGCGTTCCGCCGTGCAGGATGACGTCGGGGTGCGTCCAATCGGGGAACGCCGTTTTGGCGTGCGCCGACAGGTGGGCCAGGCCGTGGGCGAGGCGGTGAAAATCCAAGCGGCGGTGGAGTTTCTGGAGATAGCCGCCCAAGGTGCGGCCGCCACCGCCGATGTCCGTGAGCACCACCACCTGCCCCCGGAGGCGGGCCAGCGGCGTCAGTAATTCCGACAAGGGCGTCGGAAAACACATGAGGTGGATCACGTCGTATTCCCGCAGTGCAGCCAAGGTGGCCCGGGTGGCCGGAAAGCGGAGTTCACCCGGCGGTCGGGGCGTCACCGTAAAATGGCGGATCGTGAGTGGCCCCTGAGTCCGGGTTGCCGGTTGGAAGTCAAACAGCCCAAGCGTCGTTGGCGTCAGCCCGGCGAGGGCTTGGGAATACTCATTGCCGTAGCGCTCGCCGCCACCCACGACGCGGTTTTGCGCGAAGTAGGAACTGGGTAGGACGAGAACTCTGGGCGCAGGCGTGGGCATCGGCAAAGCGGGCTCGGAATGAATCGGCGGCCGGAAGGTAACGCTTGCCCCAGCGGGTTCCAAGGGCGTTCCCGGGCCGGGGTGAACGCGCATTTTTTGGGCTGGGCAAAAACAAAAGCGGCACCGGTGAAGGTGCCGCCGAAGTCGTGTGCCGGTGGTTAAACCGGGTTTTTAGCCGCCAATCAGGTCGGCGACAAACGCGCGTTCTTCCACGAGTTCCTTGTTCGTCGCGGCGATCTTGGCCTGCGCAAACGCATCCATCGCGTAGCCGGTGATCACTTCGTAACTGCCCGGCGTGGTGGTGCGCACCGGCATGCCCGCCCAGACATTGGCGTCAAAGCCGTAGCGGCCTTCGGACTTCACGGCGACGGAGTGAATGGCTCCCGGCGTGACGAGGCTGCGGACGTGGTCCACCAAGGCGTTCGCCGCGGAAGCCGCCGACGAAGCACCCCGGGCCGCGATAATCGCCGCGCCGCGTTTCCCCACGGTTTCGCAAAAGGGACCTTGGAGCCAACTGTCGTCGTTGATGACCGCCGGCGCCGGTTGGCCGCCGATGGTGGCGTGGGCAAAGGCGGGGAACATCGTCGGGCTATGGTTGCCGTAGATGAAGATGTCCTTCACCTGGGTGAGCTCCACGCCGGCCTTTTTGGCGAGCTGGGTTTGGGCGCGGTTTTGGTCCAAGCGCACCATGGCGGTGAAACGTTCGGCCGGGAGTCGCTTGGCCTGCGAAGCCGCGATCATACAGTTGGTGTTGGCCGGATTACCCACAACGGCGACCCGGGCGTCGGCGGCCGCGACGGCGTCGATGACCTGACCTTGGGCGATGAAAATCTTACCGTTATCCTTCAACAAGTCGGCGCGCTCCATGCCCGGACCGCGGGGCTTGGCGCCTACGAGTAGACACCAATTGGCGTCGGCAAACCCGACGGCGGGATCGGCGGTTTGGACAATGCCTTTGAGCAAGGGAAAGGCACAGTCATCGAGCTCCATTGCGACCCCGGCGAGCGCGGCGAGAGCCTTTTCGATGGGCGCCTCGATGAGCTGTAGGATCACCGGCTGTTCGGGGCCGAACATGGCGCCGGAAGCGATGCGAAAAAGGAGGGAATAACCGATCTGACCGGCGGCACCGGTCACAGCAACACGGAGGGGAGCATTCATGGATGTATCGAAGACGGGCGTAGTATGCGGGCGGTTAAGCGTGGGGCAAGCAACCCGTTGAAGCGTTGGCTCCGCTCACCGCCAAATGCGAAAAGCTCTGAGCCCAGCGCGCCAAGCTCGCCTAGGCAGATTCGCAATTTGGCCAAGGAACTTCCGTCGGCGGTTGGATTTTTCAAAGCCGATCCAAGCGGGGTCGGAGAAGGGATCTTGAGCGGGCGGACTGTGCTTTGATTGGCGTCTAAATTCTGCCCGCGTGGCGGCAGAAATTGAGGTGCCATCAGTGAATCGCGCGTCGCTATTAGGCCAGGTTTGGGTCGTGGCCAAACCGCATTGATCCAGCAGCGCTCCATATTCGCCGATTAGCTTCCGCAACGATGGTTGAGCGGCGGTTAGTGGGCGCGATACGGGTGGCCAGAAATCACGCATTGTCCAATTGACCTGCGTGAAGTGAAACAGCAGTAGGGGATCGGAATTGCTAGTCCATCTTCCCCCCGCGCAATTGATCTGCCGCTGGTGTAGGTTGAAGTGACCTACATTGACACCGTCATGCCGGCACACGAAGGCACCGGCGAATAGGGTGGGCACGAGGTCAAGGTAGCGTTGATCCACGTAGATACCGTGTGCGAGATCCACCACGCAGTCATATTCCAGCACCTGCGTCCACCATTTGAGGAAACTCCGGGCCAGCGGAGATTCAGTAACCCCCACTACTCCAGCGTTGAACGTTCCAGCGGTCAGGATGACTTCCCGGTTGGGCCAATAGCCATCGGTTGGAAAATCTTGGGTGCAGTGCGGGGTCAGCAATAGCCCGCTCTGTTCGGTTGCGGTTAGCAGGTCGTCTAAGGGATTGAAGACCCCGATGTCGGAATCGAGATAAAGGACGGTTCTTTCGCCGCGAGCTGTCAGGAGGTAATTTAACAGCACGGGCTTCAATGAGTTGCACAACTCAAACGGGCCATAACGGAAGCCCCAAGCGCGATGGTTCTTTAGCCCGAGATCACTGAGGAACAGCACGTCGAACGGTTCTTGGGTGGGATCGAAGCAGCCGTCGGGTTGATCGACAACCAATACCCACGCTCGTCCCGTAGGATGCTGTTGCCGGAACGAATGCACCAGCGCCCGGGCGTAGCCGAGGTAGTTTTTGCTAACGATAGTGCAAATGGTGACAGACATGTCCGTTGAGAAATATAAAATCACCTCGGTCGCGTGACGACAACGGTGGTCTTATTTTCGTATGCAGTCTTTGGCGGGGATTTACCAAAATCTACTTAGACTGAATTGCCGTTTGTCTTTGCTGCCAATTTCATGGCATCTTAACAGAGGTGAGCACTATTAAAGGGAGTATTCGAAATTGGCTGGAGCGGCACCAGAAAATATCTGCGGTTGCTGTGCCACTCTGGTTATTTGTTAGCCTAAAGTGGAGCCGATTAAACTACTGGCGCCTGCGGCACTGGAAACGAAGCAGTATATTTGTCGAAGAATGGGAATTGGGAATGTGTTCGCTGAAGCCGACTGCAATTTTGTCCTACGCGCTTGAACGGTTTCAACCGCACTCAATTCTTGATGTAGGATGTGGAACCGGCGGATCACTGAGCGTGTTTGTGGAACGCGGATTAGATGCTTTTGGAGTGGAAGGTTCGCGGCTTGCAATCTCCAAATCGCCTCATCGAAGCAAAATTCGTCAGCACGATCTGGAGAAACCTCTAAATCTTGGTCGCCGATTTGATATGGTATGGTCTTTTGAGGTTGCAGAGCATATCCGTCCCGAAAAAGCACAGATATTTGCTCAATCACTCGCGCGGCATAGTGACTTGGTTGTGATGAGTGCGGCTCCTCCAGGTCAAGGCGGCGACGGGCATTTCAACGAACAACCGATGGAATATTGGGTTGCGCTTTTCGGCCGATTAAATTTCGAACTCTTACCTGCTGAGACCAGCCTATTAAGGTCGCTGCCAGATACTCATAGCGGCAATATGATGGTTTTTAAGCGTAATTCAACAGCGGCTGCGTGATTTGCGGCGAAATGTTAACACTGCCTCTTTTAATGCTGAATCAATAACATTGAAACAGTTGGATTTTTGATTCTTAGCTCCTTGTGAAGCGCCGAATAGCAATAAACCAAGGCGTGTAAGCCCGTAGCCCATAACGGATGACCCACGGAAAGGTCACGCCGCGGTGCCGCCACCAACCGCTGAACGCCTCGCAAAAGGTCTGCCGAGCGGCCGCAAATGTTCCCGCTTCTACGTCGGCATCCACGAGCCAAAATTGCCGGCGGTTAATTTGATGTCCGATCTCGGCGGCGCATTTGCCATCCAAGTGTTGCGCAAAGGTGCGTAGCGCCTTGAGTTCGTCTTGGGTGCGGTCCAGCAGCGGGCGGGTCAGCCAGAAGCTCGAATTATGCAATCGGTAGGTTGAAAGGGCTTCGTTTCCCACCAAGGCGAGGGGCCCCTGCTGAGCGAGTAGCAGATTGATGCTCCAATCCCCCATCGCGAGGTCGTAGAACCAATCGGGAACCACGGGTAGGAGTTTCCGG
>CAIJLV010000022.1 GCA_903821635.1 uncultured Verrucomicrobiota bacterium | reverse complement strand
GTTTCAAGCCCACTCCCAGATTGAAAGTCGCCCGCTCAAAGCGTTGAGTGGAGCCACGCCGAATCCGGCACCTGTCAAAATGATCCGCACCTTGCTCGGAAGTTTCATCGCCGCCGTCTTGCTGTTCGGCTTCGGAGCCGCTTTTTGGAACTGCCCCACGCCCTACGCTTATGTCGAAAAACCCAGCCAAGGATCGGACGCCTTGGGCAAGGCGCTGCGCGAGCATCTGCCCAATGACGGTCTTTACCTCGTGCCCGGCAAGGCCGCCACGCCCGAAGAGACCCTCAACCTGTATCGCCGGGGACCGGTCGCGACCATTCACTACCGCAAAGACGGCGTGGAACCCATGTCACCCGAACTTCTGGTCACGGGCTTTTTCCACGGTTGGGTCACCACCCTCTTGCTGGCGATCACTCTCCGGCTATGTGCCCTGCCTCGCTTTGGACAACGCCTCTTGGTCGTGACCCTAACCGGCCTCGCGGTGGTCAATTATTCCAAACTTGGCGACGGCATCTACTGGTTTCAGCCGTGGCCTTGGCTGCTGCTCAATGCCGCTTACGACGCCGTGGCCTTTCTGTTAGTGGCGGCCATTCTCGGCGCCATTGTTAAACCCGCCCGCATCCAAGCAGCTCCGAGCCCCGTCGCTTGAGCCGACTGAAGCGTTCGCAACCGGTCCATATCCTGTCCCATGCTAATTTCGCGACTGCTGTCCGTCATGCTGTTGCTCGCCCTAGCGAGCCCCGCGCACGCCACGACCGCCAAACCCTCCCGCCGGACGACGCTCCCGGGAATCATCCTCATCGTGGCCGACGATCTCGGCTATGGCGACTTGGGCTGCTACGGCCAAACGAAGATCAAAACTCCCAACTTGGATCGCTTGGCCGGCGAAGGGATGCGGTTCACCCAAGCCTACGCCGGCAATACCGTCTGCGCCCCCAGTCGATGCACCTTGATGACCGGCAAGCACACCGGTCACAGCCGCGTGCGCTCCAACGCCCAAGTGCCCTTGGAACCTGATGACATCACGCTCGCCGAAGTCCTGCGCACCGCCGGCTACCGTAATGGAGCCGTGGGCAAATGGGCGCTCGGCTGGGAAGGCACCACCGGCCACCCCAACCAGCAGGGCTTTGATCAATACTTGGGCTGGCTCGACCAAATGCACGCCCACGACTACTACCCGACTTTCCTTTGGCGCAACGCAGAGCCGTTTCTCTTGCCCGGCAATCAAAACGGCCAGCGCACCGAATACGCGCACCAATGGCTGACCAAGTTTTCCACCAACTTCGTGAAAGTCTTCGAGGACCAGCCGTTCTTCCTCTACCTCGCGCCCACCCTCCCCCACGCCAACAACGAGCGCGGCACGAACGGCATGGAAGTCCCGTCCTTTGGTGATTACGCCAAGGAACCCTGGCCCACTCCTGAAAAAGGCAAAGCCGCCATGATCACCTACCTCGATACCCTGGTGGGCACGGTCTTGGACGACTTGAAGAAGCGTAAGCTCGACCAAGACACCCTGGTCATCTTCACGAGCGACAACGGGCCCCACAAAGAGGGCGGCGTGAACCCCGCCTTCTTCCACAGCTCCGGCCCGCTTCGCGGCTTCAAGCGCGACCTCACTGAAGGCGGTATCCGGGTTCCCTTTATCGCTCGCTGGCCAGGCCAGATCCGCCCCGGCGTGACGAACACCCAGCCCATCGCGTTCTGGGACGTGCTGCCCACCTTGGCTGAAGTCGCTGGGGCCCGAAAACCCAAGGGCTTGGACGGTATTTCGTTCGCGCCCTCACTCTTTGGCCGGAAACAGACCAATCAACACGAGTTCTTCTATTGGGAATTTCACGAACGCGGCTACCAGCAGGCCGTCCGCATGGGAGACTGGAAAGGGCTCAAACTCGGGCCGGAAAAGCCGTTGGAACTGTATCAATTGAACACCGACTTGGGCGAAACCAACAACGTCGCCGCCGCGAATCCTGACCTCGTGAAAAAGATCGAGGCTTACCTCGCTACCGCCGCCGACAAATTCGTCGCCGTTACCAACCAAGCCAGCGGGAAATTCTGACCATGCTCGCCCTGCTCGATTACGGTGCCGGTAACATCCGGAGTGTCGAAAAAGCCCTGCGCGCCACCGGCGCTGAGGTGCAGCGGATCACGGATCCCGCAGGGATGAAGCACGCCCACGGAATCGTGATGCCCGGCGTCGGGGCCTTCGACGACTGTCTCAACGCCATCCACCGGCAGGAACTCGGCGGGGCGGTAAAAGATTGGATCGCGGCCGGTAAACCGTTCCTCGGTATCTGCGTCGGTTACCAAGCCTTGTTCGAACGCAGCGCAGAGTTTAATTCGTGCGCCCTCGGACTGGGCGTGTTCAAAGGTCCGGTGGTGCGCTTTCAGCCGACCGAAGCTGAACCACACCTCAAGATTCCCCAGATCGGCTGGAACGAAGTAGACATCACCCAGTCGCCCTGCCCGCTGTTCGCCGGCATTCCGAGCGGCAGCCACTTCTACTTCGTGCACAGCTTCTACCCGCAGCCCGCCGATGACTCCATCGTCGCTGGGCGCACCGACTACGGTCAGCGCTTCGCCGCCGCCGTGTGTCGCGACAACGTGTGGGGCACACAGTTTCATCCGGAGAAGAGCCAACAAGTCGGGCTGCGCCTCCTGAAAAACTTCGTCGATTTCGCAGCCAAGAACTGATGAGGCGCCTCGCGGTCGCTGTTCTTGCCCCTCGCCATTCGGTTGCCACCGAACGCGCCGCGGTGAACCTTCACCACTGTGAAGCCGATTGCGTCTTGGTTTTCTGCCGTTGCGTCCGCCGCCGCCCTTTGGGCTGCGCCCACGTTCGCCGCCACTGATTGGCCGATGTTCCGCGGCAACCCGCAACTCACTGGCGTCAGTGAAGCAAAGGTTCCCGCCAAGCCCGTGCTGAAGTGGACCTTCAAGACCGGCGCCGAGGTGAAGTCCTCGCCGGCCATCGTCGGCGGCAAGGTGTTCTTCGGCTCCGGCGATTCGAATCTGCACTGCCTCAATCTCACCGACGGCAAACCGGTTTGGGCCTTCAAGTCCGACGGCGGCATCGAGTCTTCGCCGCTGGTATTGGATGGCCGGGTGTATTTCGGCACCGACAACACCAACGTCTATGCCCTCGACCTCACGACCGGCCAGAAGGTCTGGAGCTACGGCCTAGAGGACAAAATTCTGTCCAGCCCCAACTGGGTGCAAGCCGGTGACCAAAGGGCCGTGCTCGTCGGCGGCTACGACTTCAAGCTCTACAGCTTCGGCGCCACGACCGGGAAAACGAACTGGGTCTTCGAGACCGGCAACTACATCAACGGCTCCCCGGCCATCGGCGACGGCCTGACCGCGTTCGGCGGCTGCGACGCCATCATCCACGTCGTGGACGTGCTGAAGGGCTCCAAGCAGAAGGAGATCGAGGCCGGCGCCTACATCGCGGCGTCCGGCGCGCTCGTGGACGGCAAACTCTACGTCGGCCACTACGAAAACGCCTTCCTCTGCGTGGACCTGAAGGAGGGCAAAATCGCCTGGACCTACAAGGACCGCGCCTTCCCCTACATGTCTTCGCCCGCCGTCACCAAGGACCGCGTGATCGTGGGCGGCCGCGATAAACGCCTCCACTGCCTCCAGCGCGATACCGGCGAGCAGGTCTGGGTCTTCGCCACGCGGGGCAAGGTGGACAGCTCGCCTGTCGTCGCCGACGGCAAGGTGATCGTCGGCTCCGACGACGGCCGGCTCTACATGGTCTCGCTCGCCGACGGCAAGGAGCTGTGGCAATACGAGATCGGCCAACCCGTGCAAAGCTCCCCCGCGGTCGTGGACGGCCACATCGTCGTCGGCGCCGCCGACGGCTCAGTGTATTGCTTCGGGGAGAAATGATGTGGCGCTCGCCCTCCGGCAAATCACCCCGAAGCGATGATGGAGAAAATCACCTACCGCATGAACCCGAGGTTGGGAACGCACCGGGAGGATGGGCCGCATGATTAGCCGCTGGTCCAAGCTCTGGCTCAGCATCGCAGCCGTCCTGGCTACCATCGCCGCTGCGATTGGAATTTGGTTCTGGCAGGCAGTCCCAGTCTGGATTCGGGGCGAACGCAGCAACCTGTTCGGAACCAAAGGCAAGATCAGCTACCCCTTCAACAGCTACGGAGTCGCCACAATTTTGGCCCGTGAGCTCCCGAACTCGGCAAGCCCGGGCGAGCTTCGAGCCTGGGCTGTGAAACTGTTCGGCACGTTTCCACATGGAACCACGGGCGCTAGCTTGGCCGTGAACGACCCTCAGTTACCCAGAGGACTATCAAACTTCCTCCAACATTTCCCCGCGCCAAACTTGCCGTGGGCCGTTTCAATCCACACAAATGAACACGACGGCGCTCGCATGGAGATCCATTCTCTCGGTGGGTTTGGCAGCCGCGGAATCATCGTGCTGACCTCCGCGACCGATGGACTCAACACAGCCCCCAACCGATTGACCCTCGCTCCTGGCGTTTACGTCCAACGAACCCCTTAACTTTCCCAATGAGCAGCATCACCATCGCCCCGCCCCCGAAGACTGCCGGTCCGCCGATGCAGAAGGAGACCACCGCCGGCAACTACTTCATCTCGAATTACCCGCCGTTCGCGTTCTGGCAGCAGGAGCAGATTCCCGATTTCCACGCTGCGCTCGAACGAACCCCGGCGCCGGGCCTGCCGCTGGGACTTTACACGCACATTCCCTTTTGCCGGAAGCGCTGCCACTTCTGCTACTTCCGGGTCTATACTGACAAGGATGCCGAGGACATCCGCGGCTATCTCGATACACTGCTCAAGGAACTGTCCGTCTACGCCGCCAAGCCGATCATCGGGAGCCGCAAACCCAAGTTCATCTACTTCGGCGGCGGCACCCCCAGCTACTTGTCGCCGGACCAATTGAAATTCCTTACCGACGGCATGAAGGCGCTCTTGCCGTGGGACGAGGCCGAAGAAATCACCTTTGAAGCCGAGCCGGGCACGCTCACCGACCACAAGCTTCGGGCCATCCGCGAGCTGGGAGTCACGCGCCTGAGTCTGGGCATCGAGCACTTCGACGACCACATCTTGGAAATCAACGGCCGGGCGCATCGCTCGAAGGAAATCGCCCGCGCCTACGCTTTCGCCCGCGAAATCGGCTTCCCACAGATCAACATCGATCTCATCGCCGGGATGGTTGAAGAGACGGAAGAGAAGTGGCGGGAGACGGTCGCTAAAGCCGTCGCGCTCCAACCCGATTCGGTCACGATTTACCAGATGGAGGTGCCCTATAACACCGGCATCTATAAACAAATGCGGGCCGAGGGAAAACTCGTCGCCCCGGTCGCCGACTGGGAGACAAAGCGGCGCTGGGTGAATTACGCCTACGGCCAATTCGAGCAGTCCGGCTACACCGTCACCAGCACGACCACGGTCGTGAAGGACCCAGCCAAGGTGAGCTTCCAGTATCGTCAGGGATTGTTTAGCGGTGCGGACTTACTGTCCATCGGCGTGGCGAGCTTCGGCCACTTGAACGGCGTGCATTACCAGAACCAGCACGATTTCCAACCCTACGTGGACGCCGTAAATACCGGCCAGTTGCCGATCTACCGCGCCTACGTGGTGCCCGCGGACGAACGCTATCTGCGCGAGTTCATGTTACAACTGAAGCTCGGCAGCGTGAGCGCCGACGCCTTCACACGGAAGTTTGGCCGCGACCCGCGCGAACAGTTCGCCGGACCGCTGGCCACAATCAAGGAACAGGGCTTCTTGACGAATAACGGTGACCGTATCGGCCTGACGCGCGACGGGCTGCTTCAGGTGGATCGCCTCTTGCAGGCGTTCTTCAAACCCGAGCACCAGACGGGGCGGTATGCTTAAAAACCGGCCGTCGTGTGCGTTGTCGCAGCCCATGACAGCCTAAGGATTTGCCAAAAAAGTTCGCAGCCAGAGGCTTCCCAAGGTGGGACGAGCCCGGTAATGGTTTCACACCGCCTCTAAGCGTTTTATGGACATCTCCTTTAAGTGCCCCAACTGCCGTCAGGACCTCGAAGTGGACGCCGGCGCCGCCGGCCAGCAGATCCTTTGTCCCGCCTGCGGGAAGCCGCTGGCGATTCCGCAACTGGACCCCAATAACATGAAGGTGGGCATCGCCGCCCACTCCTCCGCCGCGGCCAAGGAAGAGAAACACTTTTCCGTGCCAGTCACCGAAAAGCCGGTGGAACTGCTCATCAAAAAAGCACTCCCACCCCTCGAAGCCGCCGTGCGGGATGGGAGCAAAAAACTCCGCACCAAAACCATCCGGCACATCGACTGCAAGGAGGTTGGGCACGACAACTTTGACAACGTGGTCAGCGATGTCCTCGGCAAGATCGGCGAGGAGAACATCGTGAGCATCACGACGATCAGCTACAGCTACATCGAGATGGGCACCCAGAAGCTGCTGGTCGATTTCGGCGTGATGATCGTTTACCGGGGCTGAAGCTCAGACTTGCGCACTCGAAGTCGGCAACGCGCCGGGAGGCGGGCTGACCCGATAGGGAATTTCAGCCGTGTCAGCTGGGAGTCGCCAATGATCGGGATGTTCGTAATCATAAGCCCGGTCCACCAAGTTCAGCAGCATACTCGGAGTAGCGTTCAGGTTCTGCACGAGGTGCCACACACCCGGGGGCACCACCACTAAGGCGGGGCGCACCAAGCCGATGCGGAACTCGTTGATGAGTCCGTAGGTAGCTGAACCTCGTCGGCCATCGAAAAGCACCAGCTTCATGAGTCCCTGGTTGATGAAAATTCGGTCGGTCGTGAACTGATGCACATGCCACGAGGTGACGGCGAGCCCTTCGAGGAGGTTTTGGAACACCTGCCCCAGCGACGCTGAATCCAACTCCCAATCCTGCCGCCAAATCTCGGTGAGCAGCCCATTGTTTTTGGCGACGTTGCAAACTTCCTTCACCGCGACGCCGGCAATAAGAGGCTGAAGCGGCTGCCAGTCTCGCGTGACGCTTTGCTGATCTCGCCGCGCGCCTGTCACGTAGCCCGCTTCCGGGGTAAACTCAGGCGCACGATTCGAAGAAGGGGGGTTCATTGGGGAGTGGGGGAGGTCAATTCAGAATTAAGGTTGGCGGGAGGGCAACTTACCCAAGCCGCGGTCGCGACGTAACTTGTTGATCGCAGCGGTCGCCGAGCCGCCTCCCAAGCGCACTTCCCATTCAGTTGGGTGCCCATCTGTCCAGCGAGCCACGGCATGCGCGACGGACCGCCGCCACTTCCATGAATAATGGGTCCACGCGCGCCGAAACCGCTCGCCCAAAGGGGGAACAGGCGCCCCAGCGGTAATCGCCGGAGCGGGCAGGGCTTGAGGAAAGGCTGCTTGGAGAGTGAGTTCAGACCGGAGATTCGGAGCCTGTCGAAGGCGGGCCAACCACACTTCCTGCTCGGCCCCAGGGTTGCCGAGGTAACAATTGTTCCGGCCTCGGCTCGGGAGAAAGATGGCCGTGACCAGCGGCAACAGCCGCAAATCGGCGCCGCCTTTCCAAGCGCGGAACAACCAATCCTGCGACGGGAAATTGCGAATACTCTGCACCGGGCGCCAGCCGCCGAATCGGTCCAGTAACTCGCGTCGAAAAACCCAACTGGAGGCTGGAATGAACAATTCCGGGGAATACTTCTGATGCGGAGCCCAATTGTGCAGGACAGCGCCGCCCGCCGCTTCCACCTGATGGGCGAGTGAGAACACCAAATCCGCCCCGGACGCTTCCAGCGCCGCAACCGCGAGGGCGAGGTGGTCGGGCAACCAGAGGTCGTCGTGATTCAACATCGCCACGTAACGGCCGCGGGCTCGGCGAAAGCCTTCGTTGTTGGGACCCGACTGCTCGCCGACATTTTGGGGCAGGTTAAAAAACTGCACCCTCGGGTCGTGACCTCCCCTCAGCACGGCTGCGGTGTCGTCGGTGCAAGCATCACCAATGACCCATTGCTCCCAGTCCGTGAGGGTCTGGTCTCGGACCGACTCCACGGCACAACGCAACGCCCGACTGCGGTTAAAGGTCGCTGTCACCACCGTCACCGTGGGCACGGAGCCAGCTTGAACAGAATTGACCTCGGTCATGGGGTTTCTCCAAGGGGACGCTGGCCTAGGGCAAAACTTCCAAGGTGAGGTCACGGTAGCTGATCTCAGACTTGCCGCCGCCATGCACCTGTAGGCCGAGGCGGCCGAACTGCGGAATTGCGGCGTCCGCCTCCGTGTAGTCCACCATCTGGATGCCGTTGATCTTAAGCACCACGCGGCGACCTTCCGCGCGAATTTCGTAGTCGTTCCAATCGCCCACCTTGACCGCCTTCTTCACGTCCGCTTCGGCCGGTTTGGCCAACACCTGATTGCGGCGCGATTCGTCATAGATGGCCCCAAACCAGCCGGCACCGATGTCGGCTTGGTAGCCGATCATCTCGCTGTCATTGGGCACGCGTTGGCTGCGGATTTGCACGCCGGCGTTTACGAAGCCTTCGGTGCCAACCAGCTTGAATTTCAGTCGCAACACGAAGTTGGTGTAGGACTGGGTGCTCGCCAAAAACTCGTTCCGCGGCACCGTATCTTTCAACGACCCGCCCACCAATGCACCTGATCGCACCTGCCATGTCCGATTGGTATCTCCATCCCAGCCAGCAAAGGATTTGCCATCGAACAAGCGCACGGGTTCCGCACCAAGCACCAGCAGTGAATTCAACGTGACGACCCAAACGGCCGCGATCAGTGCAGTCTTTGAACGGGAAATCATTGAAAATTCCTTTACGCGCTTCGCTTCAAAAAGTCGAGCCGCGGTTAACCAACGTAGCAATTCGCGCCGTTTCACCGGCGGGCAGCAGCGCGTGCGCTGACGCGAAGCGGAGGGCGGGGCCCGCAGGAAAGGGATCACGGGCGGTCCAGCCCAGCCCGGATGGCTTCGGCAAGTTGCGCCGGTGAAAACGGTTTCTGGAGAAAGCTGAGACTCTCCACCGTCGTCGCATCGAGACTAGCCAGCTCAGCGCTGTAACCGCTGGTAAATACCACCTTTAAATCCGCCCGCTCGGCCTGCAACCGGCGGGCCAGATCGCGGCCAGTCATCCCGTCAGGCATGATGATGTCGGTGAAAAGCAGATCAATATGTTCGCGGTGCTCCGCCCAGACGCGCAAAGCCGCCAGCCCGGATTCAGCCGGCAGGACGCGATAGCCGAACCGCTGAAGGAGATTCACCACTAGGCTGCGCACGGCCGCCTCATCTTCCACAACTAGGATCGTATCCTTGCCGCCTGGCGGTTGCGCCGGGGCCTGGTTTCCCGCGCCCGAGTCGCTGGCGCAGCGGTCCGTAGCCGGGAGGAAAACCGAAAACGTCGATCCGTTTTCCGGGGTGCTTTCCACCTCCACCCAGCCGCCGTGCTGTTGCACGATGCCATAGACAGTCGCTAACCCGAGCCCACTGCCCTTGCCGATTTCCTTGGTGGTGAAGAAAGGTTCGAAAATTCGGGCCAAGTGTTCTTGGGGAATCCCTTTGCCGGTATCCGTCACGCGCACACAGACAAACGCCCCGGCTTTCACCGCCGGATTCTGAGGCAGATTTCCGGTTTCAAATTCGGTCATTCCGGTGCCCAGCTTGAGCTTGCCTCCGCCCGGCATCGCGTCGCGGGCATTGACCACGAGATTCATCAACACCTGCTCGATCATCCCGGCGTCCCCATGAAAAGCCCTCAGGCCGGGGGCGTAATCCGTGGCGAGCGCGATGTCTTCGCCGAGCGTGCGGCGCAGCATCTTGGTCAGATTGCCCACCACTTCATTCAAATCGAGGTCGGCCAACTGCATGACGCTCTTGCGGCCAAACAGGAGTAATTGCCGGGTGAGTCCAGCAGCCCGATCCGAGGCTTGAAGGATCTCGCGGGCTAGGAGCGCGTCGTCGCCGGAGAAGTGCGGCGAATCGAGCAGCAGGGACACGTTACCCTGAATGATCGTGAGAAGGTTATTGAAGTCATGGGCCACGCCCCCGGCGAGCTGCCCGATTGCCTCCATCTTCTGGGACTGCCGCAACTGGGCTTCAAGATCCCGCCGCGCGGTTTCGGAGCGCAGCCGCTCGGTCAAATCACGCCCGAAGATCAACAGCGCCTTGCGACTGCCATCGGGGTTGAACATGGGCAGTTTGATGACTTCAAACTCTCGAATCTGTCCGTCAGGCGCTGGCACCGCCTCCATCCCGACAGTCAGGATGCCGGCCGCCCACGCTTGGGCGTCGCTTTGCAGGCAGGCGATATACATCGCTTGCAGTTCGGGCTGCGCTTCACCGAGTTCGACATCGGTCCGGTTGCGCCATTCGACTTGGGTAAGCCGGAATAGTTCACGGGCAGTCCGATTCGTGATCTGCCAACGCCCGCTGGCATCCTTGAAGATGATCACGTCGGGGATGGCTTCGATCAACGCCTTCAGGTTTTCATTAACGCTGCGCAGCCTTTCGTCGGCCACCCGCCGCTCGGTGACATCGCGAAAACTCCAAACCCGCCCCACTGGCCGACCACCAATCCGCTGTGGGATCGAGTAGCGCTCGATGATCCGACCGTCTTGGAACCGCAGGACATCAAAGCTCTCAGACTCCGGTGCCTCATAGAGTTGCCGCACCTTGGCCATAAACGCCGGGGGATCCTCCAACCGGTCGTCGATAAAACGCTTTATCGCGGCATTGCTGGCACCCGTGGTCAAATCATGGGTGCGGTTGCCAGGATTTAGTGTCTCGGGAAATTGCCAGATGTTCAGCAACTGTTGGTTGTAGTCGATGATCCGCCCTTCAAGATCAACTACGAGCAACCCCTCCGCGGTGGATTCCAAAGCCGCCCGCAATAACGAAAGCGAATGTTCGGCCGCGTGCTGGCAGGCTTTGCGTTCGGTGATATCGGTGGCGATCCCGTGGACCGCGACCACCTTTCCCTGGTCGTCCAGCACGGGAAAGGCCTTGTCCCAGATCCACCGCACCGCACCGTCCGGACGCACAATCCGATACTCTATGCTTTCCTGCAGGCCTTCGCTCCCCCGGGCGACTGCGGCCAGCATGTGGGCCTGATCCTCAGGATGGATCAACTCAAGGGCGGCAGCGTGATTGTTCAAGATATCAGCGATCGGCCGACCGCTGATTTTCTCGAAGGCCGGGCTCAAATATGTCGGTGCCAATTCGCCCGGCCGACCACTCCAGATAATTTCGTCCAACGACTCCACCAATTGCTTAAACCGGTCTTCGCTGCGCAACTGCGCCGCCTCCGCGTCACAGCGGCGACGGGCTTCGCGACCCGCTTCAATCAGGGTGACACACGTGGTCAACAGGGGCTCATATTCGGCGAGCAACGTCGCCTCAAAACCACCGGGACGATTGGCGAGCCCGATCACTCCCACCAACCGGCTTCCCAGTTTGAGCGGCACGCCCATGAACGCGTGCAACGGCGGATGCCCCAACGGCAAACCGCCCCTCCGGGAGTCATGGGTCGGCTCGTTCGCGATGACCAGCTCACCCGTGGTCACAACCGCGCCAAAGAGCGTTTTGAGGTTCGCAAACACCATTCCCTCAGGGCCTTGCCGGGCAAAGAGATTTCGGGTCGCTTCATCCCACGCGATGTTCGTCACGGCGTGCGTTTTGAGAAACGGGCGACCCGATGCATCGGATAACACTTCGTCGATGAATCCGAATTCACTCCCCGTCAGGCTTAGGATGGCGTCGAGCAAACCATTGAGTGGACCCCTCAATTCGCCGCCACTTATGTAGGCTGCCTGTGCAACCCGGATGGTTTCCAACATGCGCCGCTGTTGGCGCTGAAGCTCCACTGCCCGGACTTGTTCGGTGATGTCCAATGCGAAGCCCACCACCCCAACAATTTTCCCCGCGGCATCAAGGTAGGGAAATTTGTCGGTGCGCATCCAGCGATCGCCCCGCGCCGAGGCGAGCTTTTCGATGATCCCACGCTTGGGTTGTCCCGTCGCCAGCACGTCGTTTTCGTCGCGGTAATACTCCTCCGCAAAGGGGGAACCGTTTTCGACTTCCGTGCGCCCCTCGACTTGTTCGCGCGAGCGACCGGTCACCCGCAGCACTTCGGCATTCGCCCGCAGCATTCGATGTTCCCGGTCCTTGAAAAAGACGAAAGCCGGCACGGAATCGAGAATCATCTGCAGCTCAGCCCCCTGCCGCGCGAGTTCGATCTCCGCCCGCCGCCGATCCGTGGCGTCGAGTAGCAACCCATGCCAAAGGATACTGCCATCCGCTTCGCGCTCCGGCGCCGCGCGACCTTCGATCCAGATCAGACCCCGCTGCGGGTGTTCGGCGCGGAAAACGCACGTCCAAGGCGTCAGGGACTTGGCCGAGGTCTCAATCGTCACCCAGAGGTGCCGTCGATCCTCGCGATGGACGAAGCGGAGGATGCTGCGGGCGTCGGTTGCCAATTCAGCGGGATCGACGGCAAACAGCTCCTTCAACTTCGGACTGGCGTAGGGCAGTTCCATGTCGCCATTGGGGCGTAGTCGAAAGCTATAGATCGCGCCCGGGACGGCACCCGCCAGTTCCGCAATGCGGATCTCGGAATGCCGCAAGTCCGTCTGCGCCTTTTCACGGGCGGCCACTTCGTGTTCCCACCGAACCAGTTGCCGCCCGAGGATCACATAGAGAAGCACCCCGGTGAGGACGACAAAGCCCACGCCCTTGAGCGTGTGAAACCTCGCCACAAGGGCCGGGTCCGCCACCACCGCCGGTAGCAATTGATCGGAGAGCAGGATCCAAAGAAGACCCGCCAAGGCATAGACCAAGCTGGTTCGCAACGCGACTTGGGAAAGTTTGAGGCGCACGGGGCAAGGTTGTTATATTTCCCGGTCAGACCCGCTGGACTGACTCTCCAGCATCCGCTCACGAACGCGCTTCGAGCCCAACTTAAGGCACGGCTAATTGCGAAGACGACCAGCACGAGGGAGACCAAAAACTTCGCCCTAAATGCACCCGACAAGCCACTCTTGATTTTAAATCTTATCGCTCCGGCAGGCTTAAGGAGCTGGGGCTTCGGCAACGAGCTTCAGGGCTTCACGGATGAAAATTTCGCCGGTCTGTTCTCCCAAGCTGGTTCGGGAAACGTATTCGTAACGCTTGAAGCTGCTCCAATCGACCTCGGTCAGCAGGTAACCAAAGGCGTCATTTGTCAGCCCAAACAGCAAATTATGCGCTCCCCGCATCCGGCGTTTGAGGTAATAGCCGATGTTGGGCAACGCCTCGCCCGGGATCGTGAGGATTTGCGCGTTACCGAGGTTCACCAAGTGGACGCGGGTCGAGATCATACCCGCCGCGTCGGTCTGGTAACCCAAGGGTGAATTTTTAAGAACCGCGAGCAATCCCGGCGAGTCCACCGGAAATTTCACCCGTCGCATCTCCACCTGCAACCGAGGGTTCGGCTGGCTGGGCACCGCTTGCACTAGCCGCAGGCATTCGTCGGCGAGTAATTGGCCAATGCGGACACATTCACTCCAAGAATTCACCTCCCCGCCCGGTCGCCGGTTATCAGCCGTGACCATGCCGCCTTGGGCGCCATTCATGAAGATGCCCGTGCCACCCCCAGCCGCGGCGATTCGGTCATAAAGCGGTCCCACGAGGTCGGGACTGCAAATCCCGCGCCCGCTGCCGATCACCTCGGGATGCACAGCGTAGTTGACGAGCGTAGCGAAGGGTCGGCCATCCGCCCCCAACGCCTGAATGACACTGGCCCGCGGATCATACAGGTCGGGGGCATAATAGTTGTAGGCGATCTGCCCCTTGGCTTCGCCGGTTGCGATTTTTAAAGCAGCCGGCTGCAAGCGGGCGACGGCTTCGTTCACCGCTTCCGCCGTTTGGGCGACGACGCGGTCCAAATAGTTCAGGTCACTGCCCGTCCCGCCTTTGCCATCAGGAAAGCCATAGGCTTCCGGCGCGCTGTGCGTATGGGTGGCGCCGATGAGCACATTGTCGCCCGGAATACCCTTGATCAATGCTCGGACCCGATCGCCCAAGACCGCCGGAAAACCAAGGAAATCAGTGCTAACCAACGCCACCTTTAAGTCGCCGTCCTCGAACACCAAGGCGCGCACGGTCAGTTCACCCTGTTTGATGGTAGCCGGCTGGATCGGCCCCATGCCTCCCGAAACCGGCAACAGGGGCTCAGGGGTAACCACTCGCACCGCCACACCGGCCCGAAAGGCCGCTTGGACGGGTGCTAAACCGAACCACACCAAAGCGAGGAGGAACGGGAGTCGACGAAACATGAGGTGACCGTGAACTCAAAAACCTCGCGAGGTCCATTCCCGGTTCCGGGGAAATCGCCGCTGCCCGGAGCGGGCGGATCATTGGCAAGCGGACGGCGAGTCGCTATCTCTGCGGAGTGTTGTTGTTCCGCGAGAAAGTTCCCCCCGACTGGTTGCCCCGGATGAAGGCCAACCTGCCCGCCGTGCTGGTCGATCACGCCCACTTGGAACGCAAGGCGGCCACGACCGCGCTGAATCTGGAAAAATACCGAATGCTCTTCGACCGGGTTCACGAGCTGAACGCCATCGCCATCGAGGAACTACAGCACTTTGAACTGGTGCTCCAGTTGCTCCGCTCCCGCGGTATTCCCTTCTCCGAACCGCGACCAAGCCCTTGGATCAAGGGCCTGATGCGCGCCGTGCGAAATGGCATTCAATACCAAGTCATCGATCATTTGGTCGTTTGCGCTCTGATTGAGGGACGCAGTTGCGAAAAATTCCAACTCTTGGCGGAGGCGCTTCGCACCGACGATCCGGAGTTGGCCACCTTTTACGCGAGCTTGGTCGAGTCCGAGGGAAACCACTATGCCAGTTACCTCATCATGGCCCGCCACCTCGATCTCCCCGAGACGGAACGGCGGTTGGACTGGTTTCTGGACCTCGACGCGACCTTGATCCGGCAACCGCACGAAGAACCCATTCTGCACTGATTTCGATTCCTCGCATCGCCAGTGGCGGGCGGGTCGAATAGTAATTCGAAACGCTGGCCAAACGTTTAGCCGCGGACCGATTCAATCAAGGGACGCGAGGCCCCATGACAATCACCAGAGAAACGATTTTTCTTCCGCAACTTCGGCTTCCGCTGTGTTCAGCGTAACCCGCCACGCGGTGACTTGGCCCAACTCCTTGAACTGCGCTTCGGAGAGCGTAAAGCGGGTCCAACCACGCGCCCACCAACCGGGTTTGACCGAATTTTCCAAGACCAGCGACTTCCCCTCGGAACTGCCGCTGCCGGAGCGTAATTCCAAGCGCAGCTTGAGCCCACGCTTCAAGCCAGTGCGCGAACGCCACTGGATATCGTAACGTTGGCCGCGAACCAAGTCAGGATGCGTGCGCAAGTTCGCTTGGTAGGCGTCCCGCTCATACAGGCTGGGCTGGAGGGCATGGCGGCCTTGCGAATCCAACAAGTAAGGCAACACCTTGAGAATGCGAGCCTCCCCCGCTGCCAAGCCGGCGGGTAACAGGATGGCACTCAACACGATTCCAAAAAAATAACCCCTCATGCTCAAAAAGTGGCCTTGGGCAGCGGCTGGATGCTGACGCGGGGCGTCGTGATCAGGTCAAAGCCACGGGCTGCCGGAGCGGGCAAGCTGGGGGCTGAAAACGATTTCGAAAAATCGCTCACCGGCTTGTCAAACAGCGCGCTACTGCTGGCCGGCGTCGAAAAAGTGGGGGCCGTCGCGGTCGCTGAATTGCCAGCATTCAACCCGGACAAAGAACTGTTACCGCCAAGGGCTTGCGTGAACTGATCCACACGCATCTGGCGGGGTTGGCTCAGAGCCTCGCCCCACATCGCGGGATCGCGGGTCTTGGACTCAGCGGCGGGCGTAAGCCCCAAGCGTTCCATGCGCCGACTGAAATCAGTCTCGGCCGTCTTGAAGGGCGATTCAAATTCCGAACTCGAACGCCCACCGATAAACCCGGATTGCGAACCAAACGCCCGATCTGCCCGGTCGGTGGAGTTGGCGTTAAAGGATTGGAAAGGATTTAGCTCCCGTTCGCCCGGCGCATTGAAACCACGAAGCTCCAACGCATCCCGCCGGCGATTCGAATCATCTTCACCGTCGAAATCGCCGCTGCCCCGCCGCGAATTCCGGCTCAGGGCTTCCGTCGTTTCTTGGCCCCGGTTGGACGGCTTGCGGCCGGTTTGGGACTCGCGATCTTTACCCAACAGCTTGCGTTCGATCGCACTCCGTTTGGTGGACTTAGAATCGTCTATTTCCCAAGCGTCTTCCAAGGCTTGGGTGGTTTCCACCTGCTCCAAACCGGTATCATCCAACAGCCAATCACGATCCTTGGCCAACTTATCAAGAATTTCGCGAGCGGCCTTGGGGTCCAAGGAGGGAACCGTCGGCAAGGTCGGGGAATCCATGATGGCCCCCGCGGAATCGCCCGACTTTAACGAACGAAACGGAGACGGCCCCTCGACTCGGGTCTTGGAAGTCGTGTGCTGTGTGGGCGGCCCGGCGGGCGCGGTGATAGTCGCCTTTTCGCTGGCCCAAGCCGGGAGCACGGCGACCATAGGGGTCATTCCCAACAGCGCGGAAAACGTGAACCGCTGAAGGATCAACCGAGGAATCATGACGCCAGCTTAGGCAGTGCTCTCGACACGTCAAAGCCAGACTCAGCCCAGTCGCTCCCGGAGGCGCCGGGCGACCGCGAGGAAGGCCGCCGCCGGGGCGCCGTCGGGGGTGGCCGCGACCACGGGTAGCCCGGCGTCGCCGCCTTCCCGAATCGCCGGAAACAGCGGAACTTCGCCCAAAAACGGCACCCCGCGGCGGCTCGCTTCGGCCCGGCCACCACCATGGCCAAAGATTTCGATCCGGGAGCCGTCGGGAGCGGTGAAGTAACTCATATTCTCCACAATCCCGAGGATCGGCACGTTGACCTTCTCAAACATCGCCAAACCTTTGCGGACCACACCGAGCGAAGCTTCCTGCGGCGTGGTGACAATGACCCCACCGTCCAGCGGCACGGTCTGGCAGAGGGAAAGTTGGGCATCACCCGTGCCCGGCGGCAGGTCAACAATGAGGTAGTCGAGGGTGCCCCAATCGACTTGGTGGACGAACTGTTGAATCGTCTTTTGGATCATGGGCCCACGCCAGATGACGGGTTGATCGTCCTGAATCAGCAGGCCCATCGACATCACTTTCACGCCGTGCGCCACCGGCGGCACTAGCTTTTCCTGATCGTTGATCAATGGTCGCTCCTTGTAACCCATCATCAGCGGAATGCTGGGGCCGTAGATATCGCAGTCGAGCAAACCGACTGTCGCTCCCAACCGGGTCAAGGCACAGGCGAGATTCACTGAACAGGTAGACTTGCCCACGCCTCCTTTCCCGGACGCCACAGCGACGATGCGTGCGAGCCCTGGCACCTTGTTGCGCTGGGTGGTGCCGGGAGCCGTGGTCGCCGCCTGCTGAGCGGTCGGCACTCGAACTTGGACATGGGCGTCCTTTAGGCTTGGAAACTGATCCCGTAGGGTCACCCGGGCGGCGTCCGCGATCTGTTCACCGAGTTCTGGATTGGGCGAGGTAAGCTCAATCAAAACGCCCACTGCATCTACTTCGATCTGGACTTCTTTCACCAGACCAAACGAGACGATGTCACGGCTGTAACCGGGATACTTGACGAGGCGAAGGGCGGCGAGAATGGCTTCCTGTGTCATTGACTGCGGTTCGATATTTCGTGAGTGGCGACCTTAAGAGCCCGGCTGGGACTCGCAACTTGGTGGAAAAAAGCCCGCACCGACTGGTGCGGGCTGGAGTGCAAAACAACTCTTGATCACGGCATCCCCGCCGCGGCCCCGCCCACGGCGGCGACCTTTGGCGCTTTGCGCCCCTTGTCGCTAAGGGAATTGAGGAAAGCGACCATCGAGTTCACCTGCTCATCGTTTAGCTTCTGGCCCAACTGCAGCCACGCCATCTCGCGCACAGCGTCAGCAAGTTGAGCGTGTTTGCCGTCGTGAAAATAGGGCGCTGTCAAGGCGATGTTGCGCAAGCTCGGCACTTTGAAGACGAATTCATCGGCTTCGTCTTTGGTGACTTCGATCCGCCCCTTGTCCGCCTCGTTCGAGTAGGCCTCAAGGATCCCGATCTTTCGAAACCCGTTGCCCCCCAGCAGCGGGCCATTGTGGCAGGTGGTGCAACCCACCGTGATGAACTCGTGCAGTCCCTGGCGCTCCACCGCGGTCAGCGCACGATCGCTCCCTTTGAGGAAGTCATCAAACCGATCACGGGTCACTAGCGTGCGCTCAAAGGCCGCGATGGCCTGCGCAAGATTGTCGTAGGTCACCGCGTCGGTCTGGGCGGGAAAAGCCTTCGCAAATTCGCGCACATAGCGCTTATCCGACTTCAAGCGGGAGAGCACCTCCTGCGGATCCGGCATCGCCATCTCAATCGGGTTGAGAATGGGGCCTTTGGCCTGCGCCTCAAGAGTGTCCGCCCGGCCATCCCAGAACTGGGCAAGGTGAAATCCGGCATTCAGCACGGTCGGCGAATTGCGCCCACCCCGTTTTCCGAAAGCGCCGGGTGAAGTCGGGAGGTTATCGACGCCCCCCCTACCCTTATCGACGGCATGGCAACTATTGCAGGACTGCGACTCATTCTTGGAGAGGCGCTTCTCGAAAAAGAGACGCTTGCCGAGGGCAATCTGAGCCTTGGTGTCTTTTTCTGCCCCCGGCATGCGCTCCGGAATCGGGCTCACAATTTCAAGGACCTTCTGCCGCAGCGTAGCCGGCTCAATGGTCTCAGCGTGCAGGGAATTGGACGCCACTATTACGGCGACGCCCAAAGTGAAAAATTTCGTAATCATGTTAAACAAATGACAGGCTATGCTAAGGCCTTTTCAGAAACCGGCAAAGTCCCGGATTTGCGCCCAGAATTGGGGACCGTGCCCCAGAAAATACCCACTTGGATTCAGGCGTGCGCCGGCTTGCCGGACACTTCGGCCGCGTGCTGGGAAAAAGACTTTCCACGCCCCGTGGGCGCGATCACCGAATCAATGAGGCCACGCTCAAACTCATCCCACATCGGGGACATACCACGGAGCTTGGTCGCAATCTTGGCGAAGGTCTCAACGGTGTAGTCCACGTCTTCCTCCGTGTTCATCATGCCCAAAGTCATGATGATATTGCCTTGGGCGAGCGCGTGGTCGAGGCCGATGGCACTGAGCACATGCGAGACCTTCAGTGACTTGCTCACGCAGCTTGAACCGCTGGCTACCGCGATGCCGTTAAGATCGCACAACAGGAGCTGACCCTCGCCCTCAATGAACTCAGTCGAGAGGTTCAGGTTCGTGGAAATCCGCTTCGGGCCCGGCTCAGGGCCATTGAGTTTGATGTAACTAACCTTCGCCTTGAGGCCAGCCCAAAGACGCGCTTGGAGCTGGGCGGTGTGGGCCATGCGTTGCGGCAATTCAGTCACCGAAATCTCCGCCGCCAGCCCCCCTCCAACGATCGCCGGGACGTTTTCAGTGCCGGCCCGTCGGCCCCCTTCTTGGACGCCGCCATGCATCATCGAGACAATCCGCGCTCTTTTATTGCGGTAAAGCACGCCCACGCCTTTGGGTCCGTAAAAGCGATGCGGGGAGAAACTCACCAGCGCCGCACCAAACTCTTTCACGTCAATCGGTAACCACCCGGCGCTGGCTTCGCAATCCACGTAAAGCGGCACCCCTTGCTCAGCACAGATCTTTCCAACTTCACGCATCGGCTGGATGGAACCGATGTCGTGGTTTACATGATGCACCGCGACCAAAACCGTCTGTGGCGTAATCGCCGCAGCGAGTTCTTCCAGATTGATGATTCCTTCGCGATCCACCCCGACTCGAGTGCATGTCCAACCCTGCTTTTCGAGAAATTCGACCGAATTCATCACGCTTGGATGTTCAGTGGCCGAGACGACCAGATGCTTACCCTTGCGCTCATTGGCGTAGGCCACCCCCTTGATGGCGAGGTTTGCTGACTCCGTCCCGTCGGAGGTAAAGAAGATCTCCTCTTCGCTGTCCGCTTTGATCAGCGCCGCCATCTGTTGGCGGGCCTGCTTCAGCGCATCGCGCACCCGCAACCCATATTGATGCAGTGAGGATGGGTTTCCGAACGCTTCGGTGAAGAACGGCTTCATCGCGTCGAAAACCTCGGGCCGGACTGGGGTGCTGGATTGGTGATCTAGGAAAACGTGGCGCATCGGCAGCAGAGATATTGAAAATTAGAGGTAATTCAGGGCCGGAAAAACCCGCGGCATACGGCGCTTACCGTCCTGCCGCGGGGAGTCAGAAGGCGAGCGTTCTCAGGCAGCAACCGGTTCGCCCTTGGAGTGGGCTTCAACCGCCTCGGGATGCCGCTTCACATAGTCTTCCAAAGCGGCCTTGAGGGCTTCCTCGGCGAGCACGGAGCAGTGAATCTTCACCGGTGGGAGTCCCCCGAGAGCGTCCACAACTTCTTGGTTGGTGAAGTCCATCGCCTCGGCAATCGTGCGCCCCTTGATGAGCTCAGTCGCCATGCTGGAGCTGGCGATGGCCGAACCACAGCCGAAAGTCTTGAAACGGGCGTCTTCGATCTTCCCGTCCTTGATCTTAAGGCTGATTTTCATGATGTCGCCACAGGCTGCGGCCCCGACTTCGCCCACGCCGTCCGCGTCCTTGAGGTCGCCCATATTCCGGGGATTCATGAAGTGTTCCATGACCGTCGGATTGTAGAGAGTGTATGTTTCGCTCATAGATTTTCGCAGTTTAGAGATTGTAGACTCAGAAAAATTATCAGTCGTCCACGACCGGCGCTAAGCCCCGATCCGTGCGGAAGACGATGGGCGTTCGTTCGCGCGCATGCCGCATGGCGCCGCCGGGGATATGCCGCGAAGCCAACTGAGCCACCGTGGCTTTGGAAAAGACCTCCTTGACCCGGTCCTGGGCTTCGGCAAACAGACCGCAAAGGGAGCAGCCGCCGGCATGTTCGCAGCCCACGTCTTCGTCCAAACAACGCGTAAACGCCAACGGGCCCTCGACCGCTTCGATCACCTCCAAGGCGGTGATCCCGATCGCCGGCCGGGCCAGCGTAAAGCCACCCCCTGAACCTCGGGCGGAACGGACCAACCCCGCCTTAGCCAAGCTTTGAAAAATCTTCCCCAGAAAACTAACCGGGATGTCTTCTTCTTGGGCAAGGATGTCGAGCATGACCACCTCGCCAGCCGGGCGGCGGGAGAGGGCAATCAGGCCCAAAACGGCGTATTCACTGGCGCGGGTGACTTGCATTGTTCAGAAGCGGACTAATTCCGTCTGCTTGATGACCAAGCTAGAAACGAGCCTCGCGGTGTCAACTTTGTTTCGGACCTTTTTCATCCTGTTTCACTCAGCGCCACCGAACCCGCCGAATTTGGTAAGCCGCATTGAGTATTTCAGGTCAGTTCGCCCAGACTTCGCCGTGCTTGGCAGCCTGACGGCAACCTTTTGGGAACTCATTCGAACCCCGTTTCAAAACCCGGAACTAATTTGGGGTATCGTGCCGCTCTACTTCGGCTGGTTCGTCAATGAACTGACCTCCAGCAAGGCCAGTTTCAGCACCGCAGTTCAGACCGGCTTCGCGCTCCTCTGGGCCGTAGCCCAATGGATATGGCAGGCGTTCCGCGAACATCCCACTCGCCTCGTCAATGCCTCTGACGCACTGCCGGCCGTCAACTGGGCGGTGAATGCCGTCGTGCTGCTGTTCGGTGCGATGGCGTTGTGGGCCGGCCTGCGTCACCGCTATCCCAAGGGCGGAAAATTTCTCGGGCACACTCGCTTTGCCGGCTACTTCATGATCGCTATCTTCCCAATTCAGGCCGGCACCCTCCACTGGAACTGGGACCGACTCGGCGCCGTCGCGGCCTTTGCCCTCCCCGTTTGGCTGGTGACCCACTTGCTGCTGGTGCCACTGAGGAAGTGATGCCCGACAACGGCGACGAAAAGCGCCCTCCCCACGATCGCTGGGGGCAATGTCGGGGCCCTAGGCCTTTCAGACGACGACGACCGGTTGCTGATCGGAATTGCCGACCGGCACACGGGCGTCAGAAAGGGCGTTCAGTGGCCCCAATTGCCCCACGGGGCATCGCGAAAAATAAAAACCGGACGCTGATTGACTCAGTGCCCGGTGAGTAAATTTAGCTGAAACCCTAGGCCCCCATGCCGTCCTCGAAGCTGCCTGCAGCCTGCGGGAAACAGAGGTTTTTAGCCACGTAGCCGATGCCGTCAGCGGAACAGAAATCGAGTTCCTTGTGGGCGGATTCCGCTTCAACGACGAGTGGGGCGGATTCGCAACCGTGCAATTTGCAGTAACGATCTTGGTAACCCACGGCGAGCAGCAGTTCCGCGTAGCGCTGCATATTCAGATCGCCCGAGCCGAGGTCGGTAAACTGCATGGCGCGACGGGTCCAGTTCGACTCCATGGCCCGGAGCGGGAAACCCGGCCGGATCACGAAATTCTTCACGTGGGCCGCGTAGATGTAGGGCCCCACCTTGAGGAAGCGGCTTTCCCACGATTCACCCTCCCAGCAGTGGCTCGGATCGGCATTCACCGCGAGACAAGGATCGTGGTCGCAAATCTTCACTAGCATCAGGAAGTCATCCGCACACATCGCGGCGGTGCCGGGATGGATTTCGTGGCACAGCTTGATCCCGAGTTGGTTGGCGTGCTGACGGAGCTTGGCGGTCTTGTTAACGAACCGCTCCTGCCCCTCCTTGACCAAGTCGAAGCCGCCGCCGCCCCAGAAGCCCCACGGGTAACCGGTCGCGAGTTCCCAACCGAACGCGACGCCCCAAAACATGGGCAGAGTCTTCACCCCGAGTTCGGCGGCCAGATCCATCAACTTGAGCAAATAGGTTTCATGCCACTGCTCGATTTCGGCGGCCGAAAGTTTGGCCACTTCGGGCGCGATAAACGGATTTCCGGACTTGGTGCCGGTCCAGGCACTGGTATGCACCCAAAATGGGCAGTGTGAACTGATGCCGTCGAGCCGCATTTCCCGCGCGGCAAAGGCCTCGCGAATCTCCGAGACCTTTAGAAAACCGCCTTTGCCATCGTTTAACATGTAATTGCTCGGCTGCGCCCCAGCCGCGCCCGCGGCTTTGGCGTAATCGAGGAATTGGGGAAGCGACTTGGCGCCGTGCTGGGCACCCTCAATCGAGGCATGAAAGGCGTTTTTGGCCATAGGTTCTCCGATTTTTTAACGTATTGGAACGGGTGTCGTTTAGCGGCGACCGGGGGCATTGGCAAACCGTTTCCCTCGTTTTATCCGAAAAAAGCGCCCGCCAACCACGAGTCTCATTGAGCACCCAAAATCTTCAACCCTCAGCCACCCGCCGCTGGGGTTCGGCAGAACGACCGATTGAGCCCGAAATTCGGCGCCAAGCACAAACGCTCGCTGTCGCTTAAGCTCCCTAGCACGTCCGCCAGTTCGCTCTGAAACGGTCGCCCCGCCTTCCGCAACGAAACGAACCCGCGGCGGCCCAGCCATGAGGGGCGCCCTTTGAAGCCGACGGTGGATCATTTGTCCCGCGTTGAGAGTTCAGGGCCCTCCCGTTCTGCAACGGAAGTTTTCAGGTTAAAGGTTGCGTCGGGAATTGGGCTGCGGATAAGTTCCTCGAATCCCCCGGATCTCGGATTGTTCTGCATTTTCACATGCTATGACATACCTCAACAAACCCTCCCCCAAAGCGACCTTGGCGTCCCTGTTCCTCATATCGGCGGGTCTCAGCCTCCAAGCAAAGGACCTCGTCGTTACCACCACCAACAACGATTCTCCAGGCTCGGGAACATCGCTCAAGCAAGCGATCTCCCAACTGGCGGACGGTGACAGCATCAAGTTCAACATCCCCGGAGAGGGGCCGCACGTGATCGTCACTCCGTTGGGCGGGTATCCCCTGATCACAGTCAACAACGTCACCATCGACGGCTATTCCCAACCGGGTTCCAAACCGAACAGCAACGGGATCCTCGGTGGCAATAATGCCCAAATCAAAATCGTGCTCGATTCGAGCAACGACGCCTCCCTGCCCAGCGCAGACCCGGCGAACGAACTGCTCTTGGTTCGCCGTTCGACCCGCCTGCCATATTCTGGCTACGGCGACAGCGAGAACGCGATCCTCGGCGTTCTGCAAGGTGATGGCTTCAAGGTTCGCGGCCTCAGTTTTCTCGGCCGCTTGACGGACGGCAGCGATTCGGATCCGGCGATCTACGCGGTGGCGTTGGTCCAGGAAGCCACGATGGCCAAGGTGCAAGGCTGCTGGTTCGGTTTGCTGCCGGGCGACGAATTCACGACGGCAAATCTGAAACCGGTCACCGATGCCGTGGCGGCCTTCCGCTTTCGCACCGGGGGCGATGTCTACTCCGGCGGCCTGACGGTGGGCACGGACGGAGATGGGGTGAACGACGTCCAAGAGTTCAACGTCATTTTGGGTTGCCACGTGGCGCTGGCCATCGAAGCCCCCGACCTGCGGGTCTCCGGCAATTACGTCAACGTGTTCCCCGACGGGCTGACTTTCGTAGATGTCGAGGCGGTCCACGACGCCTATCTCGCCATTGGCAACAACGCGAGCATCGAGTTCCTCGAAAACGGCCGGGTCACGGACAACACCGTCATCGGCACCAACGGCGACGGTAAGAGTGACGGCAACGAACGTAACATCATCGCCCACCCCTACTACGATCATGACATCGAGTTTTACAGCTCGGCCAACAACGCCGTGGTGGCGGGCAACCACTTCGGAGTCGGTATTGACGGCGTAACCGTGCAACCCACGCTGACCGTCCTGACCCCAGACCTAATTTCCCTGCCGGGCAGCAATGCCTCGATTCGCGTGGGCTCAAACGGCGATGGCACCAGCGATGAGATCGAGGGCAATGTGATCTACGGCGTCCTCGGAGCCCGCTTCGTGGAAAGTGGCCTCACCGTGCCCATCACCGCCCGCCGCAACCGGATGGTCGACAACGCCTTTGCCGCCTTCC
>CAIJLV010000021.1 GCA_903821635.1 uncultured Verrucomicrobiota bacterium | reverse complement strand
CGGCTTCCTCCGGCAGACCCGGGCGCTGGCGTCGCTCGGTGAGATTTCCAGCGCACTGGCGGCCCGGTATCCGAGCGTCGAATTGCAGCGCCTGCGGGCGGAGCGCAACTCGGCCGAAGTCGCGGCGGCTCGGCTGTCTCCCGACTTTGGTCCGCAGCATCCGGAAGTCGTCCGGAATAAAACCGTCCTGGCCAAGCTGGATGAACAGCTCGAACGCGAGATCACCAGCATCTTGAACGGTCTGGATGTCCGCGAGCAGGCACTCGGGGCTGACGTGGAATCCCAACGGCGTGTGGTGCGTCTGCTGGAGGCGAAGCTGGCCCAGGAACGGAACGATTCGGGCGTCACCGCCGCCCCCGGAGCGGGCCGATCCGAGGCGATGCAATTGTTGGCCGAGGAAATCCGGCTGGCCGAAGCGCAGGTGGCGGAGATCCGGCTCCAGGGTTCCCAGGGCGCGGCCACGCAGGCCGAGCTGCTCCAGGCCCAGCGCGACGTGTTGTCGCTGAAGCGGCAGGCGGCCCGTTTGCGGCAGCCTGACTTGATGGATGTCCTTTCGGGACCGGCGGTTGCGGCCCCGCCGGAAGCGGATGAGGAGTCCCGCGAGATCGAACGGGTGCGGCGGATGCTGGCGAACAGTCCGGACCTGATCAACGCACCCAAAGGCGACCCGTTGGAAACGCCTTTGCAAACGGCCGCGCGCCTGGACCAGGCCCGGGTCGTCGAATTCCTCTTGGCGCAGAAGGCGGACCTAAACGTTCCCACTGGTGGACGGACGCCGCTGCACGTGGCGGCCAAGGCCGGACACAAGCGCATGGTGGAACTTCTGCTGAAAGCGGGGGCCAAGGTGGATGCCCAGGCCGGCGACGGGCAGACGCCCCTGCATATGGCGATTGCGGCCGGCCACCGGCAGGTCGTGCAGGCGCTTGTTTCTGCCGGGGCCAATCTGTCGTTGCGGACCAAACCAGGGCCGACCTTTGCCTCGTTGCCCAACGGGGGTAGCGTATCGGAAGTGACACCGATGGGGCTGGCGATCGCCCTTGGAAATCTGCCGTTGGTGGAACTGCTGGCCGCGGCTAAGGCCAACCTCAACGAGCCGGTGGCCAACGTGCATGGCCGTTCACAGACCGCCCTGACGCTTGCCCTTCAGGCCAAAGCATTCTCGCTGGCGGCCCGACTGCTCGACTTGGGGGCCAATCCCGCGATCGAGGCGGATGGCGTGGCGCCGATGCTTTGGGCCGTGTCGACTTCCGCGCCGCCGGACTTGCTGGGTCGCCTGCTCGAGGGCGGTGCCCGGCTGACGGCCAAGCTGGACCTGGGACAGACGTTGCTGCATGTTGCGGTGGGAAATGCCTCGGTGGAAGGATCCCGCTGGTTGCTGGCGCATGGGGTTCCAGTGGATGAGCCCAATGGTGACGGCGCTTCCGCGCTGTGGTTCGCCGTTTCCAGCTTGGGCTCCGGAGCGACACCCGAGCGAATGGCGATATTGGAGTTGCTGCTTGGGGCGAAGGCGAACCCCAACCAGGCGAACCGCAGCGGCCTTAGTCCGCTCTGTTTCGCCGTGGATTCAGGTCAGCTGGAAACGGTCAAACGGTTGCTGCAAGCCGGTGTTAACCCAAACCAACCCCACCCGACGTTGGGGCCGTTGCTCAACGCGGCCATGGCGGGAGCCGGTCGGTTACTGGGGCAACCCGTTCGCGTGGGCGCCCCGGGTGGCGCTGCCACCGATCGTGGCCAGGGGCGTTCTGGATCGAATCGTGAGGTTGCCGAGGCGTTGCTGGCGGCGGGGGCTGACCCCAATGCCGAACATAGTGGTAATCGACTATTGGGTTACGCCATCAACCTGGGCCCGGAATGGGTGCAACTATTCCTGGCTCACCGGGCGGACCCGAACCGCCGGCCCAGTGGCGGCGGTGACACCCCGCTGGAGGCTATCCAGCGTTACCGGACCCAAGGACGTCCGCAAAACATGACGCTGGAAAGCTTGGCCGAGAGCGAACGATTGCTCCGGGCCGCCGGGGCAAGGGATGACGTGCCGGATTTCAGCGCGATCAAGGTGGCCCGCAAGTCGGCGAGTTACGTGCAGGCCGTGTTCCGTTCCGGCGCTACCAACGATCCCAACCGGTTCACCCTGCTCGAATTGCTCGCGACGCACTACGGCGCGATGACGGCACCGGTCGCCTTCCGGGGTGTTGATCCCGCAGTCGGCGGCGGCGGTTTGGGCGGTCCACCGGGCTTTGCTCCAGCGGGGCCACCCCGCGTGGGCCGCCCCGGGTTTGTCTCCAGGGAATCCGGGCTCGGGTTCACCGATTGGCGGCGGGTGGTGATTTACCGGGCGGCCAAGCAGGGATTGGAACGGCAGGAGTTGCCGGTCGATGTGGAGGCGCTGGTTGCGGCCGGCGATTGCGGTCGCGACGTGGCGCTGGAATGGGGTGATGTGGTGGAACTGCCGGAGCGGGACCATCCGGTCGGGGCGACGTTCGAGGGGGTGCCGGCAGGCATGGAAAAGCTGTGGCAATCGTGCCTGGCCCGCACAGTCACAATCACCATCAAGGGTGAGGCGAAGCCGCTGAAACTTTCGGTCGGCGGGGAGACTTCCGGATACCCGCCGGGCATCAATCCGTTCAGCCTCATGGGAGCACTGAGACAGCCGGGTTTGCTGCGAACTTCGTCCGATCTGTGCCAAGTCCGCGTGGAACGCCCGGCTGCGCCGCAACCGCTGCGCTGGCAACTGGACTGCTCGGATTCCATGGCCGCTGCCACATTCTGGCTTCGCAACGGCGACGTGATCGTGGTGCCGGACCTTTCCAAAGGAGAGAAGTAGGAGCGAATGCGCCGGCGCCAATCCGGCTGGGCGAATCGTAGGGTCGTGCTCCTAGTTTACTCCGCTAGCCGGCTGGCACTTCGCTGTCCTTCGCAGGAATGACCGTAGCTCCCGCCCTTACTTCCTCAATCCGGCGCAAACGACGCGGGCCACAGTCGGGATGAGCCGCTCCTCTTTGGCGTGGTCAGTGGTGAAGGTGGCCAAGACGAACTTCCGGCCGTCGGCGAGTTCTACATACGCGGCGTCGTGGCGGGTCTCGCTGGTCCAACCGGCCTTGGACCAGAGCTGGGCGCCGGCGGGCAGACCTGAGGCGGTAAAGCCGGTGGTTTGGTCGTCGGGGCTCGGCGGCGCGGTCGGGTCGCGTTGCATCAGTTCGCGCATCTGCCGGGAGCGTTCGGCGGTGACGGCTTGGCCGGTGACGAGCTCGAGCACAAGGCGGGCGGCGGCGTCGGTGGTGAGCTTGTTTCGGCTCGGGGTCAACGTCTGGAGCGCCTGCATTTCCCGGCCGTAAGGGCCTTCGCACCAGGGCTTCATGTTCGCGTTCACGCCGGTGTAACCGCGCGCGGAGAAATAGCGGTTCACCGCGTTGCGTTTGTCCCACCAGAGCTTGAGTTCGGCGTCTGGGAGTTCGGGGCCGCTGGTGGTGTCGGTGAGGGCATCGACGACGTAGTGGGTCGCCTCATTGTAGCTGTCGACGATCATGTCGCGCAGGGCGCGACGCAGCTCCGGCGTGTCGGCGATCCGGCCGTCCTCCAGCCAGCGGTGAGCGGCGTGGAGGTAGCAGAGTTTGATGACGCTCGCCGGATAGATTGCCACGTCGCCGCGGTAGCTGGCCCCGACCGGCTTGGCGGGATCGGTGAGGTCCACGAGGGAGATGGCCAGTTGGTGGCGCTCCAATTTCTGCGGGGCGAAGTCGGCGAAGGCGGTTGCCGCGGCGCGCTCCACGAGCGCTTCCAGGGGGGTGGAACGCGGCAGCGACAAGCCGGCAAACGATTCGGCAGCAAGAGTCGTTAGCATGAGCGCGAAGCAGCCAAGGCTGAGCCCGATTTTCATGACTCGGCCGCGGGCGTCGGGACTGCGGGTTCCAAGACGCGAATGATCGTGTCGCCGTGTTTGAGCTGTTTGCGTTCCTGCCAATGGGGCCCGAGTTCCAGGGTGTCGCGTTTGGTGTGGCCGAGCACGAGGAGACCGCCCGCTACTAGCAGGCCGGGCAGGTTGGGTTCGTCGAGCAATTGTTGGGCGAGCGACTTGGACCGGTGGCCCACGTTCTTCTCGCCGTAGGGTGGATCGGCGATGATCAGTTCGAAGCGCCGGTTCTGCTGGGCGAGTTGGGGGACGACGGCAAAGACGTCGGCCACGCGCAAGTGGACGGCGGTTTGGGGAAGGCCGGATTCGCGCAGGTTGCGTTCGTAGAAGCGGGCGTGCTTAGGGGACTTCTCCACGCTGAACACGTCCACGGCGCCGCGGCTCAGGCATTCGTGGCCGAGCGCGCCGGTGCCGGCAAAGAGGTCCAGCACGCGGGCTCCGATCACAAAGCCGCCGAGGCTGTTGAAGACGGCGAGTTTGACCTTGTCCGGCATGGGCCGGACCCCGAGGCCGTCCGGCACGTGTTGCAGCCGGCCGGCGGCGATTCCACCAATGATGCGCACGCGGGCAGTGTGTGCGGGCCGACGGCCGGCGGGCGAGCTTCGTGTTCGCCCAGCGTGCCCCCCAGGCTAAGTCCACCCCGCTGGAAAGACGCCGGGACTCAACGGGTCGGGAGGACGGCGCGGAAGAATTTTTCCGGCTCGCCTAGCGGGGTTTCGAGGTCGTGCTGGTAGGTGTCCCCGCCCGACGGCGTGGAGATGACGGGCGTCCAGTGGGTTAAGTTCGTCGAGCTCTGCAGTTCCGCGCTCCGGCCCGCCAGCCCCAGCAGATTCAGGCGCCATTGGCCGGGGGCGGTGGATTCGAGGCTGAGCTCGAAGGGCGCGGGGGTGGGGGTGAAGTTGAGGTGGAGCGAAAACTCTCCCGTGACGCCCATTTGTCCATCGACGGCGAGCACGTAGTCCACGCCTCGGCGGACTTCGAACTGGAGCTGGTTCGTGCCTTGATAACCGGTCGGCGTCGGCAACACCCCGCCGAGGCCGGCGTGGACGGGGAGCAGGTCTGCGACATTTGTGCCGCGGTAAACGCCGACGAGGCTGGTCCAGAACGTGGAATTCAGATCCACCGTCACCCAACCCCAGTCAGGCGCCTGCCACGCATACCAAACGGAACGTCCCCCGTAGTGGCCGGCGTGAAAGGGTTCGCTCAATTCCCGACTCGACTGCGTGTTCCAGCCAGAGACGTTCACGGTTGAGCCTTGCAGTGTGGTGCGGTGGGCAAAGGCATCATTGGGCGGCGGGTAGTCGAGGGTGAGTTGGAGCTGAACCTCGCCGCCGCCGGGGGCGTTTCGCTCCAGGGCGATCGCGTAGCTGACGCCGGCGACCGCCTCGAATTCCACGCGGTCCCAGCCGGAAGCCTGCGGGGTCAACTGCTTGAGGGTCGCGCCCTGATAAACGCCGACCGTGGTTTCAAACCCGAACCGGTTGATCATGAGGCGCACGTGACCGCTGGCGGGGGCGGTCCAACTCCACCAGGCGGAGCCGACCCCGGTGAGATTGTGGTGGCGGGGTTCGTCGGGTTCCCGCGTGGCTCCCAAGACGGTGCCGACGGCGGTGACCCAACGGCCGGTCAGCGGAGTCCGCTGGGCAAAGGCGTCATTGGGCGGGGCGGGGCGGATTTCAAAGTGCCAAGGCACGTTAGTGAGCGTTCCAAACGAGTCCTCGAAGGCGAACTGGTAGGCCGTGCCGGCGACGACATCGAGGTCGAGCTCGGGGGGGTGGCGGTAGACGGGCAGGGCCACGAGCGAGGCGAGGGTGTCCCCGAGGTAGGCCCCGAAGTTAAGCGGCGTCGGCGGCAGCGGTTCGGTGGTGAGCCTCAGGGCCCCCGAGGCGGGCGCAGTCCAAGTCCACCACGCCGAGTGTTGGGCGGGGATACCCGCGTGGCTGGGTTCGCCCGGCTCGACGGTGGTCAGGTGCAACGCGGTTTGGATGTCCCCGGTTTGGCCGCTCAACGCCACGCGCTGCGCGAAGTTGTCGTTGGCCGGAGGTAATTCCAGTCCGAGACGGTATTCGATCGCGCCGACCTGACCGGCGCGGTCGCCCACGGCGAAGGCGTAATCAACACCGGCTTCGACGCGCACCTGGAGTGGCCCGGGCGTGGGGAAATCCGCGTCGCTGGCCAATTGAGTCAGCGACCCCAGGGCGGAGCCGCGAAAAACGGTTAGTTGTGGCCAGTAGCTGCTGGCCGCGCCGTCGAGAGTCAGCAAGCCCGAGCTCGGCGCTCGCCACGCGAACCAGAGGGTGCTGCTGGCGAGGCTGGTTTCCTGCGCTTCGACCGTGGCGCCCACCGTGTTCCCGCGAAACACCGTGTGCCCGTCGGCGATCAGGGCGCGGGCGGCGAAGTCATCATTCGGCGGTGTGACCCGGATGCTCACGTAGACCTCTTCACCGAACTCGCCGGACGCAAAATGGGCGCGGACGCCGAGGCGATAATCCCCGGGGGCCGAACTGATCCACGTGAATTGGTAGGGCGCGGAGCTGGCGCGACCGACCCGCGTGCCGTTCACCAAAAACTCCAATTCGCTCAGGTCGCTGCTGCGTTCGGTGGTGGTGGCTTCGAGCACCACAGGCGACCCGGACACGACGTGTTGACTCCAGTTGGGTTGGATGAGTTGCACCGTCTCCAAGCGGACTTGGAGCGCGAAGCGGTTGGTGTAACCCGGGGCCAGCGCCATGGCGTCGGCGGCTTCCACGGCGAGTTCGTAGCGTTCGCCCCGCGTGACGGTCACCGCGCCCATCGGGGGATCATTGGTGACCGCCACCAACTGCGCGAGGGTGTCGCCGCGGTAAACCTGCACGGTGCCAAACATTTCCCCGAGACTGAAGACCGCTGGGCCATCGGCGGGCGCCGTCCAGCTATACCAGACGGTGGGGGCATTGGTGAGGGTGGAATGCCGGGGCTCCCCGGCTTCCCGCCCGGCGCCGGCGGTGGTGCCCCACACGATATTTGAGCGCCCGGTGAAGCCGATGCGCGCGGCGAAATCGTCATTGGCTGGAGCGACGGCAATAATCACAGGTAGCGAAACCCGCAGGTCGCCAGCGGTGTTGGTGGCCAAGGCGAGCAGGAGGTAACGCGCCGGCGGCAGATTGGTAACCACGACGCGAAACGGCGCCTGAGTGGCGAGGCCGAGCGACTCGCCCAACAGCGAACCCGCCCCGCCGAAGGTATGAAAATCCACCCAGGCCAGTTCCCCATCCACGGCGGCCAGCGGAGTGTTCACTTCGAGCACGATGGAATTGGAGCCGCCGTAAACCGCGCCGTTGGTGGGCGCGAGCAGGCGCAGGGTGCTCAGGTCAAGTTCCACCTCGAAGTGGCCGCCGGGCCGGGACCCCGAACCGCCGGGGTCGAGCGAGGTATCCAAAGCGAGTTGATACGTCTCGCCGGCTTTAACTTCAAACAGCGTGGCGCTGAGGTCTATTCCGGGGAAAAGGACGGTGGAATCGCCCACGAGGTCGAGGTCGTCGAGGGACGTCCCTTGGTAAGCGAGCAGGCGGGCGGCGAAGGAATCTGCACCCAGCGCGCTGAGCGTAACCCAGCCAGCATGGGGCGCGGTCCACGTCCACCATACCGAGCGACCAGCGGCGGCGCCGCCGTGAGCCGGTTCGCCGGGTTCACGAGTCGCGCCGAAGTTCACGCCGGCAAAGGCGAGGTGCATTCCGGTGAGCGGGATTCGTTCGGCAAAGGCGTCGTGGGACGGGCGGTCGTGCAGGCGCCAACTCAGTTGAAAGTCGCTGCTCGCGCTGAAAGCCATGCCGGCGACAGCGAGGTGATACGTCGTCCCGGCTTCCACATCGGCATACACGGGGTGGTTGGTGGTCGCCAACTCGCTGCCGAGCGCGGTCAGGCTGGTCAGGCTAGGGCCACGATAGACCGCCACGGCGGGCTCGAATAATAACCCCGCCGCCGAGGCCGGCGTCGCAAAGAGCTCCAGCAGACCACTCCGTGGGGCCGTCCAAGCATACCAGACCGACCGCTCATACTGCTGCCAATGGTGTTGGGGTTCGCCGGGTTCGGTGGTGGCGGCTTCGTTGTTGCCGGCCACCTGACCTTCAGGGCCGCTGAGCGGTTGCGCGTGGGCAAACAAGTCGTTCGCCGGGGCGGCGATAAAATCCATGATAAAACTCAGCGTGCCAGGATTACTGCGGTGCCCGATGACCGCGATCTGGTAAGTGCGCCCCGGTTCCGGATCGAAGAGCGTGCCCGCTACGCCGTAGCTTGGGCCGACGACGGGCTGGAGAGTTGCCACCGTCTCGCCGGTGAAGATTGCGTAACCGTAATAACCATCGGAAGCGCCGCCGCCGAAACCGAGCCAACCGCTGGCGGGAGCCGTCCACGTAAACCAGACGGTGGCCTGGTCCGGGCCCACCAGACTCGCGGGTTCGCTCGGATCGACCCCGGCCAAGCCGATGGGCAGGGTCAGGTTGACGTGCGGGGTCGTGATCGCCAGACGACCGGCAAAGGCGTCATTTTCCGGGGGGGCTAGGAGCTGGAGTTGGAAGGACGGGTCGGCCCATTCGTGTTGGGCACTGACGCGGATCTGGATCGGCCCGCCGCCCGGCACGTCGAATTCGATGCGATTGATCGCCTCGACGACCGGGGTAATGGGTTGGAGGCTGGTCAAGGAGTTGCCGGTGTAAAAGCCAAACCGGGCACCCGGCTGCAAGTTGATCACCGCACGGCCGCTGAAAGGGGGCACCCAGGTCCACCAAACGGACGGTTCGAGGGTGGGTTCAAACGGCTCGACGGTGGCGCCGCGCAGCACACCGGTGGCAGTTACTGAACTGCCACTCAGCGGCAGCCGATCGGCAAAGTGATCGTTCACCACGGCGACGAGAAAATTAACCGGTGGCGTGACGTAGCTGCGGTTGCGGTCGTCCAGCGCCGTGAGGCGCACGGAATAGGCGCCAGCCCGCAAATTCTCCAAGGTGAGCCCGTCGGGATTGAGCTCGGACCACCAGCCGAGGATGCCGTCCTGGGACAGGGCTTGGATGTTTCTCAAGTGCGCGTCGGTCGGCGCGTTGGTCCAGCGAAAGGTCACCTGAGCAGGTGCCAAGAGGTGAGCTCCCGAGGCCGGAGCCGTCAGTCGCCAAGCCGACAGCACTAAGTCAAAAGTGAGCTGCCCCACTTGGTTTGTGACCAGGCTGCTGAGCCTCAGATGGTAGGTTTGCCCGGCCTGAGTCGCGAAATTCAAAGGCAGGGAAAAGCCCGTCGCATTGCTGCCCACCAGCGCCAGTTGGTCGAACGTCGTTCCGGTGAACGCGTCGGCCCGAACGCCAAATTCCTGATCGCGAACGGTCACTATGGCGGTGCCGGTGGCCGGGGCGGTCCACTGCCACCAAACGGTGTGGTTCGGTAAGTCCGAATCCACCCCGGGTTCGTCTAGTTCCCGGGTTGCCCCCGCGTTGGAACCCGTCGCGGTGACGTCCGAACCGTTAAGCGGGAGTCGGTTTGCAAAGCCGTCATTGGTCGGTGGCCGCACGAAATCCAAGTCCAAGCCCGCCTCTGCGTAACCCGTGACGCCGGGGATTTGGTGGGTGTAGGCGGCGATTTGATACTCTTGGGCGGCGGTCACTTCGAAATAACCGGTCGAGCCCTGGTTCATTGGCCCCACGAGCTCGAGCGCGCCGAGGGTGCTGCCGGTGTAAACGGCGGCGGTTACGGGTTCGCCCTGCCAACTGACGACCCGGACGCGGGCGAAGCCGGCGGCGGGCGCGGTCCAAGTAAACCACGCACTGCGGGTGGCGGGGGTAAACGGCAGGGCCGGCTCGCCCGCCTCCAAGGTGGCGTCCAAGAGGTAGGCGCCGAAGGTGAGTGAACTCCCGGCGAGCCGTTGTCGCTGGCTGAAGAGGTCGTTGTCGGGTTGCGCCTGCAAGCCCCAGGTCGCCAGTAATCCCAGTAACACGCCGAGCTGGAACCCTGCGTTCGCCCGCCGAACCCACCGACCAAAATTCAGTTTTATCATGCTCCACAATCAACCCGCGACCGGGCGCCGGCTTCCCGCGGATTGGGGATTTGTGCTCCACCATTGATTCCGGGGAAAGCTGCCGAGCACGGGTTTGAAACCACGACTTGGGCGCGGCGCGCCGGGGAAGCGCGGCTTAGGCCAGCAGTGCTTTCACCAGCTCCCCGTGGACATCCGTGAGGCGGAAGTCGCGGCCCTCGAAGCGGTAGGTGAACTGCGTGTGCTCGACGCCCAGCAGATGGAGCATTGTGGCGTGCAGGTCGTGGGCGCTGACCGGGTTGGCGACAATGTTGTAGCCGAAATCATCGGTCTGCCCGAGCACGGTGCCGGGTTTGATGCCGCCGCCGGCCATCCAAATGGAGAAGCAGCGCGGGTGGTGGTCGCGGCCGAAACTGTTCTTGGTGATGTCGCCCTGCGAATAGGCGGTGCGGCCGAATTCGCCGCCCCAGATCACCAGCGTTTCGTCGAGCAAACCGCGTTGTTTGAGGTCCTTGATGAGCGCGGCGCTGCCCTGGTCGGTGTTCTTGGTCTGCGCCTTGATGCCGTCGGGCAAGCCTCCGTGATGATCCCAGTCGCGATGGCAGAGTTGGATGAAGCGCACGCCGCGTTCGGCGAGGCGGCGGGCGAGCAGGCAATTGTTGGCGAAGGACGGTTTGCCGGGCGTGGCTCCATAGAGGTCGAGCACCGACTGGGGTTCCTGCGCGAGTTCCATGAGTTCCGGCACACTGGTCTGCATGCGGAAGGCGAGTTCGTAATTGTCGATGTGCGTGGCAATGGCCGGGTCAGCCAAGGCCCCGAGCTGCTTGCGGTTGAGCTCCTGCATCGAGTCGAGCAACTGCCGGCGGGCGGTGCCGCTGAGGCCGGGCGGATTCGACACGTAGAGCACGGGATCGCCCTGGCTGCGCAGTTGCACGCCTTGGTAGGTGGCGGACAGAAAGCCATTACCCCAGTAACGGGCCTGCAAGGCTTGGCCGCCGCTGCCGCTGGTGAGCACGACAAAGGCGGGCAGGTTTTCGTTTTCGCTGCCGAGGCCGTAGCTGATCCACGCGCCCATGGTCGGGCGGCCAGGTTGCTGGTTGCCGGTGCCGAAGAAGGTGACGGCGGGATCGTGGTTGATCGCGTCTACGTGCATCGACCGGATCAGGGCCAACTCGTCGGCAATGCCGCCGATGTGGGGCAGGAGACTGCTCATTTCCACGCCCGACTGGCCGTAACGTTGGAATTCGTAGGGTGAACCCACGCACTTGAGCACGGCTTGGCCGGCGGTCATGCCGGTGATGCGTTGGCCGCGGCGCACGCTGGCCGGCAACTCTTCGCCGGTCATCTCCTTCAGCTTGGGTTTCGGGTCGAAGAGGTCGAGGTGCGAGGGCGCGCCGGACTGGAACAGGTAGATGACGCGTTTGGCCTTGGGGGCGAAGTGCAGCGTCTTGAGCGCGCCGCGGGAACTGGCGGGGGCGGAATTGGCGGCGAATAGCTTCGGCTTCAGCAGCGACGCCAGCGCCAGCGCGCCGAGGCCGGTCGTGCTCTGGGTGAGAAAGGTCCGGCGGGTGAGTTGACGCTGGATTTCGGCTTCGAAGTTCATGGCGCGTGCGGCGTGGAAATTACGGGCGGGTCGTTAACACGATCTTGACCGCGGTTGAATCCCAACTTTCGCCGCCCCAGCGATTTTTTTCAGGTCAGGCGCGTCGCCGGCGCGTCGCCCGGAGCACCGGTGGTTTCGTCCGTCACCACCGCGTGGAGAATTTCCGCCAAGCGGTCCGCGGCGTAAGTCACGTTCCGCTGCAATTGCCGCAGGTGGGGAATGCGCCCGGGTGAGCCTAAGAGGGCGCCCGCGAGTTTCCACCAGACGAGTTGCTGGTCGGCATCCACCAACCGGCTGAAGTCGAGCGGCAGATCTTCGGTCGCGGAGTCGGAGACCGTGCGCACGGTGGCGCTCGGGAGACCGGCGGCGCGGCACAGAGCCCGAATGGCCGCTGATTCCATGTCCACCAAATCGGCGCCGGACTCCGCCCGCAGGCGGCTTTTTTCGACCGCGGTGGCGGCCACCTGATCGACCAAGAGAAAGCGTCCGGAAACGAGTCCGAGGCGGTTGAAGGCGGCCAGTTTGGGGAAATGGCCATCGGCTTCAAACCGGGCGTCCCCGGTCAGTAGGGCCGGATCCAAGCCGCCAGCGATGCCGCCGGTGATGACCCAAGCCGGGGTGGCTGACTGGAGGGCGTCGGCGAAGGCTTCGCGGGCGTTGCGCGGGCCCATGCTGGTGGTGAGCACCCGCAGCGTGGGCCAGGAAAATTCCCGACCGAAACGACCGCGGCGCGCCTTTTTGGGAGCCCCGAAGCGGGCGTTTAAGGCCGGGGCCAAGCGGCGTAACAACGGCCGGGTTTCCTCCGGCAGCGCGAGCACGAGCAGCGGGGCCGGGGCGGTCGGGGTCAGTTCCACAAGAGATCCTCGGGTGAACCCGCGAGCAGGCGACTTTTCCAGTCTCCCCGCCGGCGCAACACTTCGTGCCAGAGCGTGGCGGTCGGCGTGTGGAAGATGAGTTCCACCGTGGCGGGAAAGGTCAGCCAAGAGGCTTGGCGCATTTCGTTATCCAGTTGGCCGGCCGACCAACCCGCGTAGCCGGCGAAGACGCGCAATCGTTGGGTGGGGGAGCAAGATTCGCCCAGTTCGCACAAGGTGGCGAAGTCGTGCCCGAGTTGGAGGTTTTCGAGCACGCAGGGGCCGGCGAGAAAGTGGTCGCTGTGCAGAAAGCTCATGGCCGAAGGCTGGACGGGGCCGCCGCCAAACAGGATTTCGCCCTGCAAACGGGCGGGCAGGGCTTCGTCAAAGACGTCGGCCAGTGTGTTTTCGCCGGGCCGGTTGAGCACGAGCCCAAAGGCGCCCTTCGGATCGTGCTCACAAATCAGGACGACGGTGCGCTGGAAACAGCCGCCGCCCAGCTTACCTCCGTCCAGCAGCAGCTTTCCCTTGAGCGAAGTATGGGGCTTGGCCATGGCGCGGGGTTAAAATGGTCAAAGCTTGAGCGCGCCGCAAACCTGATTAAGTTGGCCGCCATGAAGAAATGGATCGCGGTGTTGGCAGTGCTCGTCGTGGTCGCGGTGGGGGCGCCGGGGTGTCGCCACGCGGGTAGCCGGGAGTTCATTCCTGGCCGTGGCTGGGTGCCGAACTGAGCCTTTGGGCCGTGCCGCAAGCAAAACGGCGGCCTTTGAGGCCGCCGTTTGTTTTTTGCAGGGGCGCCGGAAAGTTCAGCCGATTAAGGCCAGCGCGGCCTCGGCCATCTTGGGGCCGGTGAGCCCGTATTTGGCGTAGAGCTGTTCCGCCAAGTAGGCGGATTGGCCGAATTCACCCGGGATTCCGAGCGTGGTCACGCGGTGGGCGATGCCCGCATTCGACAGGGCGTGGGAAACTTGGGCCCCCATGCCGCCGATGACTTGATGGTCTTCGATCGTCACCAGCCGGCCGCCGCATTTCCGCACCGCGGTGCCGATGGTTTCGAGGTCCACCCGATTCACGAACGGGTTGTTGATGACGGTCGCCGATTTGCCCTGAGCCTGAAGTAACTTGGCGGCTTCGAGGCACTTGCTGAAGAGCACGCCGCTGCCCACGAGGACCACGTCGTTGCCTTCCTGAATGACCTGGGCTTTGCCCCACGCGTAATTCGCGCCGGGCACCCATTCGACCGGATAATTCTCGCGGCCGACGAAGAAGATCACCGACTCGCCAGCGCGCCCGGCTTGGCGTTCTTCCGCGATGTGTTTGATGGCGCCGAACATGAACGCCTCAGCTTCGTGCGCGCAGCTCGGGGCGATGACGACGGTGTGCGGAATCGCACTGACGGCGGCGAAGTAGGTCGTGGCCTGATGCGAGGCTCCGTCCGCGGCGTCTTGAAAGCCGACGTGGGAGAACATCGCGATGACGGGCGCCTGCGAGAGTGCGGCCATCGTGAGCGGCAGGTTGCCTTTGGTGACCCCGAATTGGCCGAAGGTGTCCACGATCGGCACATACCCCGTCTTCGCGAGGCCGGCGGCGACGCTGATCATGTTGGATTCCGCGATGCCGACCTCGATGAAGTTGCCGGTGGCCTTTTGGAAGGCGCTGATGCCGGTCGAGCCCTGCACGTCGGAGCTGACGGAAAAGACCGGGTAACCTTCCTTGGCGGCCCGGATGGCGCCCGCGGCTAGGCCGGCTTGCACCTTATCTTTTTTCACTGCGGGAGCGACGGGGACCGGTTGGGCCGCTGCGGCCGCGGCTTTCGCCTGCTTGGCGGCTTCCTGCTTGGCCCAGTCGGCGCGCAAGGCGGCCGCCCACTCGACGAACTCGGCGGGTGCGGTGTCGCCGCGGTAGAGTTCGGTGATCCAGTCGGGAATCTTTTCGCCGTTGGCGAGCGGGAAACCGTGGCCCCCCGCTGAGTTTTCCTCGGTGCTCTTGATGCCGTAGCCCTTGATGGTCTTGACCCAAAGGCAGACGGGTTTTCTGGGATTCGCTTGGGCGTCGTGGACCGCTTGTTCAAGCGCGAGGTAAACCGCTTGCAGATCGTGTCCGTGGGCGATTTTGCGCACATCCCAACCGAGGTCATCCATCGCCTCGAACGTCGGCTGCATGGAGAAGGAATCTTGGGTGATGCGACCGGAGAGTTTCGTGTCGTTGTCCGAGACGACCATGACGAACGGGTTAAGGAGCCCCTTGGCGGCTTGGCCAGGAATGGCGGCGAAACCTTCCTTGGCTTCCCCTTCCATCGAGGCCCCGTCGGAAACGACGAGTAGGGTCACCCGGTCGCGGTGGGCCAGTTTGTCACCGATGGCGAGGCCTTGGGCTTGGCCGACGGACGAGCCGAGCGGGCCATTGGAGAGCAACACGCCCTCGGGATTGAGGTGTGATTCGCCGTGGCCAGTGAGCTTTGACTTGATGGAACGGAAGTCCCGCAAGTCGGCAAAAGTCAGCCCGTCGAAGCCGCAGTTGGCGCGCAACGCATAGACGCCATTTTCTGCATGCCCGGCGTCGTTCACATAATTGTAGGCCTCGTGCCAAGCCCGGCCGATGGCGCTGAACATCAGGCCGTGAATCGCGGAGTTGATCTCCGCGAAGGCTGCGGGACCACCCCAGTGACACGCCGCGCCTCCGACGACCGCATGGACGTCCATGAGGGCGACCAACGCCCGAGTGGCCCGGGGATCGCCGAGGACGACCTCGTGGCCGGCGGCGCTTTTGACGCGGACGGAATACTTGGGTGAGTTCGCCGGGGTGGGGGCGAGCTTGGACTTGAGGTTGAGCGGGGTCAGGGGAGGCAGCTCCACCTTTGCGACCACGGAATTGTCGGCAGCCATGTCAGACGTATTTCAGTTTCGAGGGGCCGCTCCCGTTTCGGGCGGCGGCGAAAACTACGAGTCAGCGCATGAATGGGAAGTCAGTTTTCCGCCGGGAGCCGAATTCTGCTTCATGATTTGAGGAAACGGGCTTGCTGCGCCTTGGGCTGGCTTCGGGAGGTAGGGGCCGCGTCGCGGGGAACCAAGTGGTGCTGGCCCGGCCTTAAACCGCCGGGGGAGTCGGCGTCGCGGCCGTGGGGCTGGACAGGGCTTTTCCACCCAAGATTTTGAACATGACGGCGCCGCAGGTTGGGCATTTGCCTTTCACCGCCTTGCGTCCGTTTTTCATCGTTTCTTCGACCGCATTTTCGATCGGTTTTTTCGCTTTGCAGCGAACACAATATCCCTCGGCCATGACGTATCCTGTGGTGGTGGTCAGCCCGGGGCTGACGGTTGAATCTCGTAGAGCACAGTGGGAGCCGGCTGGAAAAGTGTCAATTCAGGGTCCCGAGTCATCCAGTGAGGCTGGCAGGCGCCGCCGGACGGGGTGGGCGGCTAGCGTCTGAAGATCCAATCGGCCCGGGCAAAACGCGTCGCCGCCAAGTCGGCGACGGCCCCTTCGGAGATACTGTTGGCTGAGCCGGTCACTTCCCACGCTTTGGTCAACGCTTGCCGCAGGTCAGCGGGGGCCAAGTTTAGATTGGTGATGAAGTCGGAGTGGGGCCGGCCCGCGCGATACTCGGGCTCAGCGGAGGGGTGTTGGAGGCAGCGGGCGAGCAGGGCAAGATCGAACGTGTTGAGCAACGTTCCGTGGAAGAGCAGGGCCGTGCGTCGTCGGCGTTGGGCATTGCCGGAGAATTTTAACCGGTGATTTTCCGGCCCCAAGGCGAGGTCCGTGTGACCGCAAACGGCGACCGGAAGGGCGACCAGCGATTGTAGTGCCGCCCGCTGGCGGTTCATGATCCAACGATTAGTGCCGGTGATGCTGGCCAATTCGGGATCACGCTCCCAGCGCAGGGTGACTGCGTAATTGAGGCAGCCGGGGCCTTGGACGACGGCGCCGCCGCCGGAACACCGTCGAAAAACGGGGATATTGGCGGCGGTGCACGCAGCGAGATTCACCTCACGGCTTACACTTTGCCCCAAGCCCACGACGGCCCACGGGGTGGCTGCTTCCCAAGTCCAAAACAGTTCCTGACCGGTCTGCTCGGTGGCCTCGAGGGCCACCTCGTCCACCGCCAGTAATTCGGCTGGGGAAAAGCGGGAAAAAGGTAGAGTGAGGCAATCCATCGTCGTCGGAATCGAGGTTAGGCGTGGGGGATAGAAGTTCCGACTCGGAAAGTGACTAGTTGGCACCGCCGAACTTTCGATTAACCTCGCCGGCGTCGAAACACTCCTTCGATCCACAATTTGAAGACTCAAGGCTCGTCCTCCTCCGTTCATACCGCCAAACCAAACGGTCGTTCCGCCGCCGAACGTCCGGGCACCGCGCTCACGCGACTCAGCGATTCGCTGGGCGATCTCGCGGAACTGGCGCTGGCCGGTAAATCGCCCGAGCAGCAGAAGCTGATCATCGCGGATTTCATCTCCGATCTGCGGGCCAAAGGCCACCCGGTGCCGGACATCACTTCGACGCCCTATCTCAATACCGTTCCGGTGGATGAGGAGCCCGAATATCCCGGCGATCTGGAAATGGAACGCCTGATCCGCGCGCACATCCGTTGGAATGCGATGGCGATGGTGGTGAAGGCCAACAAGCACACCAACGTGGGGGGGCACATCGCCACGTTTTCGTCGCTCGCGACCCTCTATGAGGTCGGTTACAACCATTTCTTCCGCGGGGGCGATGGCGACCGGATCGCCG
>CAIJLV010000020.1 GCA_903821635.1 uncultured Verrucomicrobiota bacterium | reverse complement strand
GTCCCGGGCGAGAACGATAGGGAATCGGGCACTGAGATCGGCAAACGCTTCACGGGCGGCGTTCGTTTCGCAATCAAGCAGGGCCTTCACAAAGGCCGAGACATTTTCGGCTCGGAACGACCGCATCGAAACGGCGAGATGCAGTGAATCGTCATGATGGGACTGTGCTTTCCGTTGTGCGAGTTCGAGCGAGTTGTTGGCGGCATACTCACCGTCATGCAGTCGAGACGAGATGAATAACTTCCAATGCGGGAAGTGTTCGATCACGGCATTCAACCAAGCAGAAATGCCAGCTTCGCCGGTGTTGATTTCCTGACCGCCGCCCACCAAACAGATGACCACCGCCCAATCTTCATGTCGGTCCATGTAGGAAATCAGGAACTCGGGCTCGGATTGGGTGAAGCCCGGGCGGTTCTTCTTTTGCTTCATGAACTTGGCGGTCATCTGCGAATTCCATGCCCGCTGCGCTTCATCAAAGATTACGACGTGTTCCGGTGGCGCTTTCTCGTCGGTTAACCCCGCATCACGAAAGTGGTGGACGTTTTGGATGAACGCTTTTACGGGCGTCGCGACCTTTTTCTTGGTGACCGCCTGCTTTTGGGCCTTGAGCCGGCAGTATTCATCCCGGGTTAGCGCCTCACGCAACACGGCAACGAGCGGAGCATTGCCTGACAAGAACACGGCGTGCGTCGGCGCGTTCTCGTCTCGACGCTGCGTAGCGATGTTCAATCCCACCAAAGTCTTCCCTGCGCCGGGCACGCCAGTCACAAAACAGACAAACTTCTGCCCAGTGTTACGCGCCTCATCGACCAACTCCTCGATGCGCTTGGATGTCGTGTGAAGGTTCTGCGCGCCGGCGTCAAATCGGGCGATGGCCTCTACGGAGTGCTGCGCATAGAGTGATCGGGCCGCTTCGATGATCGTTGGAGTCGGACGATACGAGGCCCGCGCCCAAGCTTGGGCGTCCAAGGCCGATCCCGTTGAAAGGCTCAGGCCCAGCTCCAGCGTCGCACGCAAATTGACGGCGTTGGTCAGGACAGGGCGATAAACGTTGTCTGCGTCAGCCTCAAACTCGGCGATCACGGACTTGGCTTCGGTTGCCACCAAAATCGGAACGATGGTTACCTTGTGGCTGCCTTCGTGAAAGTTTTTCAGATCGAGCGCGTAATCCCAGACCTGTTCTATGGCCGCGCGATCGTAGTTTGATTCACCGACTTTGAATTCCAGAGCAAAGATCACCGAGCCCAGAGCAAGAATGACGTCCACGCGCCGTCCCATGCGGGGGATGTTGAATTCAAAGAAGACCCAGCCATCCAAGCCTCTGAGTTGCGCATGAAGGAGTTCGATTTGCGCGAGCCAAGCATCGCGCTGGTCGGCGAAGTGCCCGTCGCCTGCGTGTCGGGATAGCTTACCGAGAATTTCATCCGCCCCACTGGCCAAAAACTCTCCACTGGCAGCCCCATACCAGGCTCGAGCCAAACCGATGTTGGTCACTATGCTGGACATTCCAGATGGATTCTCTAGTGAGCTTACCGGATTGGAAAGTCCCGGAACCAATTTCGCACTTGCCGCGGTAGACAAACCTGGCCAGGTAATTTTGCCGAAACATGACCAGCAAACCTCTGTCCGGCGCTTCCGATGCCGATCCAGCCGCCGTTTTTGCCGCCGCCCTGTCGTTGTGGAAGGCGGTTTTCGAGCACAAGTCCCGCAATCCCGACTTCAACCTCAGCGAAACCTACAACGGTGGGGACGAATTCATGCGGGTCGTGATGCGCATCGGGCATCAATTCGAGGTGTGGGCCAGCGTTCATGTTGTCTTCGAGGAGACTGAAGAAGTCTGGCCCTACGATCTGGAGGACCGCTTTGGCGCCGCGTGTCTCTCAACGACAGGAGTCGAGGCGCTGGCGAGTTTCGACGACGCTGATTGCCTGCGCGTGGCGTGGCGGCTTGGCCTCCCACTGCGAGTGGACGGACGGCTGCCGGTCCCAGTTTGCGTCAGCTCAAAGAATCCGGTGATCGGTTCCGGATTTCGCGCATTTCGAATCCGCACCTTCCGCCATCCGATCAACAACAAAAGTGTCGAGGCATTCACCAGCTCGGACGAGGTCTGCGACGATGAGTTCGGGTCGCCGGGGTTTGGACTCTACGGCGTCGAAGCATCGGGCTTGCTGGAACACATCGCTGATCGAACGACCTATCTGGAAGCCGTGGCATTGGCGCGCAAGCTGGCCCCCGGACTGGAACTGCCTGATTGCCCAATCGTTCGGCGGAGTTGAACGGCCCCACCGCGCCGACACACTCGAATCGACTCAACCTCTGGCTCGGCGTTACCTCCCCCCTCAGCGCCCGCGATCAAGGCGCACGCCCTCGCTCTGGCCAGCCAATTGGGCGCGCACGGAGCGGGCGCGTTCTGTGATGAACCATTTCAGCGGCTGCGGCGGGCGATTGCGCCCCCAGCCGCGCCCCTCGTCGGCGGTGGCCTCCAGGTGAGTGCGCGTCACCGCCGTTTCAAAGCGGCCTAGTTTGGTGGTCGATTCCTCGGCCACCAGCGGGCGGAGCACGGCGGCCAATTCATCCACGCGGCGATGCAATTGGGCGGGCACAAAGACGTCGGTCAGCAGCCGGTCGAGGGTGGCCCGATAGCGGCGTTGGAAATCGGGGAGGGCGAGGATGCGTTCGAGTAACCGGTGTTCGCCAATCCACGGGTGCATGATGCTGGCTTCCGCCCGGTCCAGCGCCGAGCCGGCGGCGCCAAACTGGCCCCAGGCATTGTCGAGGTCCCACGGCAGGAACTGGAACCGCTGCGTCTCGGGTGAAAGCCAGAGGTAGAAATTTTGGCCGTTGCTGAGGAAACCGTCGTAGCTCGACAGCAGGACGGTGACCGCCAGGTAGCGGGCAAAGGCGTCCAACTCGATGAACTCGCCCACCTGCGCGGCGAAGGTGGCGTCGTCCGCGTGGGTGACTAGGCGCGCACAGTCGATGACGCGCCGAGCTTGGGTCGCGGTGAGTTTAGACTTGGGATCGTAGATGCCTTCGTAGGCAGACCACTCCGCGCCGAGATCGGCAAAGAGTCGGGGCGTCACCGGTTTGAAGAGGACGCCGCCGCGGGTGCCGAACTGCTCCGCGGTAAATTCCGGATCGAGATTTTCGACCAGCGCATACACCCCCAAGTAGCGGGCGGGCGCGAGGTTGGTCGTCAGGAACAGGCGGGCATACGCGGTGCGGGGCGCCGGGACGCCGGCGGCGCGATAGACCTCGTAGCCCAGGGCATCATGCAGGCACGACGCGTCGGCCACGAGATTCGCGAAGTTCAGCGTCGTGCGCCCGGCCAACTCCGCTGCGGGGGCAAACTTGTTGAGGTCCACCTTGAACGGGCGTTTGGCGGCCCGTTGCGAACGCAGGTAGGTGCCGTTGCCCTTGTAGCGCACGGCCGCTTCGGCAAAGCCGCGCTCCTCGAATTCGACGTCGGCCCGGACCCAGTCGAACTCCAGGCCACGGACGCCGGCGAGCCCATTGCGCGAGGCGGCGGGATTGCGCAGGCCGAGGTCTTGGCGCCGCTCCACGGGATCAATTGAGCGAGGTTCGATTTGCCGCCATTGGTCGGGCGAAAATTTCAGGTGCACCGTCCAGACCTGGGTGGTGGAAAACAGGGCCGCGGCCGCGGTGGGGGCGGTGGAGTGGCGGCGGGCGGCGAAGGCCTTCAGCGCGTTCGTGGGATAGGGTGCCGGCGCTTCCGGCAGGTCCGGTTCGCGCTGCCAGCGGCCCCGCTCCGCTTGGCGGGCCGCCCGCTGCTCGGTCAGCCAGGTGCGGATGGAAAAGACCGACCAAACGATGCTGGCCACCGCAAAGAGAAAAGCCGCGGCCGTCAGCCGTCGCTGGGTGCGGCCATTGGCCGGCTCGGGATTCATCGTGAGGCCCACGTTACGGGTGCCGGCACCTCCATTTCAACGGGCGCTTTCCGGGCGAGCCAGCACAGGCCGCAGTGAACCCGGCGGGCCGGGGGCTTCCGCTCCGGAAATTGCCCTCAGGCCAAGAGACCTCGCACCACGTCGCCCGCCACGTCGGTCAGGCGGTAGTCGCGGCCGGTGTGGCGGTAGGTGAGGCGTTCATGGTCGAGGCCCATCAGGTGCAGGATGGTCGCGTGGAAATCATGCAGGTGGACCGGGTTGCGCCCGACGTGGATGCCGTAATCGTCGGATTCGCCATAGACGGTTCCCGGCTTCACCCCGGCACCGGCCAGCCAGGAGGAGAACACCCAGTGATGGTGCTCGCGCCCCTTGTGCCCGGCGGATTCGTTGAACGGCGTGCGGCCGAATTCCGTAGTCCAGACGACCAGCGTGTCATCGAGCAGGCCGCGCTGCTTGAGATCTTGCAACAGGCCGGCGATGGGCTGATCCACGTTCTTTGCCAACGGCGTGTGGGTGAGCATGTCGCCGTGGGCATCCCAGTTGTCCGAGGAGCCGACATCGATGAGCTCGACGAAACGCACGCCGCGTTCGGCGAGCCGGCGGGCGACCAGACACTGCCAGGCGAAGCCCTGCGTGCTGCCGCGTTCCAATCCGTAGAGGGCATGCGTCGCGTCGCTCTCGCGTGACAAATCGAAGACGTCCGGCAATTCCATCTGCATGCCGAAGGCCGTTTCAAAGGACTTCATCCGGGCACTCAACAGCGGGTCGGCCGCACGCGGAGCAAGGTGGCGCTGGTTCAGCTTCGCCAAGGCGGCAAGCTCCAGCTCCTGCAACCGGCTGGTCGCGACGCGGCGGCGGAGATTGGCGACGGGTTCCGCCCCGGGCACCACCAGCGTGCCTTGGTGCGCGCCGGGCAGGAAGTCGCTCGCCCACACTTGGCCGCCGGCGTAGGGCGTCTTGGGCGCGATGACGACGTAGGAAGGCAGGTTCCGATTTTCCGTGCCCAAACCGTAGCTGACCCACGAGCCGAGGCTCGGACGCGCAAAGGTGAAGGAGCCTGTGTGGAGGCCGAGCGTCGCTTCGTAGTGGTTGGTGTGATCCGACTTCAGGGAACGGACCACGCACAAGTCATCCACACAGCCGGCTAGGTGCGGGAAGAGCGAGCTGACCTCCGTGCCACAGCGACCGTGGCGGCGGAAATCCCACTGCGGCCGTTTGGCAAACATCTTGAAGTCACCTTTGCGACCTTGGAACTCGTCCACGGCGATGGTCTTCCCGGCGTCGGCAAAGAGCTTGGGCTTGGGGTCCCATGAATCCACATGCGACACGCCGCCGCTCATATAGAGGAAGATGACGCGCTTGGCCTTGGGCGCGAAATGCGTCGGGCGCGGCGACAGCGGATCGCCGGCGCCCGAGCGCGCCGCATCCTCGGCGAGGAGTTGCGAAACGAGCCCGGGGAAGAGCGCGGACCCGCCCACTAGGGAACGCAGGAAACCGCGACGGTGGGGGTCAAAGGTGCAGGGAGGTTTCATGGGGCTTCAGCAACGGATCGCGCCCGGTCGGGCGCGGGGGCACCTGAGTTGGAGTTGGAGTTGAGTGGTGATGAGTCGTTGAGCGCGCTGACCCATAAACCCACTTCTCTGAATGAACGGGTCACCCTCATGTTGGCCTCAATCTACGGTCAGGAATTCGTTGCTGCCGAAGAGCACACGGGCAAAGGCGGCCCACCCGGCAGATTCGCTGGCTTCGTTCCCGGCCGCCGCCAGTTCGCGGCGGTAGGCGGCGAGAAATTCCGCGGCTTCCAGGGCTTCCTCCGGCTGCGGGTTTCGGCCCAAGGCCAGTCGGTAGGCCGCGTGCACCCGCTCCGGTTCCGTGGTCGCAGCGGCCAGCACGCGGGCGGCGAACTGGTCCGCGCGGGCGTGGACGAAGGGGTCGTTCAGGAAGAACAGGGCCTGCGTGGGCACAGTCGTGGTGCGGCGTTCCGCGGTGCTAGCGTTGGGATCGGCCCCGTCAAACAACGCAAGAAACGGATGCCGTTTGATCCGCTGGGTCATCAGGTAAACGCTGCGGCGATCATGGTCGTAAACGGCACTAAACGGACCGTGCTGGCTGAAACCCCAACCGGTCGGCGGGGGAAACGGATGGCCGCGACCCGGCGACGGATCCAGCGTGCCACTCACGCGCAGAATCGCGTCCCGCGTCTCCTCGGCCCCCAGCCGACGGCGGGTGAAGGGGGAGAAGTAATCCGTGCCCCCGACGTCGGGCGTGATTCTGGCGGGACGCGTGGTCTCAGGGATGATCGGACAGTCATCAGGAGCACTGCCTACTGAAGCCGGGTCACTGATTCCTGAATACTGGGAACGCTGCTGGTAAACCGCGCTCGTCATGATGAGCCGGTGCAGCGCCTTGATGGACCAGCCGCCGCGGATGAACTCCGTCGCGAGGTAGTCCAGCAGTTCGGGATGGGTCGGCCGCTGGCCGCGGGTGCCGAAGTCATTCGGGGTCTTCACCAAGCCCTGACCGAAGTGATATTGCCACACGCGGTTGACCAGCACGCGCGCCGTCAACGGATTCGTCGGACTCGTCAGCCACTCGGCCAACTCCAGCCGCCCGCTGCCGGCCGTGCCCGGCGGCAGTGGACCGCCCCCCAACACCGCTAGGAATCCCCGCGAAACTTCCTCGCCCAGCCGCTCGGGCTCACCCCGCAGTTGGATCCGGGTAGCGCGGGGCGTGCCCTCCGTGACGCCGTAAGTGAGTTCAAACGGACCCTCGACGAGCAACGTCTCCAGTTCCTGCCGCGCCTGTTCCGCGGCGGCCTGCGCTTGCGCGAGTTGGCGGCGAAGCTCGGCCACCTGGCTTCGGCGGGCGTCCCGTGCCCCGGCCGCGAGTTGAACCGGCGCCGCCGACAACGGCGGCAGCGGGGTTTCCTGAATCACAAAATTATCGGCGTCCAGCGTGGGCTTCACCCCGCCGAGGTGGCCGTAGCTGTCGATGAAGGTGTAATCAATACTCCCATCCCAATTGCCCGCAAATTGCCCCGTGAACTCGGTGCGCTCCGTCGCCGACGCGAGCACGCCGGTGTAGCTCCGGGCCTTGAGGTCGAGCGCGAGCTGCACCTGATACCACTCACCCACTTGCAGCGCGCGAACGGCGTCGCGGGCTTCACCGCTGCGGCGGAAGAAGGTGCGGGCGTTGAAGCCCAGCTCCACCGCCGGGGCCGGTCCGGGGCCGTGCCCGAGATAGAATCGCCACGACCCGTCGCCGCCCGCCGTTACGTCGGCGACGCGGAAGTCGAAGCCCGCAAACAGGCGCGACGTCTTGTCGGCCTGCCAACGGTTCGTGAGCGTCTGGCCGAAGCCATTGTAGGCGCCGCTGTTCGGCAACCGCACGCCGAGCTGGCCCGCCGGGTAGAGGTTGCGGAACGGGCTTTGCGCCGCCGCACTGATGGTCACCACGCTGTTCGGTCCCGGTCCCCACGGCGAGGCCGGCGGCGTGGCGGCGGTCTGGAGTTCAAAATCGCCATCCACGCCCACCAGCCGTTGCCACGCTCCAGCCCTCGAACCCGCCGTCGCCACCGTCGGCAAGGGGGTCGCCACGGGCGGCAGGGGCACGGTTTGCACGGCGAGATTATCAAACGCGAGGGCGGGCCTCGGTCCGTCGGCCGGGCCGGTAGCATCCAGACCGAACGCGGACCCGCCCAGAGCCCAATTCCCTTTCAAGGGATAGGGGCCAAATTCCGTGACGTCGCCCGGGCGCCCAAGGCTGCCGGAGAAGGTGCCCGCGGTGAGTTCCAACGTGAGCTGGAGCTGATACCATTGGTTGGGCTGCACCGGACGGAGGAGTTGCACTGAGTCGCGTTGCCGCAGGGTAACAGCCTCACCCGTCAGCAAAACTTCCACCACCGGTGCTCCGGCTGATCCGCCGAGCCAGAACCGATGCGCCGCGGGGGTAACGCCGGCCGCCGCCCCAAGGCGAAAATCTAAACTCGCGTGGAGCCGCCCCCCGGCCCGCCGAGCCGGCCCGGGCAGTGCCTGCATCAGCCGGTAGGCATTTGTGCCGGCCGCCACGCTCGCGCCCACTCGGCCGAGGGGATACAGATTCTTGAACGGACTCTGTGCGTCCGTCGTCACGGCGATCGGGCCGGCGTAAACCCACGGCGGCACGAGCACGCCCTTGCTGCCGCCGGCCGCCGGCGCCTGTAACTCGAAGTCGCCGTCGAGTTCATCCAACGAGCGCAGCACAGCGGCGGGCGGCGTTAATTGGGCCTGTTCGACTTGCTGCCTCAGCGCGGCGACGCGGTGCTCAAATTCACGCCACTTCGGCCGCGATTCCTCCGGCGGCACCAGCGGCACCAGAGCCCGGGACCGCTGCTTCTGTTCAGAGCCGGGAAAAGCGTAGCGCGTGCTCTCGAAGATGCCGTAGAGCGCGTAGTAATCCGCCAGCGGGACGGGATCAAACTTGTGGGCGTGGCAGCGGGCGCAGCCGAGGGTCAGCCCGAGGACGCTTTGGCCGAGCGTGTCGATCGTGTCCTGGATCGTGAGGTGATGGTAATTCTCGGAGTCGAAGCCGAACCGCCGCGAGAGCGCGAGGTAGCCCGTGGCGGTGACGCGCTCGGCGTAGCGTTCGCGCGGCCCCTGCTGCGCGAGGATGTCGCCCGCGATCTGTTCGCGCAGGAACTCGTCGTAGGGTTTGTCCGCGTTAAAGGCGTCGATGACGTAGTTGCGGTAACGCCACGCGACCGGCACCGGGTAATCGGCGGTTTCGCCCGCGGTGTCGGCGTAGCGGACGACATCGAGCCAGTGCCGACCCCACTGTTCACCGTAGGCCGGGGAGGCGAGCAGGCGGTCAATGAGACGGGAGTAGGCGGACGATTGAATCGGGAAGGCAGGAAGGCCAGAAGCAGACCGAGCGATCCCGTCTGCATTTCTTCCTGCTTTCCTGCCTTCTAGATTCGCCGCTTCCGAACATTCGCGGACAAACGCCTCGACCTCCTCCGCGGTTGGCGGCAGGCCCGTGAGGTCGAACGTCGCCCGCCGGATGAGCGTGCGGGGATCGGCCATGGGCGCGGGTTGCTGCCCCTTGGCCTCCAGTCGTTCGAGGATGAACTGGTCTAGGCTGGTCCGGCACCACGCGGCCTTGGTGACCGCCGGCGGGGCGGCCCGCTGGAGGGGTTGGAACGCCCAGTGCGGAGTCTGGGCGGATTCGACGGAGAGGCTTCGGAGGAGCGTCCCGATCAAGATCATCAAGCTGATCGGCCGGGGCTTCATTTGACGGTATGCCTTGGACGTTATCTGGTTCGACGGTGGGCAGGACGGTCTGATACTCATTGGCCGAAAGTCGCCCTTTCTAAGCGGTAGTGGTTTTCGACGTCGGGCGTGGCCTTGCTCGGGGCGACCTCTGGCAACGCTAGGCCCAGTTCATCCCAAGCGAACGGACCGGCGCTTGCCCGCACGGTGCAGGAGCCTTCCGCGAGCGACGAGGGCCCACCGTCAGGCACGCTCAAAACCACCCGCAACTTGGAGTTAGCTCCGTCAAAGGTCACCGCCCAACGGTAGGTGTGGGCCGTCTTCAACCCACCCGGGATCGTGAGCGAAAGGGTCTGCGGATCTGAGTCGCCCGCCAGCATCACGCAAATTTGGTTCGGCCCAGCAATCTGCAGCGTCAGCGAACTGCTACCGAAGGGCCGGTCGCTTGCGAACAACCCCAGCACGATTGGGTCTTCCGATTGATGACCGAAGGCGTCCACTCGAAAATCCAACGCGGCGTGAAAGCCTTGGTTTCGGTTCACTGGTTGAATCGAATGCACGTAGCGGCGACGTTGGCCGACCGGCCCCGGCAAGGGCTCCCCGCGCACTCGGATCGAGCGTGCGGCCCTATCCCAAGCATACGGCACGGTGTCGGTGCTCATGAGCGGCACGGCGTGGGCGGAATCCTGCTTTCGGCCGATTGCGAGCATGTCGAAATCGAAGTGCCAACCGCGGGTCAGTGGATCGGTCGCGAAATCTTCCGTGAGCGCGCTGGCCTCCTCGCGTCCGGTGTTGAAGGTCCGGTTGCGAAGCGAGGCGAGGAACGGGTTGAGTTTCGTGCTCCCACTCTGTCCGTAGCGCGTGTGCTCGGACCAGACCCAGACATATTCGTCGCTGTAGGCCAAGGCCAACGGCAAGTTGGACCAGAGCGACTCCTTGGATCCGCTGGGCCAGCCTTCCCATAGATTCCAAGGATCATCCTCAATCCAAGCGGCCATCCCGACCTTCACGAAGGCGTCATATTTGGTAGGATTGGAACTCAACGAACGCCAACCGCGCATCGAAGCCCGGGCCGCCTCATAGCGGCTGCGGTCGCCCGGGAAACCGTTCTGAATCCCGGAATTGACCGCGTGAAGCGTCCCCGGTCCTTGGCCGTAGTAGAACGTGTTTTCGTAGCCGTGGATCAACTCAGCCGGGGCTTTGATGGCGTCGAGCACTCCGTTCAGGAAGCCGGTGGTTCCTTGCAAGGGCCCGTATCCATCGGCATCCGGGGACCAAGCAAAAGTGATCATGATCTTCACCGCCGGCAGCTCCGCTTGGACCGCCTTGATCCACTGTGCCCCACGCCGGCGGAGAACCTCCGGGGTGTCCTTGCCGAGGGGGAACTTGAGCGAGGCAGGCTGGTTAGGGTCGAATTCAGGAACGCCCGACGCGGTGCGCCAGCGGTAGTCGACGTATTGCTCGGTATCGAGCCAGAATCCCTGGAGTTTCGCCTCGCGACACAGGCGGGCGGCCAGCGCCGCATTGTGTTCCACGATCGCCCAGTCGTGATCGTCCGCCAGATTTGGGGTAAACCGGCCACGGGTGCCGTCAATCAGGGTGTAGTTGAGGAAATTGTCGGTGACCCCACCCCAGCGCACCGAGTTCAAATCGGTAACCGCCGAGGCCAACGCTTCGGGCGACAGTTTGACCGTGTTCCAAACCAATTCGTGCAGGAAGTAGTCGCGGCTCGGGAGTCCCAGCCGCTCAGCCCAACCGGCCTCAACGACGGCCGGCACCACCAGACCATCGAAGGGAAACGAATCTAGGAAGGCCGGGTTCCTAGCCAAGTAACGTGAGGTCACCGCGGCGTCGCCACCCACGGTGGTGTATTGACCGCTACCGATGAGTTTCTTGCCCCTCAGTTCCCGCGAACCGGCCCACGGTTCCCGAAACCTTTCTGGGCTGGCTTCGACGCGAATCCAAGCGACGGCAACCGAGCCCGCGTCATGGCACGGGTCGAGCCGGAGCCTAGAGCCGGGTTCCAAGGGCGGGAGCGGAATGCGGTAGTCGTGCCACTGACCATCAGGCTGGACGGCGAACGCCCGGCTCTGCAATTCCGAGAACTCCGTGCCGTGATAGAGCTGGCCGAGGGTGTCCCCCGTGGAACGCATCCGCAACGTCACGAGCCCGAACTGTCCCGCGGGCCAAGCCATCGGTGGACCGACTAGATTGGGGTTTGGTGCCCTGACATCCATGGTCCAGCCAGCCTTTGTCGTCCGAGCGTTGGTGACCGGGTCGTTCGCCACCCAACCGTGCGTGCCTTGCGTAAAATCCCACGCCGCCACCGGAGTCGTGCTGTGGGCGCGAAAGACCAGCATGGCCAGGCATCCCCAGCGGATGAGATGCCTGACTTGAAAGGTCTCAACGAACTTGTTCGATCCGGTCAGGCGGGCGCGCCAGCCATCACATATTTCCCGTTGTTGGCCGGATTTGTTCATGCCAGCACCCCCCGTATGAGTTCGCCGTGGACGTTGGTCAGGCGGCGGTTGATGCCGTTGTGGTAGAAGGTAAGCCGCTCGTGATCGAGCCCGAGCAGGTGCAGGATCGTGGCGTGAAAGTCGGGAATGGTGACCTTCTTTTCGCCCACGAAATAGCCGAGTTCGTCCGACACCCCGTGATGGTGGCCGCGCTTCACCCCGGCGCCGGCGAGGAAACAGGTGAACGCCGTGGGGTGATGGTCGCGACCGGGCGAATCAATCCCCTGCGTCGCGGGGCTGCGACCGAACTCCGTGGACCACACAAAGAGCGTGTCGTCCAACATCCCGCGCTGTTTCAAATCTTGGATCAGCGCGGCGACGGGCCGGTCCATCGTCGCGGCCTGGGTGTCGTGATTTTCCTTCAGATTTTCGTGCCCGTCCCAATTGATGCGCGGGCTGCCGAAGGCGCCGCCGTTGAGAATTTGCACGAACCGGACACCGCGTTCCAACAGGCGCCGCGCCAGCAGGCAGTTCCGGGCAAAACCCTTGTTCGCTCCGTCGCCGACTCCGTAGCGGCGTTGGGTCGCCTCCGATTCGCCCGTGAGTTCGGTCGCCTCCGGAATGCTGAGCTGCATGCGGGCCGCGAGTTCGTAGGAACGCAGCCGGGCGGCAAAAGTCGGGTCGCTGGGATGCGCCTCGGCAAAATCGCGGTTCATCGCCGCCAACAGCGCGAGATCGGCCGCCCGGGCGTCGGCCCCCACCGAGGCGGGCGGATGCAAGTCCACGATCGGCTCGCGGGTATGGGTGCGGAAGGCGACGCCCTGGTGGTTCGCGGGCAGGAAGCCGGAAGTCCAGTTGATGGAACCGCCCGCGGGGAGTCCGCGCGGATCCGGCAGCACGACAAACGCCGGCAGATTTTCGTTCTCCGTGCCGAGGCCATAACTGAGCCACGCGCCCATGCAGGGAAAGCCGTTCAGCGTGAACCCGCTGTTCATCTGGAACGTGGCCGGCGTGTGGTTGTTGCTCTGCGCCGACATCGAGTGGAGGAAGCACAGGTCATCCACGCAGCCGGCCAAGTGCGGCAGCAGGCTGCTGACCCAACTGCCGCTCTGACCGTGGCGACGGAACTCGTAGACGCTCTTCATCAGCTTCCCCGGTTGACCGAAGAAGCCGAGGTTCTCGCCCTTGCCCTCCAGCGACTTGCCGTGCATCCGCTCCAACTCGGGCTTGTAGTCGAAGGTGTCGAGGTGGCTCACGCCGCCACAGCAGAAGACCTGCACGACGCGCTTCGCCTTGGCCGCGAAATGCGGCAACCGCGCTGAGCCCACCGCGCCGGGACCCGCCGCCCGCGCCTGCTCCCGGCTGAGCAGCCAGGCCAGCGCCACGCTGCCGAGACCGCCCGCGGTATTCGACAGGAAATGCCGGCGGGAAAGCAGCGGGGCGGAATCACCGAGGACGATATTCATGGCGGATTCAAGGGCGCGGAGGGGGGACACGAGGATTCACCGCACATAGACAAACTCCGTGGAATTGAGCAGCACCCAGCAGACGTTCGCCAAGCCCCGGTCTCGGGCAGCGGCCGTCGCCGCCGCCGTTTCAGCCGGCGTGGCGGGCCGCCCCAACGCGAGCCGGTAGGCGGTTTCGACGGCCCGGGAAAGCTCATTCCCCGCGAGTCGCTGGGCCCGTTCAGCCAAGCCCTCGGCTTGACGCTGCACGAACGTGCCGTTCATCAAACTCAACGCCTGCAACGGTGTGGTCGTGACGCCGCGCCGCGGGGTTTTCACCGACGGATCGGGACAATCAAAGGCGTCGAGCAACGGCTCTTTCCCCGAATTGATGTTCATCCGGTAAATCGTGCGCCGGTTGAACTCAGGTTCCCCCTGGTCGAAGAGGTGGTAAAACGTCGCCCCATACTCCGTGGTCGTGAAGGGCCGGAAACTCGGCCCGCCCAACTGCGGGTTGAGCTGGCCGCTGACCGCGAGCATCGCGTCGCGCACGGCCTCGGCCTCCAATCGGCGCGGGGTGAACCGCCAGAGCAGGGCGTTGTCGGCATCGAGCGCGGTGGCCCGGCGAAAGTTATCCGCGCTCAGGGCGTCCGGACTCGGTGCGTCGGCGGCCTGCTGGTAAGTGGCGGAGGTGACGATCATCCGGTGCAAGGCCTTCACGCTCCAACCGCGCGCGACGAATTCCGCGGCGAGCCAGTCAAGCAACTCGGGGTGACTCGGCCGGGTGCCGCTCAAGCCGAAGTCGCTGGGCGTCGTCACGAGGCCCTGTCCGAAGTGGAACTGCCACACGCGGTTGACCCACACCCGCGCCGGAAGGGGATTGCGCGGGTCGGCCAACCAGTCGGCGAACTTCAGCCGGCGCTGCCCTTCGGGCGCATCGGGGGCGAGGCCGAAATCTGCCGGGAGTGCGGCGAGCGCCGACAAGCCGGCGGGCGCCACAACGTCGCCGGGTGATTTCACGTCGCCGCGTTTCAAGATCTTCGTCGGGGCGGGTTGCTCGCGGCGGCCGACGTAAGCCACGCGCCCTGGTTTGCCGGCGCCGGCGATTTCCTCGCGGGCCGATTGCATGCGGTTGAGCGCGGCCTGCCGCTCGGCCCGTTGCGCGGGGTTCAATTGGGCGAGGATTTCCGCAAGCGACGGCACCCAGCCACCGGCGCGAAACGCCGCCGCGACTTCGGCTGCGCTGAGGGCCCGGTCGTAGAGCGCCGCCTGTTGGATCGCCCCGGTCAACCAGGGTCGGCTGCCACCCTGATGCCGTCGGCCCAACGCGATGCGGGCGTCGCCCGCCTTGAACGTGGGCAGGGCGCCCGCGGTATAGGGCGCGCCGTAGGGTTCGCCATTGCGGTAGAGCGCCACGCGGTTGTCGCCGGAATAGACGACGGCCAAGTGCACGAGCGTGCCCGGGGGCGCGGCTTCCTCCGGGGCGTCAAGGTCGCGGGTGCGGGCGAAGCCTTCGCTGCCGGCCAGCCACTTCCTCGGCTGGCGTTCGCCGAAGACGAGCGCGTCAAACTGCTGTCCGTCACCCGATTCGAGCGCGATGACCGCGCCGCCGCCCTGTTCGAGGTCGGCCAAGGTCACCCACGCTGCCAGGGTTTTTTCCCGCACGTCCCGCGGCAGCGGAGCGGTCTGAAAATAGGCCCCGGCCTTCGGCAATTGCAGGCGCCCGCCCTCGACGGTGGCGCCGGCCTTCAATTCACCGGGCAAGCGGTAGGCGGGTGTCCCCCCGAAGGTCCACTGGGCGAAGGCCACCGGGGCCGGTTCCGGGGCGGGGGTCGGCCGGTGTTGCGCGCCGCGTTGGGCACCCTCGGCCTCGATCCGGCTCACTTCAGCCTGCGCCGCGTCGAGTTCGCGCTGGGCCCGGGCGCGGCGGGCTTCGCGGGCACTGGTTTCGGCCGCACCTTCGATGGACCGCTCGCCGTGCTTCACACCATCAAAGACCGCCTTCACGCGGTAGTAATCCGCGAGCGAGATGGGATCGAACTTGTGATCGTGGCAGCGCGCACAGTTGATCGTGAGGCCGAGGTAGGTTTGCCCAACGACGCTGACCAGATCCTCCATTTCTTCCTCGCGCGTCAGGGCGCGCTGGGTGGCGTTGGCCTGGGAATTTCCCGCCTGATCCCACGGCCCGCAGACCAGCAGGCTCGCGGCAATCAGGCCTGCCCCGGTCACCGGCTCCAACTCGTCACCCGCGATCTGTTCCCGCATGAAGCGGTCGTAGGGTTTATCCTCGTTGAAGCTGCGGATGACGTAGTCGCGGTAAGGCCAGGCTTGGTCGCGCGGCCGGTCGTATTCAAAGCCCTGACTCTCGGTGAAGCGCACGACGTCCAGCCAATGGCGCGCCCACCGTTCGCCGTAGCGGGGCGAAGCGAGCAGCCGGTCCACAACTTTTTCAAAACGATCCGGCGCCCGGTCCTGCACAAAGGCCTCCACCTCGGCGGGCGTCGGCGGCAGGCCGGTCAGGTCGAAGTAAATCCGGCGCAGCAGTTCGCGGGGCGCGGCCGGCGGACTCGGCGTCAGCCCACGGGTCCGCAGCGTCGCGCGCACCCAGGCATCCACCGGGTGCCCGCCGCCCGGAACGACGGGCCGGCGCACGGGTTGGAAGGCCCAATGGGGGGCGGCGGATTGCCCTGCCGGCGTTGGGCTGGTGCCAGCATCAGCCGCCGCGACACTGGCGAACAGCCAGCTCACCGTCGTCAAGGCGAGCAAAGTTCGGCGCTCAAAAATCGGACTGCGGTAAGGCATGGGAAAGCGTGCGGCAGGCTGCCACCGACGAAAGGGTTCACCCAAGCCCAGAGTTTCAAACGACCGGACTTTATGTCGCGGCACACAGACGTTCCTTCGGCCCGGCGAGAATCGGCTTCCGTTGCCCCGGTCCCCCGCCTGATGCTTCGCCCATGCTCCACCGTCTTGTGCGGATCGTCGGCCAACTTTCCCTCCTAGGATTGGGCCTCGGCTGGGTTCACGCCGCGGATTCGCCCGCGCCCTCCGCGCTAAAACATTCCTACCTCGTGCTCGGCGGCCAGACCGCCATCATCGGCGAGGACGGGAAGGCCAGTTGGGAATACCAGGGCGGCTCGCGCGACGGTTTCGTGCTGCCCGACGGCAACGTGCTACTCGCCTACGCCGACCGCGTGGAGGAAGTGACCCGGGAAAAGCGGGTCGTCTTCAGCTACCGGCGGAGTCCGGACAACGGTGAATTGAGCACCGCCCAGCGCCTCTACAACGGCCACACGCTCGTCACCGAACTGGGTGCGAAACCGCGGCTGCTCGAAGTGAATCCGCAGGGTCAGGTCGTGCTCACCGTTCCGCTCCAGCCCGAGACTGACAACACCCACATGCAGACCCGCATGGCCCGGCAACTCCGCAACGGCAATTACGTCGTGCCGCACCTGCTCGCCTTCGCCGTGAAGGAATACGCGCCCGACGGCCGCGTGGTGAACGTCCTGCGCACCGACCTGGCCGAACTCGGTGGCCGTCCGGCGGAGAACTGGCCCTTCACCGCCATCCGCCTCGACAACGGCCACACGCTCGTCTCGCTCACCCACGGCAACAAGGTCGTCGAGTTCAACGGCCGCGGCGAAATCGCGTGGCAGGTGAACAACGACCACGTGAAGGGACTGTTCAAGGACCCGTGCGGCTCCCAGCGCCTGGCCAACGGCAACACCGTCGTCGGCAGTCACGCGGCCAACACCGGCATCTCGATGGTCGAGGTGACGCCCGACCACCGAATCGTGTGGACCAGCGATCACCCGCTCGCCGCCGGCGTCCACCACTTCCAGATCCTCACGACGAACGGGAAGCCGGAGCCGGGCATGCCGCTGAAGTAGGCCGCCGTCGGGAGCGCGGCTCGCCGAGCCGCGAGTCGACTGGTCATCGAAATTGGAGGTTCACCTAACCCGACTCAGAGAGTCGCGCTCCCCGGTCTCAATCCACGTAAAGGAACTCGTTCGCGCTCAGCAGGGCCTGGCAGAGATTCGTGAGGGCCTGTCGTTCAGGCGTGAGCTTCGGGTCGGCCTTAGACTTGTCATCCTTCTTCGCCTTTTCATCCACGGCGGGAGCCGGGAGCGACGCGAGGTGGGAGAGCTGTCGTTCCACGAAAGCGAGCGCCTCGGTCTGTTCGGCGGCGGTGGGCGGACGTTGGAAGGCGAGTTGCCAGGCGCGGCGGATTTGCGCGGCGCGGTCGGGGCCGGCGTCGGTTTCCAGGCGAGCGGCGAAGCGGGCGGCCTGGTCGAGCAGGAACTGGCTGTTCATCAGCATCAGCGACTGCGTGGCCACGGTGCTGGGCTGGCGGCGCTCGCAGTTCACCTCCATCACCGGCGCGTCGAACGCGTGCAGTAGCGCCAGCGGCCGGCTGCGGCGCACCTGCACGTAAACCGAGCGGCGGAACTCCTCGCCGTTCAGCGAGCCTTCCACGGGCATCTTGTTGTCGCCGGTCGTCTTGTCCTCGCCCACGACAATCTGCCCATGCACGTCGGGCCGCACGGGCACGGGCGGGCCGAATTGTTTCCGGTTGAGCGAACCGCTGGTGGCGAGCACCGCGTCGCGGATGACCTCGGCGTCGAGCCGTTGGACCGGCTTGCGCCAGTAAAGGCGGTTCTCCGGGTCACGCCGTTCCTGCTTCGGATCGCGGCGCGAGGCTTGCCGGTAGGCGGTCGAGGTCAGGATCAGCTTGTGCAGGCGCTTGAGCTTCCAGCCGTGCTGAACGAAGTCGCTGGCGAGCCAGTCGAGCAGTTCGGGATGGGACGGCTTCTCGCCCATCGCGCCGAAGTCGGCGGGCGTGTTCACCAAACCCCGGCCGAAGTGATGCAGCCAGACGCGGTTCACCAGCACGCGGGCGACGAGCGGGTTCGTGCCGCTGGTGAGCCACTGCGCGAAGGCCAGCCGCCGGCCGCTGGTGGCGCGGTCGGCGCGGTTCGTCGGAAACTCGATGGGCTGGCCCGTCGTGCTGAGCACGCTGAGGCCGCCGGGAAGCACCGCGGCCTTGGGCTGATGGTAATCGCCGCGGTGGAACACGCGGGTGATGGGCTGGTGCTGGGCCGGCTCGGTGAGCACGCTCAGGAAATCTTCGGCCGGCTTCTTCGCGCGAATCTCGCCGATTTTGGCGTCCAGCGCCTTCAGGTCATCCGCAGCCTTTTGGTTGTATTGGTAGAGGACGCCCGGATGGAGGTTCACGCTGGGGTTGTCGGCGAGCAGCTTCTTCTGCTCCGGCGTGCGTTTGTCGGCCGGCGTGTCGTGGGCAGCGCGGAGCGGGCCGCGCAGGGCCTCGTCGAACTTCTCCAGGTGCTTGGTCAGCGCGTCGGCAAGGTAGTCCTTCTGCTTCGCCTCCTTCTCGGCGGCGAGCTTCTGCGCCTCGGCTTCGATCTCCGCAGATTTCTTACGGTCCGCGTCGGTGTAGAGCGAGACGAGGCGTTCGCCCGGCGTTCGCCACTGTTTGTAGTCGTAGGCGGGCTCGAACACGGCACGCAGTCGGTAGTAATCGGCGTGCGGGATCGGGTCGTAGCGGTGGTCGTGGCATTGCGCGCAGCCGACGCTCAGGCCCAGTAACGAGGTGGAAACGATCTTGAGGGTGTCGGCGACGACTTGGTTGCGCACGGCGTCGCGGTCGGTCAATGCGTCGGTGGCGGAGCCGTCGGCACCCATGCGGAGAAAGCCGGTGGCGGTCAGCAGGTCGCGGGATTCGGCGCTGGCGAGGGCGACGGCAGCGGCGTTGGCGGCCGTGGCCTGTGCGAGTTCGTCGCCGGCGAGCTGTTCGGTGAGGAAACGGTCGAACGGCTTGTCGTCGTTAAAGGCGCGGAGGACGTAGTCGCGATATTTGTAGGCGTAGGGGCGCGGCGGATCGGCGTCACTGTAGCCGTCGGAGTCGGCGTAACCCGCGACGTCGAGCCAATGGCGGCCCCAGCGTTCGCCGTAGTGCGGCGAGTCGAGCAGACGGTCCACGAGGCGCTCGTAGGCGGAGCCGGTCGGAAGCGCCGGAGGCGCGATAGAAAGTAGCCCCGGGTGTGAACCCGGGGTTGAATTGGCCAAGGCATCCCCAGCTCCGGCAGGAGCGGCAGAAGGTTCTTTCGCCCCTCCGGGGCTGGCCATGATTCCGTTGACCAACCCCGG
>CAIJLV010000019.1 GCA_903821635.1 uncultured Verrucomicrobiota bacterium | reverse complement strand
TCCCTATCGTTCTCGCCCGGGACTTAGATAAAGCTAAAGCATGGGTCCGCTCCCGCTCCCGAGGATCTGAGCGTTTCGGCCTACTTGCGTCTTCCAAGGCGATGCGTCTCAAGCCGCACGCGGTCGACATCCGCGTGGACGTTGATCCGGTCCATTACTTCCTGAATGACCGCGACGACGTTCGCTCCAGCTATTACCTCGAAGACGCTGCGACGGAATTTCAAGTGCAGGGCTTGGAACTCGATTGGACCTGCGTGACGTGGGATGCGGATTTCCGTTTCAACGGTAGTTGCTGGAATTACCACGACTTCCGCGGTTCGAGCTGGAACAACATCAAAAACGCCGACAACCGCAAGTATCTCAAGAACGCGTATCGCGTTTTGCTCACCCGAGCCCGACAGGGGATGGTTCTCTTCGTTCCACCTGGTAACGCCAACGATCGAACTCGTTCACCAGCATTCTACGATTCTACATTCAACTACCTCAAGGAACTGGGGATTCCCGAACTGGTCTGAGATTCTCCCCGATCACCAGCACAAACGCGGCGCTCCGGTGCGGTAAGGCGTCACGCCATCCTCCACCGAGGTGGGACGGTGTGGCTGCGCCGCACTTTCTTTTCGTCCGGCACCTTGGGTGGCGGATGGGGTTCGACGGACGCGAGGCACCGCGACCCTAACCGGTTCTGCTTGGGCTGCTCATGCGTCCACTCCCTCGCAGAGCTCGGCGGTGGTGAGGCGGAGGGCCTTGGCGAGTCGGGCGACATTCAGGATGCCGGGATTGCGGAGGCCGCGCTCGATGCCGGAGATGTAGGTGGGATCCAGGCCGGCTTTCTCGGCCAGTGTTTCCTGGGTCAGTTCCCGGGCCTCACGCCAGCGGCGGACGCTTCGCCCGAGGGCGGCGAGGACGGGGCGGCGGCGGACAAGAATGTCCGCGCTCCCGGCGGGGAGGGCGGAGTCACGTTTCGGCATGACGCATAGTCCATGCCGGTTCGCCGGGAAAGGCGATGGACGATCAGCCAGGTTGGTAGCGGAGCGGAGGGCCGGAAATCGGGATCTGTGGCAGACCGCGATGACGGTGTCCCAGTGCCAGAGGCGCGCCCTCGCTGGAGCCACGCCCCGTCCAGACACCCCCCTTCGTAGCCCGTCCCGGACAGTTCGAGGCCGAGCCGAGCTTCGGTCGCGGCCACCGTGGACCGAAACTGGATCGGGGCGCCCGATTGGATTACGCCAACAGGTCCCTCACCACGCTGCCGTGGACATCGGTGAGGCGGATGTCGCGCCCGCCAAAGCGGTAGGTCAACGCCGTGTGGTCCAGGCCGAGCAGGTGGAGCATCGTCGCGTGGAGGTCGTGGATTTCCAGTGGGTTTTCCACGGCTCGGTAACCCCATTCGTCCGTCGCGCCGTAAGCCATGCCGGGCCGCACGCCGCCGCCGGCCAGCCAGACGCTGAAGCCGTATTCGTTGTGGTCGCGGCCGTCGGAACCTTGGGCAAAAGGTGTGCGTCCAAATTCACCGGCGAACACCACAAGCGTCGAGTCGAGCAGCCCGCGGGCCTTCAAATCGGTGAGCAAACCCGCGATCGGCTGGTCAACGGCGCGGGCGTTGTCGCCGTGGTTTTTCACGAGCCCGCCGTGGGCGTCCCAGCGCGCGAAGCCGTCCACCATGGGAATGGTCAACTCGATGAAGCGCACGCCGCGTTCGACCATGCGTCGGGCGATGAGGCATTGGCGGGCATACGTGCGGGTGTGCGGATACGGCGCGTCGAGCCCATAGAGTTGCTGCGTGGCCGCGGATTCGCCTGTGAGGTCGAGCAGTTCGGGAATCGCCACCTGCATGCGCGCCGCCAGTTCGGCGTTGGCGAGGGCGCTTTCCAGAGCGTCGCTGCCGCCGGAATTAAAGAGCGCCAAGCGGTTCAAGCGATCGGCCAGCCGCCGTTTGGCGAGTTGCTGCACCGGCTCCTTTTCGCCGGGCAGGATGTTGGCGAGCGGCGTGCCGTTGGCGTTGAGCAGGGAGCCTTGGTAACTCGCGGGCAGGAAACCGCTGCCGAAACAATCCAGCCCGCCGGAGGGGATCTGGCCGCCGTTGAGCACCACGAAGCCGGGCAAGTTGTCATTGGGACTGCCGAGGCCATACGCGACCCACGCGCCCATGCTCGGCCGGCCCTGCAAGCCGAGCCCGCTGTGGAGGAAATAGTTCGCGCTCGTGTGCTCGGGAAACGCCGAGGTCATCGACCGGATCAGGCACAGGTCATCTGCCCGGCGCGCGAGGTGCGGGAACAGGTCGCTCAGCCAGAGTCCGCTCTGGCCGTGTTGCGCGAAATTCCACGGCGACTTCATCACCGTGCCGATTTGTTCGAACTGCGTCTTCTCCAGTTTGCCGATGGTCTGGCGCGGATTCTCCCCGTGATGTTTTGCGAGCAGCGGCTTGTAGTCGAAGCTGTCCACTTGCGACACCGCGCCTTCCATAAAGAGGAAGATCACGTTGCGCGCCCGGGCCGGGAAATGGGGTGGCCGGGTCGGGGCGCCCGAGCCGGTCGGGGCCGCACGGGCGGCCTGCCCAAACAACGCGGCCAGCGCGACGGTGCCAAAGCCATTGGCGGCTTGGCGCAGCAGGGCGCGCCGGGAAAGCCGGGGAGGGGAAGCTTCATTTCAGGTAGATGAACTCGCTTGCGTTGAGCAGGGCATGGCCGAACTCGGCCCACACGACCGCCTCCGGTGCGCCGGCGTGCAGTCCCCGCAGTTCGGCGAGGGACTCCGCCGCGAACTGCGTTTCAGCCGCGGCGGGTGGCCGGGCAAACGCGGTTTCAAACATCCACGCGACGCGCGTCGCCCAGTCCGCGGCGGGTAGTTCGCGCAGGAGTCGGGCGGCCCACTGCGCCGCCTGTTCGCGCACGAACGGGTCGTTCATGAGCACCAGCGATTGCCCGGGCACGTTGGTCACGTTGCGCCGACCCACGGTGCTGAACGGCGTGGGCAGATCAAACGCCAGCAACATCGTCGGTAGAAAATTCCGGCGCACCGCGAGATAAAGACTCCGGCGCCCGCCCCCATCCAGCGGGCCACTTGTCGCCGGCCGACCGCGGCCCACGATGAACTCGGTGAGATGCACGGGCACGGGCGGACCAAACTGGGCCGGCTCCAAGCGCCCGGAAACGGCCAACAACGCGTCGCGAATGGCTTCCCCTTCCAACCGGCGGACCGGCATGCGGTGGAGCCACCGGTTCGTCGGATCGAGTTCCTCCGCCCGGGCGTCGTCGGTGCGGCTGCTGCGCGCAAACGCTTCGGTGAGCAGCAGCCGGTGCAGCAGGCGTTTCACCGACCAACCGTCCTCGTGGACAAACTGCCACGCGAGGTGATCGAGCAGTTCAGGATGGGTGGGGCGTTCCCCAAGAAAACCGAAGTTGTCCACTGTGGGCACCAGGCCCCGGCCGAAGACGTGATGCCACACGCGGTTGACGAGCACGCGGGCGACCAGCGGGTTTGCCGGATCGGTCAACTGGACCGCGAGCCCGGCCCGGCCGCTGGCGTCGGTCGGGTTGATCCGGGGCAGACCAAACGCCTCGGGCAAACCCCGCGGCGCCACCGCGCCCGGCCGGGTGGGTTTGCCGCGCAAGAGCACTTGTTCATCCACGCCCGTGCCGTCCGCCCACGAAACGGCGGTGGGTGAATCCCACCGGATTCCGGCGGCGAGGCGGGCCTGTTCCCGCAGGTAATCGGTGGCGGCCGGCGTGGCCGACGCGCCGAAGCGGCTGGCGTTTTGCACCAGCCAGTCCGCGAGGGGCGCCCAGTGGGGGGGCACGGTGGCCGGGCCGGAGGCCAGCGCCGTGACGACGGCGGTGAGCTCAGTTTGCAGGGCCTCGGCCAACGCGGGAAACGAAGAAACCGCCGCCTTGGGCCACCAAGGTTCAACCGGTAGCCACGTCGGCACGGTCGGCGCTTCCACGACCAGCAGCACGTCGAGCGCGGCGTCACCGGGCGGGGCAAATTCCAAATGCAGCCGGTGGCCCGCGTAGGCGCCGAGTTCATGGGTGACCCAGCGCAGTTGGTCGCCGGTATCAAAATTGGCGATCAAGCTGCCGTGTAGCGGACCGGTGAGCATGAGGTGCGAATCCACGCCGGCATACACCTGGGCCCGGCCGCGGAGCAGGTAGTGCAGGCGTCCGCTGGCCAGCGTGGCTTTGGGCGTGAGCAGGGTCTTGCCGGCCCGGCCGGCCGCACCGAGCGAACCCGAGTCCATTTCGGTTCCGGGCGTCAGCACGAGCCGGTTCCAAAACGCATCCCGACTCGCCGCCCCATACGGCAGCACGCGGGCCAGGGGTTGATCCGGGCCGCCGAGCAGCACTTCGCCCACGCCGCGGGGGCGCAAGCCGAAGGCCGGACCGTCGGTCTTCCACGGGCTGCCGGCGGGGCGAGTAAAGTCGGCGAGCACGGTGGCTCCGGCTGGCAGGGTCAGCGCGCCGGGGGAAACCGCGAAACGCGGATCCGAGCCTAGGGCCGCCCGCTCCGCCTCGGTTCGGGCAGCCACGTGGGCCAAGCGGTGCCACACATGGGCCGGGTTGCTCACGGCGAGCTTCAGTTGTTCCGCCCAGAGCTTGAGCCGGTTCGGGTTCAAGCCCGTGGCCGCGGCGACTGCTTCCGCCGCCTCGCCTTGGAGTAACCGCGGCGCGCTGAGCAACTCGGCGGCGGTCGTCGCCAGATGCGGACGCAGGGCCGCAGCCCAACCGGTGGCCACCGCCCCGACGTGGCGCGTCCGCAGTTCCGTCAACTGGTTCAGCGCCCGCGCGTGGGCCTCCATGGTTTCGAACCGCACTTGTCGATAGGGCGACCCGAGCACGAAACCACTCAGCGCGTAGTAGTCCCGCTGGGTGAGCGCATCGAACTTGTGGTCGTGGCAGCGCGCGCAGGCAACGGTCAGGCCGAGAAACGCCTTGGAGAGAACGTCCACCTTGTTGTCCACGCGCTCGCATTCGTCCTGCCGGATGTCCACGGGGCTGTGGACTTCTTCGCCGAGAAACGCCCAGCCGGTGGCTAGCACGGACTCGTTGCCGCCGGTGACTGGATGCCGGCGCGGCGACAACAAGTCACCGGCGACGTGCTCGGCGACAAAACGGTCGTAGGGCACATCAGCATTGAAGGTCCGGATCAGGTAGTCGCGATACCGCCACGCGTTGGCGATCGCGTAGTCGTCTTCGTGGCCGCGCGATTCGGCGTAGCGCACGACGTCCATCCAATGGCGCGCCCAGCGTTCGCCGAAGTGCGGCGAGGCCAGGCCCGCAGCGACCACGCGCTCGCGGCGACCGGGAGTCGAGTCGGCCAAAAACGACTGCATGGTTTCCCGGCTGGGGGGCAGTCCCGTGAGCACAAAGTGAACCCGCCGCAGCCAGGCCAAGTCGTCGGCCGGCGGCGCTCCGGTCAGGCCCTCGGCCCGCAGCCGTTCGTCGAGGAAGGCGTCGAGGTCCGAACTGGAACCCGGACGTGCACCGTTGCCGGCGGGCACGACCTGACGCTGCGGCGTCTGCCACAGCCAGGGCAGGCGTTGTTTGCGCTCCTCCAGATTGAACCCGCCGGACACTGCCACCGCGGTTCCCGGCCAGGGCGCACCCGCCGCGATCCATTGCCGCACGTCCTCGATCGTCGCGGCCGGCAGCGCGGGCTTCTTGCGGGGCATCTTCGGCGCGGGTTCCCGGTGGCGCAGCGCCGCCAGCAGCAAACTCTCCTCAGGTTTGCCCGGCACGAGCGCAGGTCCGGTTTCGCCGCCCTTGAGCAGCGCCTCCCGGGAATCCAGCCGCAGCCCGGCCTCCTGCTTCTCCGCGCCGTGGCAGCCGGTGCAGTGCTCCACGAACAGCGGCCGCACCCGGCGCTCGAAAGCTTCGGCGTCGGCACCCCCCGGCTCCGCCCGCAGACGTTCCGTCAACGTGCCGAGCAGCGCGGCAGAGGCAACCAAGCGGATGAAGCGGGTGATCATGCGGGATGACGGGCGGACCCTATGGCCTAGCCGCTTCCGTGAAAACGGAAGACTCACGCTTCACCCATGTCGGGCAGGTGGGGTGGGAGCTTCACCGGCGACCGCCACGCATCACGGCAGCCGAGCCCGATAGAACCGAGACGGAGGTCGCATCCACTCCGGGTCACTGAAGTCCCACGAACCGTAGGCGCGGGTGTTTGTGCCGATCGGCGACCCCACTGGACTGGCCAAGTCCGGGTTGGCTTCCACCACCAGCGTGGCGTTGGGAGCCCAAGAGATCCTAAAGGCGAAGCCGCTGCCGTCTGCCCGAACCGTGCCGGCTGAGACGAGCGGATTGGTCCAGACGGCGGTCGGGCGAGAGCCAAAGGTCGCTCTTCAGGCTAGAGATGAAGCAGCTCGTGCGGCAGCTGCCCGCGAAGCGGTTCCACCGCAGCGGCGCGCGCGAATGCCCCCGCCCCGCTTCAGGCGAGGAGTGGCTTCACCCCAGGCCCGCGGAGGTCTGCGTGCCCGCACGGGTGTGGGCACCTTTCTGCCGCGGTCCACGCAAACGCCTGGGGTTCACGGGAGCACCTGCCCCGGCAGGGAACGCGCAACCGATTCCAAGGCTTCCACGAGCGCTCTGGTCGCTGGCGGCACCTGGCCGCGCTGCCAGATCACGATGAAGTCCCAGCGCGCCTTCACATCCGACACCGGCACGAAGACCGCTCCGGGGTGGGTGAAGGTGCGGAAGTAATCGGGCAGCAGCGTCACGGCGGATTCGGAAACGACCTGCGAGAGCACGTGGGTGATGCCGTCGGTCACGACCGCGAACCGCGGCTTGAACCCAGCCGTGCGGCACACCGCAGCCATCCAGCGGTTTCGGCCGGGCATTTCAACTTCGTCGACGCCGATGAAGTCATGCGTCTGGAGATCCTTGAGCGAGATGCTTCTGCGCCCTGCCAACGGATCGGAGGCGGATAGCGCGGCGACCACGCCGAGCGAGCACAGCTTGCGGCTGTAAAAGTCACGGGCCGCCACCGCTCCTTCCTGACCAGTGAGCGCAACGTCGAGTTCGCCCGCCCGCAAGGCGTCAATCTGCTCCTTGGGTGACATGTCGTGCAACTTGAGCTTGAGGCTGGGATGCGTCTGGCGCAGTCGATCCAGCGCGGGCGTAAGCACGGCGGGCGCGGCGGAGATGAGATAGCCCACGCGCAATTCCGACCGCAGCCCGCGCGCCTGCCGTCGCACTTCGGCGAGCGCGGCATCGTAGGTGTCGACCGCCGGACGCATCGTCTTCAACAGCGCGTGGCCGATGCCGGTGGGTTTCACGCCGCTGGCTTCGCGTTCAAGCAGTTTGCCGCCGACCTCATGCTCGAGCGACTTCATCTGCCGGCTCAATGCGGGCTGCGTTATGCGCAACCGCACGGCGGCCCGGTTGACGCTGCCCTCGGCGACCACGGCGAGGAAGGCACGGATGCGTTCGATCATGAGCCGATGGTATGCCCATCCGGCATTACCCAACCCACCGCGCGGGCCACACGCTCTCACCGATGAATGCAGTCAACCTGACCCAACGTCCGCCCCGCAGCCCGCGCGTGCGCCTCGGTGGTTACACCATCCTCCCGCGCGTCCTCGACAAAGCCCGCGCCACGCTCGCCGGCATGAACAGCGACTACAGATTCAACAACCCGCTCGACAACGTCCTCTTCGCCTTCGCCGGCGTAACGGGCGACGCCTTCCTCGCCCAGGTGAGAACCGGCGCGGGCGATTTCGAGATGCTGCAATGGCTTCAGGCGCAGTCGAAGAAGGCGCCGCACGAGATCGCCGCGTGGAGCGCGTGGACGGAGACCTTTGTGGAGAACGACACCGAGACGCGCGAATGGCTGGTAGGTCGTATCCAGGCGATGGATGCCCGGCGCACGGACATCGGGTCGCTCTTCGACTACCTCGACCTGGATGACTACCTGTCCTTCGGCGGGCAGGCGTGAAGTGCCGCCAGATCAACTCTCAACTTCTCCCCACGTGGCCGAGCGCTTCATGCAAACCGTCCTCACGCCGTCCGTGCTCGCCGCGCAGGACAACTACTACGGACGCCACGCGGTCGTGGGTTCCGCACCCGAACGCGACCCGCTCACCGAGGAGGAGCGCAGTTTCATCGGGGCGCGCGATTCGTTCTACCTGGCGACCGTCACCGAAGATGGCTGGCCCTATCTGCAGCATCGCGGCGGCGTGCCGGGATTCCTTCGCGTGGTCAGTCCCACGCAATTGGCGTTCGCCGACTACAAGGGCAACCGCCAGATGCTTTCCACCGGCAACCTCGCGGCCAACGACCGCGTCGCGCTGTTCCTGATAGACTATCCGCGCCGCGAGCGTCTGAAACTTCTCGGCCACGCCCGCGTCGAAGACGCGCGAAAAAATCCCGAGCTCGTCGCGCAGCTCGCCGAACCGGCGGCGCGTGTGCTCGTCGAACGGCTGTTCCTTATCGACGTGCTTTCGTTCGACTGGAACTGCCCGAAATACATCACGCCGCGCTACACCGCCGCAGAAGTCGAAGCGGCAGTCGAGCCGTTGAAACTGCGCATCGCCGAACTGGAGGCCCAATTGAAGAACCAATCCTGACATGAATCCACGCCCACCGCTCCCGCCCTTCACCGAGGAAACTGCCCGCCAAAAAGTTCAGGCCGCCGAGGACGCCTGGAACACGCGCAACCCCGAACGCGTCGCACTCGCCTACACCGAGGATACCGAATGGCGCAACCGCACCGAGTTCCTGCACGGCCGCGCTGAGGTCGTCGAGTTCCTCAAACGCAAGTGGGCGAAGGAGCACGAGTATCGCCTCAAGAAGTCGCTCTGGGCCTTCACGGGCAACCGCATCGCCGTGCGCTTCGAATACGAGTGGCACGACGCCGCCGGGCAATGGTGGCGCAGTCACGGCAACGAGAACTGGGAATTCGACGACCTCGGCTACATGAAGTTCCGCTTCGCCAGCATCAACGACCAGCCCATCACCGAGTCCGAGCGGAGGTTTCGCTCGGAACAGGACGTGTGAACCGCGACTTGCCTGCCTACCTGGCGAGGGTGTTAGGCCAGCAACGGCTTCACCACGTGGCCGTGAACGTCGGTTAGCCGGAAGTCGCGGCCTTGGAACCGGTAGGTCAGACGCTCGTGATCGATGCCGAGCAGGTGCAGGATCGTGGCCTGAAAGTCATGCACGTGGACTGGGTCGCGGAGGACGTTCATGCCGAGATCGTCGGTCTCGCCGTAAGTGAAGCCGGGCTTCACGCCGCCACCGGCGAGCCAGCTCGTGAAGGCGTAGGGATGATGGTCGCGACCCCAGCGTTTGCGGTCGTCGAGGTTGCCCTGGATGAACGGCGTCCGACCGAACTCGCCGCCCCAGACGACCAGCGTGTCGTCGAGCAGGCCGCGCTGCTTGAGGTCGGCGACGAGGCCGGCGCTGGGCTGATCCGTGTCACGGCACTGGTTGTAGAGCTCGGTGGTCAGGCTGTTGTGTTGGTCCCAGCCGGCGTGCATCACCTGCACGCAGCGGACACCACGCTCGATGAGCCGGCGCGCCATCAGGCAGTTGTAGGCGAAGGTGCCCTGCTCCTTCACGCTCGGGCCGTAGAGGTCGAGCACCGACTGCGGTTCGCGCGACAGGTCGGCGAGTTCCGGCACGCTCGTCTGCATGCGGAACGCCATCTCGTATTGCGCGATGCGCGTGGCGATCTCGGGGTCGCCGTGTTCGCGCAGCTTGAGTTCGTTCAGTTCGGCTAGGTCGTCGAGCATCGCGCGTCGGGTGGAGCGGCTCAGGCCGTCCGGGTCGCCGAGATACAGCACGGGTTCGCCGCTGCCGCGAAACTTCACGCCCTGATACCGCGACGGCAGGAAGCCCGAGCCCCAGTAGAAGTCGTAGAAGATCTGGCCGCAGCTCGTGCCCTTGCTCACCGAGGTCATCACGACGAAGGCGGGCAAATTCTCCGTGTCGCTGCCGAGGCCGTAGGTGAGCCACGCGCCGAGCGTGGGACGGCCGGGAATCTGGGCGCCGCTCAACATCAGCGAAATGCCGGGAGCGTGGTTCACGGCGTCGGTGTGCAGGCTCTTCACGAAGCACAGGTCGTCCACGATCTGCGCCGTGTGCGGCAGGAACTCACTCACCCACGCGCCGCTCTGGCCGCGCTGGTGGAACGGTTCGACCGGCGCGAGCAGTAGTTTGCCGTCGGCCTTGCCGGTCATGGTGCTGAAGCGTTTGCCACCGATGTAACTGTCGGGAACCGGCTGGCCGTGCAGCGCCTGGAGCTTGGGTTTGTAGTCGAAGAGATCGACGTGCGTCGGCGCCCCGTTCTGGAACAGGTAGATGGCGCGCTTCGCCTTGGGCGCGACATGCGGGAGACCGGCTAAACGCGGTTGGCCACCCGTCGTCGCCGGCGCGGCGAGCAGCCCGCCGCGGCCCAACAAGCCGCTGAGCGCGGCCAGACCCAAGCCCGTGCCGGAGCGCCCGAGGAACTCGCGCCGAGTAAGTTGAAGGGCTCGTTCGTGAAGTGGGTTCATGTTCGATTCATTCCTTCGTCAGCGCCTCGTCGAGGTTCAGCAGCGTGCTGCACACGACGGTCCACGCGGCGTGCTCCACCGGATCGAGTTTGGCATCGCGGACCGCTTCGCCCACGGCCAACAGCTTGTTCGCCGCGTCGCGATCCGCCGCGTAATCGCGCCGATGCCGTTCCAAGCCGCGGAGCGCAATCTTCACCTCCTCGGCCTTCGGTGCCCGGCCCAGCACGCGGTGATAGGCTAGCGTGAGGCGGGCGGTGTCATTCGTGGTTCCGTGCAGCACCCGTTCGGCGAGCGCCCTCGCCGCTTCGACGTAGGCGGGATCGTTCAGCGTGAGCAGCGCGTGCAGCGGCACGTTGGTGCGCGGCGTCTTCACCGTGCAGGTCTGCCGGCTCGCGACGTCGAAGAACATCGTCGGGCCGATGATGCGGCGCCAGAACACGTAGAGGCTGCGCCGATACAGGGCGGCACCGTGGTCCTGCTCGTAGCGCTTGTTGCCGAAGGTCGCCTCCTCCCACACGCCCGCCGGTTGATACGGCTTCACCGGCGCGCCGCCCACGTCCGGCGTGAGCAGGCCGGCGGCGGCCAGCGCCACGTCGCGGATCATCCACGACGGCATCCGGAAACGGGGTCCGCGCGCGAGCAGGCGGTTCTCCGGGTCGCGCTCGAACTGCGCCGGCGTCACCTTGGACGACTGCCGGTAGGTCGCGCTCGTCACCATGAGCCGGACGAGGTGTTTCACGTCCCAGCCCGACGCGACAAACTCGGTGGCGAGCCAGTCGAGCAGTTCCGGGTTCGCGGGCTTCTCGCCCTGCACGCCGAAGTCCTCGGTTGTCTTCACGAGCCCGAGCCCGAAGAACGACTGCCATAGCCGGTTCACGGTCACGCGTGCGGTCAGCGGGTTCTCCGGCGCCACCAGCCAACGCGCGAGGCTCAGTCGGTCCGCCGGCGCCTGCTGGGCTTCAACCGCGAGGCTGACCGGCACGGCCATGGCCGCTTCCGCGCCGGGCTTCAGGTAGTTGCCGCGGTTCAGGATGAAGGTGGCGCGCGGCTGCGGCAGATCTTCCATCACCATCACGCGGGGCACGCTGCGTGCGACGGCGTCGCGGGCGTCGCGGGTCTGGCGCTGTTCGTTGAGCACGCGGACGTAGGCGGAATCAGTTTCCTGCCAGTGGGCCGCCAGCTTCTCCAGGCGGCCGCCGTCGCGATCACGCGGGGCGACCTTGATCTGTTCGAGAATTTCTTTGGGCAAAGCCTTGGCCGCCGTCGCGGCTTCCAGCGACTTGCCGGATTCGCGGGCGAACTTCGCCGCCTCGAACTGCTCGGTCGCGCGGATCACCGAGGCCAGTTTGGCCTCGAGGTCACCGAGCCGGCGGATCTGCTCCGGTGAGGGCACGGCGAGGTTGGGCGGGGACTGCGGGTTGCCGCCGCCGCCGTCTACGAGGGTCTGGTTGAAGAAGGCCAACAGGCTGAAGTAATCGCGTTGAGTGTAGGGATCGAACTTGTGGTCGTGGCAGCGGGTGCAGTTGAAGGTCGCGCCGAGCCACACCGTGGCGACGGTTTCGGTCTGGTCGAAGAGGTAATCAATGCGGTTCTCCTCCGCGATGCGGCCACCTTCGCCGTTGATCATGTGGTTGCGGAGGAAGCCGGTCGCGAGGCGCTGCTCGTGCGTCGCCAGCGGCAGGCGATCACCGGCCAGCTGCCAGACGGTGAACTGGTCGAAGGGCAGGTTGCGATTGAAGGCATCCACGACCCAGTCGCGCCACGGCCACATGGTGCGCTCACTGTCGCCTTGGTAGCCATTGGAGTCGGCGTAACGCGCGGCCTCAAGCCAGTCCCACGCCAGGCGCTCGCCGAAGCGGGGCGAGGTGAGCAGGCGGTCTATGAGCCGGTCGTAGGCGGAGCCGGTCGAAAGCGCCGGAGGCGCGATAGAAAGTAGCCCCGGGTGTGAACCCGGGGTTGAATTGGCCAAGGCATCCCCAGCTCCGGCAGGAGCGGCAGAAGGTTCTTTCGCCCCTCCGGGGCTGGCCATGATTCCGTTGACCAACCCCGG
>CAIJLV010000018.1 GCA_903821635.1 uncultured Verrucomicrobiota bacterium | reverse complement strand
GGAGTTCACGCTGATCGAGGCGGTGGGCCGGCTGGAACTCGCGCTGCAGTTTGGCCGGCTGCTCCGCGGCACCCATGTCCGGCACCCTAGGGTCCGCTTCTTCCGGGGCACCTGGATGGAACTGGAGGCCGATCCGCCCCAACCGCTGGCGATCGACGGCGAGGTGGTGGGGATGACGCCGGCCCGCTTCGAGGTGCGTCCCCGTTCGCTGACGGTGCTGGGGGCGGCCGGATTTCCGTCGCCCGAGTGAGCGGCGGGCGACGGGGCCGGCTCCGGGCAGATTGTCGGGTGTAGCCCGCACCATGGCGTCGGGGTGCGAAGGGCAACCCCGAGCCAGCGTGAAGCCGGCTGGGGGCGGTCAGACGAAGCGGTTTTCGGCGAGTGCATCCGGTGCGACGGAAAAGCTCGTCGAAACGGATGACACCGCGGGGTTGGGAGTTTGTATGGGTATGAATGATGGAGTGGAACTCGCGCCATTGCGTGAGCCAGCCGTCTTCGCCGCCTCGCTTACATCGCAAAAATCCGGTCCATCTCACCGCTGAGCTTCTTCAGCCCTTCGAGCGAGCCGCCGCCGCCCTGTTCGGCGATGGCCCAGCCGTCGTAGCCGATGTCGTCGAGCGCCTTCATCACCGCGGGCCAATTGTTGTCGCCCTTCAGGAACTCGGCGTCGAAGCCGGCCCACTTGCCCTGTTTGTCGGACTTGGCGCGGCTGTATTCCTTGATGTGCAGCGTCTGGATGCGGTGGCCGAGGATGCGGATCCACTGCTCGGGCCACGCGTAGTGGATGATGTTGCCGATGTCGAAATGCCACGCGACGAAGGGCGACTCGAATTCGTCAATATAACGGGCAGCCTCGATGGGCCCGAGCAGGAAGTTGTTCCAGACGTTCTCGATGCTGATCTTCACGCCCAGTTCCTGTGCGAGCGGGATGGCCTTCCGGATCTCCGCCTGCGAACGCACGTAGGCATCGGCGTAGGAGACCTTCTCATTCACCACCGCCGCCACGAGTAGCACGGAAGGGGAGCCGTAGTGCTTGGCGTCCCGGAGCGATTGCTTCAGGCCTTCGAGACCGACCTTGCGGACTTCGGGGTTCGGGTCGGAGAGCGGCTTGGCCCAATGCGTGTGGCAGCAGACGCTCCCGGCCTTGAGCCCGGTGGCGTCGAGGGCGCGGAGCATTTCGTCCACGTCCATGCCACCCATCGGTTCGACGCCCTCGAAGCCGGCTTCCTTGACCGCCTTGGCCTTGTCCATCACCGAACCGGGCGCGCCGACGGTGCCCCACATGATGCCCTTGCGGATGCGCCGTTTACCGGGCTTGGCGAGCGAGACGGGGATTGGGGATTTCGGCGCGGCGGTGGCGCAACCGGTGAGCAGCGGAGTAACGGTGGCGACCGCACCGGCGGTGGCGGTGAGTTGGAGGAAGTGGCGGCGGTTCATGGAAAGGAATTTTGGCGGTGTGTGAAAAGGGCCGCCCGGCGTGGGCGGCCCGATGTTTCAGCAAGCGGTCATGATCTCGGCCGGTGGACCTTAGATCAGTTTGTAGCGGCCTGGGATTGGCAGCGGCATGATGTCGAGCTTCATGTCCATGGCCCATTCGCCGTCCGGCGAGAGCTTTTCCTGCGAGTTGAGCGCCTGTTCCCAGGTGACTTCTTGGCCGGTGTAGGCGGCCATGCGGCCCATGATGCCTTGCAGCGTGCTGGTCGCGAGCCAGTCGCCGTCGAAGCGATACGCGCCTTGGCCGCGGATGGCCCGGAAGAGGTCCTGGTGCTCGACGACATACATGTCGGGCTTCTCGCCGGAGTAGCGCCAAGTTTTCTCGCCGCGGATTTCGGGGTTGTTCCAGCCGCTGCGGGCAAAGCCCTTAGAGCCGACGATGTAGTCGGAGTTGTCGCTGTAGCAGCCGGGAATCTGGCGCTGGGCGATCGTGGCATGGACACCGTTCGGGTATTTGTAAACGACCGTCATGTGGTCGTAGATGTTGCCTTCGTTGTTCGGAATCATCCGGCCGCCGGTGGCGGTGCAGCTCAACGGGGGCTTGTCCATCATGGTCCAGGCGAGCTTGTCCACGGTGTGGATGCACTGCTCGACGTAGCCATCACCGGCGAGCCAGGAGAAGTTCATCCAGTTCCGAAGCTGCCATTCGAAGTCGCTGACCCCGGCCTTGCGAGTGGTGGCGGCGGGCATCGGTTTCACCGGACCGGTGAGGTAGGTGCCGTAAACGCTCTTCACTTCCCCGAGGGCGCCGTCGTGGATTTGTTGATAGAGCCCGCGGCGGGGCAGATCACTGCGCCAGCAGAAGCCGCAGACCAAGTGCAGCTTCTTTTGCTTTGCCATGGCCACTGCGGCCATGACCTCGCGAATGCCGGCGGGATCGGTTGCGGCGGGCTTTTCGCAGAAGATGTGTTTGCCCTTTTCGACCGCGTATTGGAGGTGCTTGGGGCGGAATCCCGGAGGCGAGGCCAGCAGCACGACGTCCACTTGTTCGATGACCTTCTTGTAGCCGTCGAGGCCGATGAAGGTGGAGTCAGGCGTCACTTGGATGCGATTGCCAAACTGCTCCTTGAGCCCGCGCAACGAGCCCCCGGCCTGCTCGGGGAAGGCATCGGCCACGGCGGTCAGCACGCAATTGCTGTCGGCGGTCAGGGCGTTGCCCGCGGCACCGGTGCCGCGGCCGCCGCAGCCGACGAGTCCGATTTTCAGCGTGTCGCTGTTGGCCGCAAAGGCCGATTGGCGAACGAGGATGCCAGGCGCCGCCAGCGCGAACGCGGCGGCGGTGGAAGAGGTCCGGAGAAAGTCCCGGCGGGTGGTGGCGGACGACGTGTTCATGGGGAATTCGAAGACGCTGTTGAGCGTCTGGCATTCGAGGAAATCTGGTCAAGCCGCGAGCGGTGCCTGATTCCGGGGGCGTCCTATCCCGGGACCGGGTTGGAGGCGGCCGCTTACTGGCGGTTCAACCGCCACAGCAGCCCCCCGCCCACGGCCAGAAACAGCGCCGTCGGCAGCCACACGATGAGTTCGGGATGCAGGTGCGGTCTGGTGTCCAAGGCCGAACCGAGGAGCAGAAAACTGTAGTAGGCCGCGAGCAGGGCGAGGGCGAGAGCGAGGCCGATGTTGGTCTCGCGGCGGTGCGCGCGCACGCCCAGAGGCAGCCCGACCAAGGTGAAACAGAGGCAGGCGAACGAAAACGAAAGGTTGCGGTGGATCTGCACGGTCACGGGGGTCACTCGGCCGCCAGCGCGCCCGAGGCGGTGGCGTTCGGCGAGTAATTGCGTAAGGGACATGTCGCTGAGACGGGGCGGGCGGTGGCCGCTGTCCTTGAAGTCCTTGATGGGTTCCAGGTGGCTTTCCTTGAACAGCGACTGCCATTCGCCGCCGCTAAGGAAAAGGCCCTGCACTTGGTGGAGGAGTAGCGCGCTCGGCCGACCGGAGGCGTTGACTTGGAGTTCTGCCTCCGGCGCATAGACGTCCAGGTTGCGGACGAGGTTGGTCCGGCCGTCGGCCACCACGTTGGTCGCGCCGTAAATGAGCACGCCGCTCATCTTCAGGCCGGTGACCTTTTGGGCGTAGAGCGTCACGTTGCCGAGGTCGATGAAACGGCCATCGGTCAGGAGCGCAGCGCCCCGTTCCAGCAGAATGGAGTCGCGCAGTTGCTTGAACTCCACCCGGGCTTCCGGCGCCAGCTTCAGGTTGAAGGCGGCACATAACAACGACATCACCAGCGCAAAGGCGAGGGCCGGGACCGCCAAGCGAACCGGGCTGATGCCGCTGGCACGGATGGCCGTGAGTTCCTGGTCCGCGCTAAGCCGGCCAAACAACAGCAAGGTCGCGGTGAGCAGGCCGATGGGCAGCGAGAAGACGAGGACGAATGGCACGAGCAGGAGCAGGGCCCGGCTGATGAGCCCGAACGACGCTTTGCCGCTCGCGACCAGTTCAAAGATGTCCGACAGCACGTTGCCGACCAACAGCAGGAAGGTGAACACCGCGACGGTGAGGAGCACCGTCGCGAGCAACTGGCGCAGGATGTAAGTGTTGAGCGTTTTCACGCGGGCGGCGAGGACCGCGGTTGGTATAACGGCTTCGCCCCCAGCGCGCCGATGGGAAAATCAGCGGACCGCCCGCCGGAGCCGCCTGACCGCACGCTTTCGAGGTGCGTCCGGCGGTCCGGCCGAGCTTTCCCGCACGCCCGGCTTGCTTACCGGGGGATCTGTCGGGGACTCTCTGGCCCTAGTGTCACTCGACGCAAAAACGGATTGGATCGACTTCGTCCACCAGGCTTGGCTCAACGGCGAACTGCTGCGCATTACCTTGGCCGGGCCGCGTAGTTCCGACAAATCGGTCCGCCAAGTCATCATCCGACCGGTGAAACTCCAAGAGCAAATGATGCTCTCGTTTCTTTACCGGCATGAGACGATGGATGTGACCAAGAACCTGATTCCGGCCGAAGGTTTTGAACTGATCGCCGAGTTGATCGGCGGGAAATTTGCCCACGGTTACCTGCAAACCCCGGCCGGCGTGGCGCACCTCGATTATCCCGCGCATCGCGACGCGCGGATCCGCTACGAAAAGCCGCCCCAACTCCCCTCCGTCGTGGCGGCTGCCGCTGCGGCCGCGGCTGCCGCGGGCGCACACGACCGCGCCAAACAGCGGCGGGTGGACGTGAACCGACCTTGGTTGCAGGCGCAATTGGCGGATCGGCAACAGTTGGAACGTGGAGCGCTTCTTCGGGTAGTTTTTCGAGTTCGACTTCCATGTCTGCGGTTTACACCCCAACAATTACCAGTGGCACAATTACCCTAACACTTACAACGGATGATCCATCGGGACCTTGTCCATTTGTGAGCGACCAAGTTGTGATCACGGTAAATCCTATTGCTACTGCAGATGCAGGAATCAATCAAACGATATGCGCAGGCGGAACAGTTACCTTAGCAGGAATAATTGGCGGATCGGCCGCAGTTGGAGCGTG